>NZ_JBIWGC010000034.1:0-35631 GCF_044763335.1 Streptomyces sp. NPDC096105
AGGGCGAGGTCATCAAGACCGTGCCGGAGTCGAAGATCGTGGAGACGCTGATCGAGGAGGCGATGAAGATCGCCGAGCAGATGGAGAAGGACGGCGTGGCCTCCGGCGAGCCGCAGGTCGCGGTGGCCGGCTGACCGGACCCTCACGGCGCCCGCGGGAACCGGGGGCGGCAGCCCCCGGCATCCGCGGGTACAGTGCGGAAATCAGGCAGAACCCTTTTGTGTGAGGCCCCGCACGTGTTGACGCAGACCACTTCCCGGGTCCTCGAACCGGACGACCTGGACGCGGCACTCGCCGTACTCGACCGCGACCCGGTCGCGAACGCCTTCGTGACCGCGCGCGTGCGGATCGCCGGCCTCGACCCCTGGCGGCTCGGCGGCGAGATGTGGGGCTGGTACGAGGACGGCATCCTGACGTCGATGTGCTACGCGGGCGCCAACCTCGTCCCCATCTGCGCCACCCCCCGCGCCGTCCGCGCCTTCGCCGACCGAGCCCGCCGAGCCGGCCGCCGCTGCTCGTCGATCGTCGGCCCGGCCGAACCCACCGCCGCCCTCTGGCGGCTGCTCGAACCCCGGTGGGGCCCCGCCCGCGAGGTCCGCGCCCGCCAGCCGCTGCTGGTCACCGACCGCATGCCCGACACCGTGAAGCCCGATCCGTACGTCCGCCGCGTCCGCAAGGACGAACTGGAGACGATCATGCCGGCGTGCGTGGCGATGTTCACCGAGGAGGTCGGCGTCTCCCCGCTGGCCGGCGACGGCGGCCTGCTCTACCAGGCCCGGGTCGCCGAACTGGTCGGCTCCGGCCGCTCCTTCGCCCGCTTCGACGCCGACGGCAACGTCGTCTTCAAGGCGGAGATCGGCGCCGCGACCGACCGCGCCTGCCAGATCCAGGGCGTCTGGGTCGCCCCCGAGCACCGCGGGACGGGCGTCGCCGCCCCCGGCATGGCCGCCGTCCTGCGCTACGCCCTCGCCGACGTCGCCCCCGTGGTCAGCCTCTACGTCAACGACTTCAACACGCCCGCCCGCCGCACGTACGACAAAGTCGGCTTCCGCGAGGTCGGAGCCTTCATGAGCGTGCTGTTCTGACGGGCCCGTCCCTGTAGTCTCCCCGGCATGGTGCGCTTTTCCGGTCATGGCCGCCCCGAGCCCGACGACATCGTGATCGGCCCCCTCGACCTCCCCGGCCACGTCGACGAGGCGCTGGCCGTCCAGGCGGTGGCGTTCGGGCTCGGCCCCGACGAGGTGGCCGTACGCCGGCAGATCGTGCTGCGCCACATGACCTTCCCCGGCGCCCGGGCCTACGGCGCCACCGTCGGGGGACGCCTGGTCGGCTTCGTCTACGGCATGCCGAACCAGCGCAGCCACTGGTGGTCCACCGTCGTCGAGCCGTACCTGCGCGCCCGGGGCCACGACGACTGGCTCGACGACTCCTTCGTCATCACCGAGCTGCACGTCCACCCCCGGCACCAGAAGCACGGCGTCGGCCGCGCCCTGATCACCACGATCACCGACGGCGCCGAAGAGCCCCGGTCGCTCCTGTCCGCGCTCGACCTCGACAGCCCCGCCCGCCACCTGTACCGCTCGCTGGGCTACCAGGACCTCGCCCGGCAGGTCCGCTTCCCGAGCGCGCCCACCCCGTACGCCGTCATGGGCGCCCCGCTGCCGCTGCCGCGCGCCTAACCGATTTCCGCCGCCCCGTCCCGCCCGGCTAACCTCCTGTCATCACCTTCCCCCACTCTCGGCCGGGTTCGAGCGGGGGGACCCCCAGCAGCAGGAGTACGAGAATCATGGCGAACGCACCGGTCCAGCGCATGTCCCAGTTGATGGCGAAGACGTTGCGCGACGACCCGGCCGACGCCGAGGTCCTCAGCCACAAGCTGCTGGTCCGCGCGGGCTACGTACGCCGCACCGCCGCCGGCATCTGGACGTGGCTGCCCCTCGGCAAGAAGGTGCTCGCCAACGTCGAGCGGGTCGTGCGCGAGGAGATGGACGCCATCGGCGCCCAGGAAGTGCTGCTCCCCGCCCTGCTGCCGCGCGAGCCCTACGACGCCACCGGCCGCTGGGACGAGTACGGCGCCGAGCTGTTCCGCCTCCAGGACCGCAAGGGCGGCGACTACCTCCTCGGACCCACCCACGAGGAGATCTTCACGCTGATGGTGAAGGACCAGGCGTCCTCCTACAAGGACCTGCCGGTGATCCTCTACCAGATCCAGACGAAGTTCCGCGACGAGGCCCGCCCCCGCGCCGGCATCCTGCGCGGCCGCGAGTTCCTGATGAAGGACTCCTACTCCTTCGACCTGGAGGACGAGGGCCTGGCCCGGTCGTACGCCCTGCACCGCCAGGCGTACCAGAGGATCTTCGAGCGCATCGGCCTCGACTACCGCGTCTGCGAGGCGACCGCCGGAGCCATGGGCGGCTCCAGGTCCGAGGAGTTCCTCGCGCCCGCCGAGGCCGGCGAGGACACCTTCGCCGACTGCCCCCACTGCGACTTCGCCGCGAACACCGAGGCCGTCTCGTACGAGCTGAAGCCGGTGGACGCGGCCGGGGCGCCGGCCGCCGAGGACATCCCCACGCCCGACACCCCCACCATCGAGACCCTCGCCGCCCGGCTCGGCGTGCCGGCCTCGGCCACGCTGAAGAACCTGCTGGTCAAGGTCGACGGCGAGATCGTCGCCGTGGGCGTGCCCGGTGACCGCGAGGTCGACATGGGCAAGGTCGAGGCGCACTTCGCCCCGGCCGAGGTCGAGATGGTCACCGAGGCCGACTTCATCGCCCGCCCCGACCTGGTGCGCGGCTACGTCGGCCCGCAGGGCCTGGACAAGGTGACCTACATCGCCGACCCGCGCGTCGCGCCCGGCACCGCCTGGATCACGGGCGCCAACAAGGCCGACACCCACGCGAAGAACGTCGTCGCCGGACGGGACTTCGAGGTCGACGCGTACGTGGACGTGGTCGTCGTCGAGGAGGGCGACCCCTGCCCCAAGTGCGGCACCGGGCTGAAGCTCGACCGCGCCATCGAGATCGGCCACATCTTCCAGCTGGGCCGCAAGTACGCCGACGCCCTCAAGCTCGACGTCCTCGGCCAGAACGGCAAGCCGGTCCGCGTCACCATGGGGTCCTACGGCGTCGGCGTCTCCCGCGCGGTGGCGGCCCTCGCCGAGCAGACCGCCGACGACAAGGGCCTGTGCTGGCCGAAGGAGATCGCCCCGGCCGACGTCCACGTGGTCGCCGCCGGCAAGGCGCTGCAGACCGAGCTGGCGCTCGAGGTCTCCGAGAAGCTGTCCGCCGCGGGCGTCCGCGTCCTGGTCGACGACCGCGCGGGGGTCTCCCCGGGCGTGAAGTTCACCGACTCGGAGCTGATCGGTGTCCCGCAGATCCTGGTGGCGGGCCGCCGCTCCGCCGACCGCGTGCTGGAACTGAAGGACCGCCGCACCGGCGAACGCGAGGAACTGACGGTCGACGAGGCGATCGCCCGCCTGACCGCCCGCTGAAGGACACTTCCCGGCCCCGGGGTCGTCCCGGCCGCGGACGCGCTCGCCGCCCGCGGCCGGGACGACCCGTTCCACGGCGGCGTGGCGCCGTCGGTCTGCAGCGGGCCTCCGCCGTGAGCGGGCGGCTCAGGAGGCCCGACGGCAGGCCGAGGCGTTCGCCACGGAAGCGGAGGAGCGCGGCGCCCGTGCCCTCGGGCGCGCCCAGGCCGACGGTGAGGAACGCGCGCGGTTCCCGCACCACGTCGGGCAGGCGGGCGCCGCGCCACGAGAACGCCGGCCTGCGCGACCGGGAGGCCGTCGGCGCCGGCCGCACCGGCGTCCCGTGGACGCGTCACGCCCTACAGCCAGCTCGCGAACTCCAACAGCAGTTCCGCGTCCCGCTCACGTCCCACCCGGCGGGCGCGGACGCCCGATTCGACCGCTCGGAACAGGGTCCAGCCGCGGAGGCGGTCGCGGTCGACCTCCAGGGACTCCGCGAGGCGGCGTACGCGGCGGCGGGTCGTCGTCGCGCCCGAGGGCTGGGCGATCAGGTCCTCCACACGGTCGCGGACCAGCCGCGCCAGGTCGAAGGCGTGCTCGCCGACCACCGGGTCGGGACCCACCGCGAGCCACGGCATCCGGTCTCCGGCGAGCACCTTGCTCTGCCGGAACGTGCCGTGGAGCAGGCGGCGTTCCGGCGGCGAGGCCAGCAGTTCCTCGCGGGCCGACAGCGCCGCGTCCACCAGCGGGGCCACCTCCGGAGCGGCGTCCGCGCCGGCCCGCATCGCCTTCGCCTGCCGTCCGGTGCGCTCGGCCACGGTCTCGAACACGTGGTCCTCCGGCGGGTCGACCCACAGCCTGCGCAGGGTGCCCGCCGCCTCCAGCAGCGCCTTCGCCTCCGGGAGCGTCCGCACGGAGACGTCCGGGTGCAGCCGCTCCAGGAGCAGCACCCCTTCGACGCCCTCGGACAGCGGCTCCAGCGGCTGCACCGCCCCCAGGCCGCCCCAGTGGGCCAGTGCGACGCGCTCGCTCTCCGGGCGTGCCCGGGGCGGCGCCAGCTTCAGCACGGCGGGCGTGCCGCCGGCCGTGCGGACGAGCACCACCAGGCTGCTGCGCCCGCCCGGGAGCTGCACCCGCTCCACCGTCAACTCGCGTCGTTCGACGGCCTCACGCGCCAGGCGGGGCAGCTTCTCCAGCCAGTCGTCACCCTCGGGCGCCGTCTCACCGAGCGCCCTCACCAGACGCCGCGGCGGTTCGAATGCCATGCGCGAGTCGTTCCTTCCTGCTGTCACACGGTGCCGGTGCCCCCCGTCATGTCATGGCGTCGGCGCCGGGCCGCCCGAAGCCGTACCGCTCCGCTCGGCGAGCCCAGGGAAGGCTACGCTCTCACCGCTCCAACGCACGGACCGCACCGCCGCCTCCCGCATCGCCTCGGCCGCCGACCTGCGCCGCTCGCCGTCGCTCGACCGCACCAGGTCGGCGTAGACGCCCGCCACCCGGTTCTCCAGCTCCGCCGCCAGCCGCACCGCGGAGGCCGCGTCCGGCACCGGGAACGGCAGCGCGTACCCCGCCGCGGCGGCCACCGGCGCGCCCCCGGCGTCCTTCACGGCGCGCACCAGTGCGTCCCTGCGGGCCCGGTGCGCGTCGTACGCCGTCCGTGCCTCCGCGCGCCGCTGATCGCCGATCCGCCCGCCGACCACGCCGTAGCCGTACACCGCCGCGTGCTCCGCGGCCAGCGCGGCCTGCAGCGCCCGCAGCTCCTTGTCCTGCGCGTCACTCACCGTCGGGCCTCCGTCAACAGGTACACGTGCGCCGCCCCGGACGCCGACACCGAGGCCAGCAGGCGGGCCAGCTCGGCCGGCGCGGTCAGCAGCTCCTCGGTCCGGCGGTCGGCGATCTCCCGTTCCGCGGCGGCGAGCTGGGCGAGCGCGTCCTTCTCGTTCGCGGGCACCCCGGCCGGTGACGGAGCCGACGTCGGCGCGGCCGCCGCGGTCGCCCCGGCCGAGGGAGCGGACGACACCGACGGCGAGGGCGAGCCCGCCGCGCCCGCCTCGAACGCCTCCGCGTGCCGCACCACGTCCGCCCGCAGCGGACGCAGACGCTCCGCCAGCTTCGGGTGCGCGGCGGCGACCGCGTCGTACCGCGCGGCCAGCGCCCGGCTGTCCCGGGCCGCGCGCGCCCGGGTCCGCTCGGCGGCCGAGGGCCGCTCGGCGGCCGAGGGCCGCGCGGCGGCGCCACCCGGGGCGTCGGAACCGGTGGAACAGCCCGCCATCAGCAGGGCCGTCGGCGCGGCGGCGAGCAGACTCCTTCTGCGCGGCCCCGAGCGGGCGCGCGGAGACAGGGGGAACGACACGGCAGGCGTCCTCGGGGGGTTCGTGACGAACGGGACGGGAACAGGAGATCGGGCGGGGCCCGCGATCACGGTACCCGCAGGCCCGTCCGGCGCCGGCCAGCGGCACCCTGGCCGACCGGGTGGCCACGGGTGGACGGCAACACCCCTTGCGACCGGATACCCTTTGTGCAGACACGCGCACCGTCCCACAACAGCACACGCGGCCGAGGAGTCACCCGGATGAGCACCACCCAGAGCGAGAGGCTTCGAGAACTTCTGGAACCGCTCGTCAGCTCCCAGGGCCTGGATCTCGAAGAGATCGCCGTCGACGCGGTCGGCCGCAAGCGTGTGCTGCGCGTCGTCGTCGACTCCGACACCGGGGCCGACCTCGACCGGATCGCCGATGTGAGCCGCGCGCTCTCGGCGAAGCTCGACGAGACCGACGCGATGGGCAGCGCGGAGTACACCCTCGAGGTCGGCACCCCCGGCGCGGAGCGCCTGCTGACCGAGCACCGTCACTTCGTGCGCGCCACCGGCCGCCTGGTGCGGTTCCAGCTCGCCGAGGGCGGCGAGCTGGTCGCCCGCGTCCTCGCGGCCGACGACGAGGGCCTCGACCTCGAGGTGCCCGGCGTCAAGGGCCGCAAGGCCACCGCGCGCCGACTCGCCTTCGACGACATCGCCAGGGCGCGCGTCCAGGTCGAGTTCAACCGCAAGGACGACGCGTCCGACAAGAACGACAAGAAGGAAGAGGAGGCGTAGCCGTGGACATCGACATGAGCGCCCTGCGGGGCTTGGTGCGGGAGAAGGAGATCTCCTTCGACCTGCTGGTCGAGGCGATCGAGTCGGCCCTCCTCATCGCCTACCACCGCACCGAGGGAAGCCGCCGGCGCGCGCGCGTGGAGCTCGACCGGAAGACCGGACATGTGACCGTGTGGGCGAAGGAGGACCCCGACGACCTCGAAGAGGGCCAGGAGCCCCGCGAGTTCGACGACACCCCGTCCGGTTTCGGCCGCATCGCCGCCACCACGGCCAAGCAGGTCATCCTGCAGCGCCTGCGCGACGCCGAGGACGACGCCACGCTCGGCGAGTACGCCGGCCGTGAGGGCGACATCGTCACCGGCGTGGTCCAGCAGGGCCGCGACCCGAAGAACGTGCTGGTGGACATCGGCAAGCTGGAGGCCATCCTGCCGGTGCAGGAGCAGGTCCCCGGCGAGTCCTACCCGCACGGCACGCGCCTGCGGTCGTACGTCGTCCGGGTGGCCAAGGGGGTGCGCGGTTTGTCCGTCACCCTTTCGCGCACGCATCCCAATCTGGTGAAGAAGCTGTTCGCCCTCGAGGTGCCGGAGATCGCCGACGGCTCCGTGGAGATCGCCGCGATCGCCCGTGAGGCGGGTCACCGCACCAAGATCGCCGTGCGCTCCACCCGCTCCGGGCTGAACGCCAAGGGCGCCTGCATCGGCCCCATGGGCGGCCGTGTGCGCAACGTCATGGCGGAGCTGAACGGCGAGAAGATCGACATCGTCGACTGGTCCGACGACCCGGCCGAGATGGTGGCGAACGCCCTGTCCCCGGCCCGCGTCTCCAAGGTGGACGTCGTCGACCTGGCCGCCCGGTCCGCCCGGGTCACCGTGCCGGACTACCAGCTCTCGCTGGCCATCGGCAAGGAGGGGCAGAACGCCCGCCTGGCCGCCCGGCTGACCGGCTGGAGGATCGACATCCGGCCGGACACGGAACAGACCGGGGAATAGATCCAGGCCGCGAGGGGCTGAGATCACGACAGCTTTGCTCGTGACGGTGTTCGATTCTTGCCCCGGAGGGGTGAGGTCGGTCCGGGGAGGTAGACTGAGGAGTGTCTGGCCGGACACAGGCTGGCGTGTGCCCCGAGCGCATGTGCGTGGGGTGCCGCGAGCGAGCGGTCAAGGGCGAGCTGCTGCGGATCGTGGTGATCGAGGACGCATGCGTCCCGGATCCACGCGGTACGCTGCCCGGCCGGGGTGCGTATGTGCATCCCGTACCGGTCTGTCTCGACCAGGCGGTGCGCCGCAGGGCGTTCCCGCGGGCGTTCCGCGTCCCGGGACCGCTCGACGTAAAGGCGTTGCGCCACTACGTCGAGCAGGCGCAGAGTTGCCGATCAGCGGCTGACACATCCGCTGGACAGGCGACACGGTAAGAACTTGCCGTACGGAAACCCCCGTACGGCCTGGTACCTCGCGAGTCGAAAGCAGGTCGAGATTGCGATGAGCACTCGATGAGTACGCGATGAGTACGCCCATGAACTAGCGACGGTCCGGACGCAACCCGGACCTCAAAGGAGCGAAGTGGCTAAGGTCCGGGTCTACGAACTCGCCAAGGAGTTCGGTGTGGAGAGCAAGGTCGTCATGGCCAAGCTCCAGGAACTCGGTGAGTTCGTCCGTTCGGCGTCTTCGACGATCGAAGCGCCCGTAGTACGCAAGCTGACAGACGCCTTCCAGCAGGGCGGGGGCAACGGCAGGTCCGCCGCGAAGCCCGGCGCCCCGAAGAAGGCCGCCCCGAAGCCCGCGCCGTCCCCGGCGCAGGCCGGGGGACCCTCCCGCGCCGCCGGGGCAGCGGGGGACCGTCCGGCCGCCCCGAAGCCGCCGGCCCCCAAGCCCGCCGCGGCCCAGCCGCCGGCGGCTCCGTCGGCGCCCGCGCCGGCTCCCGGTCCGCGTCCGACTCCGGGCCCGCGCCCCGCGCCGCGTCCGGCTCCGGCCGCTCCGGAGTTCCAGGCCCCGCCCGCGGCGTCCCCGGCGCAGTCCGGTCCGAAGCCCGGCGCGCGTCCCGGCGCTCCCAAGCCCGGCGGCCGTCCCGCCGGTCCCGGTCAGGGCCAGGGC
Organism: Streptomyces sp. NPDC096105; assembly: GCF_044763335.1. Classification (NCBI taxonomy): domain Bacteria; kingdom Bacillati; phylum Actinomycetota; class Actinomycetes; order Kitasatosporales; family Streptomycetaceae; genus Streptomyces; species Streptomyces sp. NPDC096105. The sequence continues at coordinate 8,651 of NZ_JBIWGC010000034.1, forward strand.
GGCCAGGGCCGTCCGGCCGGCCAGGGCCAGCGTTCCGGCGGCGGTGCTCCTCGTCCGGGCGCCCGCCCGGCAGGTCCGCGCCCCGGCAACAACCCGTTCACCTCCGGTGGCTCCACCGGCATGGCCCGTCCGCAGGCCCCGCGCCCGCAGGGCCAGCGTCCCGGTCCCGGCGCCCCCGGCGCGGGTCCCCGTCCCCAGGCCCCCGGCCAGGGCGGCGGTCCGCGTCCGCAGGCTCCGGGCGGTCCGCGTCCCACCCCGGGCTCGATGCCGCGTCCGCAGGGCGGCCCCCGTCCCGGCGGCGGCCCCGCGGGTCCGCGTCCGAACCCCGGCATGATGCCGCAGCGTCCCGCTGCCGGCCCGCGCCCCGGCCCCGGCGGCCGTGGTCCGGGCGGTGCGGGCCGTCCCGGCGGTGCCGGCCGTCCCGGCGGCGGTGGCGGCTTCGCCGGCCGTCCCGGCGGCGGTGGCGGTGCCGGTCGTCCCGGTGGCGGTGGCGGCTTCGCCGGCCGTCCCGGTGGCGGTGGCGGCTTCGCCGGCGGCGGTGGCCGTCCCGGCTTCGGCGGCCGTCCCGGCGGCCCCGGTGGCCGCGGTGGCACGCAGGGCGCCTTCGGCCGTCCCGGTGGTCCCGCGCGTCGCGGCCGCAAGTCGAAGCGGCAGAGGCGCCAGGAGTACGAGGCCATGCAGGCCCCGTCGGTCGGCGGCGTGATGCTGCCTCGCGGCAACGGCGAGACCATTCGCCTGTCGCGCGGTGCGTCGCTCACCGACTTCGCGGAGAAGATCAACGCCAACCCGGCGTCGCTCGTCGCGGTCATGATGAACCTCGGCGAGATGGTCACCGCGACCCAGTCCGTCTCCGACGAGACGCTCCAGCTCCTCGCGGACGAGATGAACTACACGGTTCAGATCGTCAGCCCGGAGGAGGAGGACCGCGAGCTGCTCGAGTCCTTCGACCTGGAGTTCGGCGAGGACGAGGGCGACGAGGAGGACCTGGTGGTCCGCCCGCCGGTCGTCACCGTCATGGGTCACGTCGACCACGGAAAGACCCGGCTGCTCGACGCCATCCGCAAGACGAACGTCATCGCGGGCGAGGCCGGCGGCATCACCCAGCACATCGGTGCCTACCAGGTCGCGACCGAGGTCAACGACGAAGAGCGCAAGATCACCTTCATCGACACCCCGGGTCACGAGGCGTTCACCGCCATGCGTGCCCGTGGTGCGCGGTCGACCGACATCGCGATCCTGGTCGTCGCGGCCAACGACGGCGTCATGCCGCAGACGGTCGAGGCGCTCAACCACGCCAAGGCGGCCGACGTGCCGATCGTCGTCGCGGTCAACAAGATCGACGTCGAGGGCGCGGACCCGACCAAGGTGCGCGGTCAGCTGACCGAGTACGGCCTGGTGGCCGAGGAGTACGGCGGCGACACGATGTTCGTCGACATCTCCGCCAAGCAGGGTCTGCACATCGACAGCCTCCTCGAGGCCGTCATCCTCACCGCGGACGCCTCGCTCGACCTGCGGGCCAACCCGAAGCAGGACGCGCAGGGCATCTCGATCGAGTCCCGGCTCGACCGCGGCCGCGGCGCCGTGGCGACCGTCCTCGTCCAGCGAGGCACCCTGCGGGTCGGCGACACGATGGTGGTGGGCGACGCCTACGGCCGCGTGCGCGCCATGCTCGACGACAACGGCAACAACGTCGCCGAGGCCGGACCCTCGACGCCGGTCCAGGTCCTGGGCCTGACCAACGTCCCGGGTGCGGGCGACAACTTCATCGTGGTGGACGAGGACCGTACGGCCCGTCAGATCGCGGAGAAGCGCGCCGCCCGTGAGCGCAACGCCGCGTTCGCCAAGCGCACGCGCCGCGTGTCGCTGGAGGACCTGGACAAGGTGCTCAAGGCCGGCGAGGTCCAGCAGCTGAACCTGATCATCAAGGGTGACGCCTCCGGTTCGGTCGAGGCCCTCGAGTCCTCGCTGCTCCAGCTGGACGTCGGCGAAGAGGTCGACATCCGCGTCCTGCACCGCGGCGTCGGTGCGGTCACGGAGTCCGACATCGACCTGGCGATGGGCTCCGACGCCATCGTGATCGGCTTCAACGTCCGCGCGGCGGGCCGCGCGGCGCAGATGGCCGAGCGCGAGGGCGTGGACGTCCGGTACTACTCGGTCATCTACCAGGCGATCGAGGAGATCGAGGCGGCCCTCAAGGGCATGCTCAAGCCGGAGTACGAGGAGGTCGAGCTCGGCACGGCGGAGATCCGCGAGGTCTTCAAGTCGTCCAAGCTGGGCAACATCGCGGGTGTCATCATCCGCTCCGGCGAGGTCAGGCGGAACACCAAGGCGCGCCTCATCCGCGACGGCAAGGTGGTCGCGGAGAACCTCAACATCGAGGGTCTGCGTCGCTTCAAGGACGACGTCACCGAGATCCGCGAAGGCTTCGAGGGCGGTATCAACCTCGGAAACTTCAACGACATCAAGGTCGACGACGTCATCGCGACGTACGAGATGCGCGAGAAGCCGCGCGTCTGACCGCAGCAGCACGCGATCGGGGCCGGTCGGCGGAAGCGAATTTCCGTCGATCGGCCCCGGCCGTTGCGTGTACGGTTCCCGTACCGGCGCCGCTGCGGCGCCCTTCCCCGGGGCACCGGCTCCGTCCGGACCGGGGAGGCCCCTGATCCCGAGCCGGCGGGTCATCCGGATGCACACATGTATGTGGGGACTCTGTCCTTCGACCTGCTCCTCGGCGACGTCCACTCGCTCAAGGAGAAGCGCTCCGTCGTCCGCCCGATCGTCGCCGAACTGCAGCGGAAGTACGCGGTCAGCGTGGCGGAGACCGGGAACCAGAACCTGCACCGCAGGGCCGAGATCGGCCTCGCGGTGGTCTCCGGGGAATGGAGCCACCTCACCGACGTCCTCGACCGCTGCGAGCGGCTGGTCGCCGGGCGGCCCGAGGTGGAACTGCTCTCGGTTCGACGCAGGCTCCACAGCGACGAAGACTGAAGCAAGACGCTAAGCACTTAAGGAGACGGACCAGTGGCCGACAACGCGCGTGCCAAGAGGCTGGCGGACCTCATCCGAGAGGTGGTGGCCCAGAAGCTGCAGCGCGGGATCAAGGACCCGCGGCTCGGCTCGCACGTCACCATCACGGACACCCGGGTCACCGGTGACCTCAGGGAGGCGACCGTCTTCTACACGGTGTACGGGGACGACGAGGAGCGGAAGGCGGCCGCGGCCGGCCTGGAGTCCGCCAAGGGCGTGCTGCGCTCCGAGGTGGGCCGGGCGGCGGGCGTGAAGTTCACCCCGACCCTCACCTTCGTCATGGACGCCCTGCCGGACACCGCGCGCACCATCGAGGACCTCCTCGACAAGGCGCGCCAGTCCGACGCCAAGGTGCGCGAGGCGTCCGCGGGCGCCGCGTACGCCGGCGAGGCCGACCCGTACCGCAAGCCGGGCGACGACGAGACGGACGACACCGCCGAATGACCCAGAAGCAGACCACGCCCGACGGCCTTGTCATCGTCGACAAGCCGTCGGGCTTCACTTCGCACGACGTGGTCGCCAAGATGCGCGGCATCGCCCGCACCCGCCGGGTGGGCCACGCCGGCACGCTCGACCCGATGGCGACGGGCGTCCTCGTCCTCGGCATGGAGCGGGCGACCAAGCTCCTCGGCCACCTGGCGCTGACCGAGAAGGAATACCTCGGCACGGTCCGGCTCGGCCAGACCACCGTCACCGACGACGCCGAGGGGGAGATCACCGCCTCCGCCGACGCCTCGAAGGTGACCCGCGAGGCCATCGACGCGGGGATCGCCGCCCTGACCGGCGACCTCATGCAGGTGCCGTCCAAGGTCAGCGCCATCAAGATCAACGGGGTGCGCTCCTACAAGCGCGCGCGGGAGGGCGAGGACTTCGACATCCCCGCCCGGCCGGTCACCGTCTCCTCGTTCTCCGTGTACGACGTCCGCGAGGCCGTCGCCGAGGACGGCACGCCGGTGCTGGACCTGGTGGTCTCGGTCGTCTGCTCCTCCGGCACGTACATCCGCGCCCTCGCCCGCGACCTGGGGGCGGGACTGGGCGTGGGCGGCCACCTGACCGCGCTGCGGCGCACCCGCGTCGGCCCCTACCGCCTGGACGCTGCGAAGACCCTGGACGAGCTCCAGGAGAAGCTGACGGTCATGCCGGTCGCCGAGGCCGCGGCGGCCGCCTTCCCCCGCTGGGACGTCGACGAACGCCGCGCCAGGCTGCTGACGAACGGCGTCCGCCTGGACATGCCGGAGGAGTACGCCGGCAGGGGCGCGGTGGCGGTCTTCGGCCCCGGGGAGCGGTTCCTGGCGCTCGTGGAGGAGCAGCGGGGGAAGGCGAAGAGCCTGGCGGTCTTCGCCGCGTGAGGACGGCCCCTCCGGGGGCCGCTTCCGCCGAGGCCGCCCGTGGAGCGGCGCGACACGGGGAGGGGCATGGCGCCGCTCCACGGTCCCCCCTCGGTCCCCCCACCCCCGGGGTCTGTCCGTCCACCCCGTTCCGTTCACCCGCACGCGCGGGCGCTCGGAGTGAAGCGGGGGAGTGGAAGGGGGCGCGTTCGCCGGCCGATCTGTGCCGCTGATCATCGGGGCCCTAAGGTCGCGGGCAAGGCACCAGGTACGGCACGGCAGGAGGCTCCATAATGCCGTCGCTCGACGCCCCGAGGCACGCCCTCGAGCCGTTCCGGGCCGCCGCGGACCCCGGACTGGTCGCGCTCCACGACCTGGCCGGCCGTCCGCGCGGCACCGGCTTCGTGGCCGACCGGCACGGCACCGTGATCACCAGCCACGAGGCCGTCGACGGCCTGCCCCGCCTCGTGCTGTACGGCGCGGAGGGCCGCCACAGCATCGTGACCGCCGACGCCGTCACGCCGTTGCCCGCCCTCGGCCTGGCCCTGGTGCGCGCGGGCGACCTCGGCGTCGCTCCCCTGCCGGTCACCTCGCGGGACACCGTGGAGACCGGTGCGTACGTGCGGATCCCCGCCGGGGGCTGGCGTGAGGCGCGGGTGCTCGGGACGACCACCGTGACGTACACCGCCACCGACCGCGCCCACCGCGTGCCCGGCGCCCTGGAGCTGGCCGTCGGCACCGCCGGGCGGGACGCGCTGCGGCTCGGCGGCGGCGCGGCGGGCGGCCCCGTGCTCGACCCCGCCACCGGCACCGTCGTCGGCGTTCTCGGCACCGCGCTGCGCACCGCCGCCTCCGACGTCGGCTTCGCCGTCCCCCTGCGCCCCACGGTCCCCGCCCTCGCCGGGCTGCTCATGGAGAACGCGGCCACGGTCCCCGCGTACGGGAGCGACCTCAACCTCGCCGGGCTGGTCGGCCTCACCGCCGCCTCGGTGGCCCGTCACGGCCCGCAGGCGGTCGTCGAGCCCGTCGAACGGCCCGCCGTGCGCACGGAGCTTCACGCCTTCGAGCGGGGCGACGCCGCCGTGCTGGGCCTCGTCGGGCCGCCCGGGAGCGGCCGCAGCACCGAACTCGCCGCCCTCGCCGGCCGCCGCCACCGCGAGGGCCTGCCCACGCTGTGGCTGCGCGGGGCCGACCTGCGTGAGGACGACACCTCGGTCGCCGACGCCGCCCGCCGCGCCCTGGAGCGGGCCGCGGCCGACGTGACCGCCCGTATGCCGTTCCCGCCGCAGGACCTCGGCGACCTCGCGCCCGAGCGTCTCGCGCTGCTCGCCCACACCGCCGGCCGCCCCCTGCTGCTCCTCCTCGACGACCTCGGGCAGATGGCGCCCGGACTGTACCGGCGGCGCGTCGCGTGGGCCGAGGAGACCGCGCGCCGGCTGCGCGCCACGGGCACCCGCCTGGTGGTGTCCTGCGGCGCCGAGCACTGGGAGGAGGCCGGTTTCGCGTCCGGTCTGCTCCACCACGGCGGCACGGGCCCCGAGGGGCTCCCGCCGTGCGTGGTCCTCGGCGACCTCACCGCCGACGAGGCCCGCGAGGCCCGCGCCCGGTACGGCATCCCCGAGGGCGCCGTCAGCGAGGCCGACGCGGCCCACCCGCTGACCCTGCGGCTGCTCGCCGAGGTCCGGTCGGACGTCGCCGCGGCGGCACCCGACGGTCCCGTCGACCGCGACGACGTGCTAGCCGCCCACCTGGACCTCACGTGCCTGCGGATCGCCCAGCGCCTCGCCGGGGGGCTCGGCGTCCGCGGCACCGCCGTACGCCGTCTGGCCGCCAGGGCCGCGGGGAAGGCGCACGAGGCGGCCCGGCGCTGCCTCGGCACGGAGGACGGGGCACTGGACCGCGCGTCGTTCGAGGAGCTGTTCCCCGAGCCGGGGACCGGGTTCGCGACCGCCTCCGGCCGGCACGGCGGCGCGGCGCCCGGATGGGCGGACGCCGTGCTCGCCGAAGGGCTCCTCGTCCCGGCCGGGGACGGCTACCGGTTCGGGCACGAGGAGCTCGCCGACTGGCTCCAGGGCGCCCACCTCGACCTGGACGGCGCCCTGCACACCCTGGTGCACGCCCCCGCCCCCGCCGCCGGCACCGAGCCCGTGCCCCGCCACCGCATCGGTCCCGTCGTCGAGGCCCTGCTGTGCCTCGCCCGCAGGCACGGCGCCGCCCGGCTCTCGTCCCGCCTGGCCGACCTGACGCACGCCCTGGACGCCGACCCCGGCTCCTGGTGGGCCTCCCGCCTGCTCACCGGCGTCCTCACCCGCGTACCGGACGCCGGCCCGTACGCGGACGTGCTGCGTCTGCTCGCCGACCGCGTCGTCGCCTGGCGGGAGCAGCGGAGGGCCGTCCCGCCCGGGCTGGGCCCCGCCTTCTGGACGCGGCTGCGGCTGCCCGTGGACGCGCGGTGCGCCCTGCTGCGCCGCCTGGTGCCGGCCGACGGGCCCCCGTGCGAGAGCGCCCCCCGCTTCCTCGACGCCGTCGCCGGCCTGCTCACCGCCGAGCCCGCGACCGTACTGCCGTACCTGATCCGCTGGTTCGACGACGAGCGGCCGCTGCCGGCCACCCCGCACGCCACCGTGGCGACCGCCGCGCAGGCCCTGCTGCACACGCACCGCCACGCCGCGCCCGACGCGCTGACCGAGGCACTGGCCGACAGCCCGCACCGGCGGGCCGACGAACTGCTCGCCGTGCTGGCCGAGGAGGAGCCCGGCACGATGTGCCGGGCCGTCGACCGCTGGGCCGAGGACCCGCGCCCCGCCCGCCGGGCCGCGGCCGTCACCCACGGCCTGCGGGTCGCGCCGTACGCCCGCGACCTCGGCGACCGCACGCTGCTGCGGTACGCCGCCCTCGCGGTCCTCGTGCGCACCGCCGACCGCGCGCTGCACGGCGGCGCCCTCGCCCTCCTGGTCCGCGACCCGGACAGCAGGGGCCGCCATCTCGCCCGCGCCCTGGAGCGGTTCGCGGAGGGCGACCCGCACTTCCCGCCGAGCGCGCTCACCGACGCCCTGACGACCCACACCGAGCCCGTGCTCGCCGCCTTCCGCACGCGGCTCACGGAGGGCACGGACGCGGACGACACCTTCCGCGCCCTCGCCGACGCCACCACGCCCGCCCTCGCGCGGCCGGTCGCCGCCCTCGTACGGGAGGCCGTGGCCCTGCGGCCCGAACTGACCGGCAGCGTCGCCGGGTACGCCGACCGCCGCCTCGACCTCGGCCCCGCCGCCCGCGCCGTGCTGCGCCTGCTCCTCACCGAGCTGCTCGACGACGGCCCGCGCCCCCTGCGGCTGGCCCTCGCCGGCGTCCTCGCCGCGCCCGGCGCCTCCGCCTCCCGCCCCCTGCGCCGCGCCCTGCTCGACACGCTGCTCGCCCGGGAGACCGACCCCGGCGTGCTGGACGCGGTGCTGCGCGCCGCCGCCCGGAACACCGGCCCGGAGCTGCGGGTGCTCGTCCACCGCACGGGACTGCTCCTCGTCCGCACGGCCGAGGGCGCCGCCCGCCTCGACCGCACCCTCGCCGACCTGGCCCGCCACGTGCCGGGCCTCGCGGCGGCCGTGGCGGGCTGGCTCGCGGACGCCCCGCGCGTCTGGGGGCCGCTCGTCGGACCCGCCACCCGGGAGGTGATCGACGAGCTGACGGGCGCGGCCGCCCCCGTCTGACACCACCGGGCGCGTGCACGTCGTCACACAGCCCCATGCCGATGCGAGCCGGTCCACCCGGCATGGCACCCTTAGAGCTGCGCAGAGAAGTCCACGGACTCGGGTTCGTCCGACAAGGTTTCGACAAGGAGCAGTCACAGTGCAGCGCTGGCGTGGCTTGGAGGACATCCCCCACGACTGGGGGCGCAGCGTCGTCACCATCGGCTCCTACGACGGAGTGCACCGCGGGCACCAGCTGATCATCCGGCACGCCGTGGACCGCGCCCGCGCGCTCGGCGTCCCCGCGGTCGTCGTCACCTTCGACCCGCACCCCAGCGAGGTGGTCCGCCCCGGCAGCCACCCGCCGCTGCTCGCCCCGCACCACCGGCGCGCGGACCTCATGGCCGGGCTGGGCGTGGACGCGGTGCTGGTCCTGCCCTTCACCACCGAGTTCTCGAAGCTGTCGCCGGCCGAGTTCGTGGTCAAGGTGCTGGTCGACAAGCTGCACGCCAAGGCGGTCGTCGAGGGCCCCAACTTCCGCTTCGGCCACAAGGCCGCGGGCACCGTGCGGTTCCTCGCCGAGCAGGGCACGGTGTACGACTTCGAGGTCGAGGTCGTCGACCTGTACGTGACCGGTGAGGCAGGCGGCGGCGAGCCGTTCTCCTCCACGCTCACCCGTCGGCTGGTCGCCGAGGGCGACGTCGAGGGCGCCGCCGAGATCCTCGGCCGTCCGCACCGCGTCGAGGGCGTCGTCGTGCGCGGCGCCCAGCGCGGCCGCGACCTCGGCTTCCCCACGGCCAACGTCGAGACGCTCCCGCACACCGCGGTCCCCGCCGACGGGGTGTACGCGGGCTGGCTGCACGCGCAGGGCGAGGCGATGCCGGCGGCGATCTCCGTCGGCACCAACCCGCAGTTCGACGGCACCGAGCGGACCGTGGAGGCGTACGCCATCGACCGCGTCGGCCTCGACCTGTACGGGCTGCACGTCGCCGTGGACTTCCTGGCGTTCGTGCGCGGCCAGGCGAAGTTCGACACGCTGGACGATCTGCTCACGCAGATGGGGCGGGACGTCGAGCGGTGCAAGGAGCTCGTCGCGGCAGCCGAGCGGGAGAAGGGCGCTTGAGCGGTCGCCGAGCGGGACCAAGGTCCGTGGGGATTCGCCGAGCGGGATCAGGGCGTTCGGCGAGCCGCCGAGCGGGATCAGGGCGCCGGGGAGTCGCTGGGCGAGGTGTCAGGGCGCGTGAGGAGCCCTCGGGGTGGCACGGCGGCTGAGCGGTCGCTCCCCGGTCAGCGTGCCGCCGCCCAGTGGCACGCCACCTGAGCCGTGCCGCCGCCGGTCAGGATCCCCGGATCCCGCGTGCGGCACGCCTGCGCGACTCCCGCCCGTTCCGCCTCCCCGCTCGCCAGGATCGGGCAGCGGGCGTGGAAACGGCAGCCGGACGGAATCCGGGACGGGTCCGGGGGCTCGCCGGTGAGGACCACGGGGTCGCCGGGCGCCTCGGGAAGCACCGACAGCAGAGCCTGCGTGTAAGGGTGCCGGGGAGCGGTCAGCACCTGTTCCACCGGCCCGGTCTCCACGATCCGGCCCAGATACATCACCGCCACCCGGTCGGCGATGTTCCAGGCCAGCCCCAGATCGTGCGTGACGACCAGTGCGGACAGCCCCAGGTCGTCGCGCAGCCGCAGCAGCAGCGCGAGGATCTCGCCGCGCACGGAGGCGTCGAGGGAGGCCACGGGCTCGTCGGCGACGAGGAGTTCGGGCTCCAGCACCAGCGCGCCCGCGATCACCACCCGCTGGCGCTGACCGCCGGACAGCTCGTGCGGACGGCGCGGGAAGAAGCGCTCCGGCGGGCGCAGTCCCGCCCGGGACAGCGCCCCGGCCACGGTCGCCCGCTCGTCACCGCCGTGACCGTGGATGCGCAGCCCCTCGGCCACCGCGTCGTACACGGTGTGCCGTGGGTTGAGCGAGCCGCTCGGGTCCTGCAGCACCAGCTGCACGCGCTTGCGGTACGCCTTCAGCCGGCGGCCGGAGCGCTCCAGCGGCCGCCCGTCAAGGTGACGCTCCCGGCGGTGAGCGCGACCAGGCCCAGCAGGGCGCGGGCCAGCGTGGTCTTCCCGCACCCGGACTCACCGACCAGGGCGACGATCTCACCGGGCCGGATGTCGAGATCGACCCCGTCCACGGCCCGGGCGTCGGGGGCGCCGTGCCGACCGGGAAAGGTGACGTGCACGCGGTGCGCGCTGAGCAGCGCGGCCCGCGTGCCGGCGCCGGGGGAGGGGGAGACGGTCATGGGGTGCGGGGCCTCGTTTCCTGACGGGGGTGTACGGCGTCACCGGTGCCGGGCCGTACCGGGCCTTCACGCGGCTTCGCGGCCCCCGCCTCTCCACCGCCGTCCCGCCCGACCCGTACGCAAGCCGCCCGCCACCCCGCGCCCACCTCGCGCAACGCCTGGTCCTCGACCGCGCAGGAGTCCAGCGCCACCGCGCAGCGCGGATGGAACGCGCAGCCGCCCGGCAGCGCCGACGGGTCCGGTGGGTCGCCGGGCAGGCCGCGTGGTGCGAAGCGGGAGGACGGGTCGCCGATGCGTGGGAAGGCGGCCGACAGGGCCCGGGCGTACGGGTGTCGGGCGGCCTCGTGGACCTGGCCGGCGGGCCCCTCCTCGACCACCCGCCCCGCGTACATCACCGCGATCCGGTCGCAGGTGTCGGCGAGCACCGCCAGGTCGTGACTGATCATCATCAGCCCCACGCCCTGGTCCGCGACCAGCTGTCCGATCAGTCGCAGGATCTGCGCCTGGAGCATCACGTCCAGCGCGGTGGTCGGTTCGTCCGCGATGACCAGCCGCGGGTCGCAGGCCAGTGCCATCGCGATCGTCACCCGCTGCCGCTGGCCGCCGGACAGCTCGTGCGGAAAGGCCGCCGCACGGGCCGCCGGAAGACCGACCTGTTCCAGCAGCTCCCCGGCCCGCTTCCGGGCCGCGCCCGCCGTCGCCCGGCCGTGCAGCAGGATCGGCTCGGCGATCTGGTCGCCGATGCGGTGCACGGGGTTGAGGGAGTGCATCGCCCCCTGGAAGACGATCGAGGCGCCGGCCCAGCGCACGGCCCGGACCCGGCCCCAGCTCATGGCCGGCACGTTCTCGCCGTCCAGCAGGATCTCCCCGGTGACCCGGGCGCCCGCCGGAAGCAGCCGCAGCAGCGCCAGCGCGAGCGTGGACTTCCCGCAGCCCGACTCGCCGGCGAGGCCGAGCTTCCGCCCGGCGTCCAGCCGCAGGTCCACCCCGCGCACGGCCGCGGCGCCGCCCGCGTACGTCACCGTCAGGTCCCTGACCTCGAGCAGACTCACCCCGGCACCCCCAGCCTGGGGTTGAGGACCTGCTCCACGGCCCGCCCGCACAGCGTGAACGCCAGCGCCACCACGGCGATGGCCACACCCGGCGGCACCAGGTACCACCAGTGGCCGGAGCTCACCGCTCCCGCCTCCCGCGCGTCCTGCAGCAGCGCGCCCCACGACACGACCGACGGATCACTGAGGCCGAGGAAGGCGAGCGTCGCCTCGGCGAGGATCGCCGTCGAGATGATCAGGGTCGTCTGCGCCAGCACCAGCGGCATCACATGGGGCAGCACGTGCCGGGACATGATGTGCCGGTGGCCGCCGCCCAGCGCCCGTGCCCGCTCGATGTACGGCCGGGTCTCCACCGCCAGGGTCTGCGCACGCACCAGCCGCGCGGTGGTCGGCCAGGTGGGCGCGCGCACCCCATGTGGCCTGCGGAAACATTCAGTTGACGCTGTGTTTGCACCTCATTGGTCGAGACCACTGACGCGCTGCTGGTCGGCGGCTGACGGTGCGCAGACGCGAAAGCGGCCCCTCGTGGAGGGGCCGCTTTCCCTTACGGGCGCGGTGGTCCGGGTCGCGCCCTACTGCTGCGCCGGTCCGGGGTGTCCCGGCTGCCCCGGCTGCGGGGGGTACGGCTGGGGCCGGCCCGGCGCCGGCGGGTAGGGCTGACCGGGCTGGGCCTGCTGGCCCGGCTGCGCCGGGGGGTGACCCGGGTGGGCGGGCGGCTGGCCGGGCTGGGCCTGGGGCTGCGCCGGCTGCCCCGGCTGACTCGGGTGGGCATAGGGCTGGCCCGGGTGAGCCTGTGGGGGCTGCTGCGGGTGCTGTGGCTGCTGCGGGTACGCCCCCGGCTGGCCGGGGACGGCCTGTCCCGGCCCGTACGGTCCCGGGGCGGGCTGTCCGGGCACGGGTTGGCCCGGAACCGGCTGACCAGGCATGGGCTGGCCGGGCATGGGCTGGCCCGGGATCGGCTGTCCCGGCAGGGGCGGCGCGGCGACCGGCGGCGGGTTGCCGTCGGACGTCCACAGCCCGTGCGACTGCTGGTGCCGGACGAAGTCCTCCGCGACCATCGCCGCGAGGTTGAAGTACGCCTCCCGCACCTTCGGCCGCATCATGTCGAGGTCGACCTCCGCACCGGCGGCCAGGTGCTCGTCGAACGGCACGACGATGACACCCCGGCAGCGCGTCTCGAAGTGCGACACGATGTCCTCGACCTTGATCATCTTGCCGGTCTCGCGCACGCCGGAGATGACGGTGAGGGACCGGGACACGAGGTCCGCGTACCCGTGTGCCGACAGCCAGTCCAGCGTCGTGCTGGCACTGCTCGCACCGTCCACGGACGGCGTGGAGATGATGATGAGCTGGTCGGCGAGGTCCAGCACCCCGCGCATGGCGGAGTACAGCAGGCCGGTGCCCGAGTCGGTGAGGATGATCGGGTACTGCTTGCCGAGCACGTCGATCGCGCGCCGGTAGTCCTCGTCGTTGAACGTCGTGGACACGGCCGGGTCGACGTCGTTGGCGATGATCTCCAGACCGGACGACGCCTGCGACGTGAACCGCCGGATGTCCATGTAGGAGTTGAGGTACGGGATCGCCTGGACGAGGTCACGGATGGTGGCCCCGGTCTCGCGCCGCACGCGGCGGCCGAGCGTACCGGCGTCCGGGTTGGCGTCGATCGCCAGGATCTTGTCCTGCCGCTCGCTGGCGAGCGTGGAGCCGAGGGCGGTGGTGGTGGTCGTCTTGCCGACGCCGCCCTTGAGGCTGATGACGGCGATGCGGTAGCAGGACAGCACCGGCGTGCGGATCAGCTCCAGCTTCCGCTGCCGCTCGGCCTCCTCCTTCTTCCCGCCCAGCTTGAACCGCGACCCGCCGGACGCGGGGCGGCTGCTCTTCGCCTTCTGCTTCTTGCTGTTGAGCAGCCGGTCCGACGACAGTTCGACTGCCGCCGTGTAACCGAGCGGCGCGGCACCGGGGTTGACCGGCTGCCGCTGGTCGTGCTGCACGGGCTGCGGCCAGGCGGTACCGCTGCGCGGGTCGACGGGCTGCTGCGGGGGCTGTGCCTGCGGCGGGACACCAGGGTGCGGCTGCTGAGGCTGCTGGTGCGGCGGCTGCGGCTGCGCGGGCGGGGTGGGCTGCTGGTGCGGCGGCTGCTGGGGGAAGCCGTAACCGCCCGGCTGGGCCGGGGGAGTGGGCCCGCCCGGAGCACCGGCGCCGGGCTGCGGGAACCCGTATCCGGCGGGCTGGTCGGGCGTGCCCGGTTGCGGCTGGGCGGGAGGCTGCGGGAACCCGTACCCGGGTTGCTGGGCGGGTGCGCCCGGCCGAGGTGCGGGCTGTGCTTCGGGCTGGGGCTGGGGCTGGGGCTGCGCGGGCGGGAAGCCGTATCCGGCCGGGGGCGCGGGTGGGACCGGAGCCTGCGGCGGCTGCTGAGCAGCGGGTGTCGACGGGGCAGCCGGTGCCGGGGGCTCGGCCTGCTGCTGACCCGGCACGGCGGGCTGCGGAAAGCCGTATCCGGGCTGCTGGGCGGGTGCGCCCGGCTGGGGCTGGGCGGGTGGCTGCGTGGGCGTGGCGGGCGGGAAGCCGTATCCGGCCGGGGACGCGGGCGGGACCGGAGCCTGCGGCGGCTGCTGGGCCGCCACTGCCGGCTGCGCCGGGGGAACCGGCGGGGGGTTCCAGGCAGCCGGCGCCGGCTGGGGGGCCTGCGGCTGGAACGGGGCCTGCGGAGCGGGCGCACCACCCTGCGGAGCCTGCGGCTGCGGCGGCTGCACGGACCAGTCGCCGCCCGACGGCGGAGCGATCGGGCGGGCAGGCGGAACCGGAGGCGCCTGAGGCGCGTCGACCGGCCCCGGAACGGCGTCCCCGGGCTCGCTGCCCTGGTCGTCGGCGTCGGCGGGAACCGCCTCCTCCGGCTCGGCTCCGGCAGGCTCGTCGTCGTCCGGCTCCGCCACGTCGTCGGACGACACGGCGTCCTCGGGCCGGTCCTCGTCCTTGGCCGCCGCCGGGACATCACCCTCTACGTCAGCCACCGAGGCCGCGTCCGATTCAGCGGACTCGTCCTCTTCCACGGCGGCGGCAGCGCTCTCGGCGCCCTCGTCGTCGCGCTCGTCGACGTCGTGGGGGCCGAAGGAGTCGGCGTCGAGACTGTCCTCGTCGCCGGCGTCGGCCTCGTCGACACCCGTGTCGTCGTTCGTCCCTGGCAAAGCATCGGCAGTGTCCTCCTCCGCCACGACCGGCTCGACCGAGGCCTCGGAGCTGGAGCCGGCCTCCTCCTTCTCCGCCTCGGCGGCCGCATCGCGCTCAGCGATCTCCCGCTGCAACGCGGCGGCGGAGAAACGGATCGTGGCGCCGCTCCCGATGTCACCCTTGTCGGTCCCGTCCGACGGCTCCCCGTGCGGCGACGGCTGCTGCCCGACCGGCATGGCCGGCACGGCAGTCGGAGACGGAGAGGCGTCCGTCGGGGCCGAGTCGGACTCGGGCTCCCGCTCAGGCTCCTTCTTCCCCTGCGCGTCCGGCTCCGGCTGCTGCGGCTCGAACCCGCTCCCCACCGGCAGCCGGGGCACGGCGACGGGCCCACCGGAGGGCGGCGGGGGAGGCGTGAACGGGGCGCCCGGAGCGGGTGCGGGCGCGGGCGGAGTGAAAGGCGCCCCCGGCGCCGGAGGGGTCGGCAGGGCGGACGGCCCGGAGGCCCCCACGGCGTGCGGCGGCGGGGTCAGCCCCGGCAGCGGCGGAATCGGCCCACCGGAAGCACCCGTCGGCGAGGAGGACGTACCGGACCCGCCGGACGGCGAGGAAGAACCTCCCGAAGTCCCCGACGCCCCCGAACTCCCCGAATCCGCGGAAGATCCGGACGAGTTGCCGGAATCAGAAGGGGAGGAACCGGCCGACGAGGCCGAGGAAGACGCCCCCGAGGCGTTCTGCGTGTACCAGGCCGGCGGCGCGTAGTCGATGGTGAACTCGCCCGTCGTCTCGACGGAGGACTCCGCGTCGGGCTGGTCATCGCCGGGGGTCGCCCAGCTCCCGTGCGTACCGTCCCGATCGCTGCTCACAGTTCCTCCTGATTGGTCGAGCACCCTCGTGCCGTGCTGGGGGCGACCATCTGCCCTCCCCGTCAGGACGCCCGTACCCGTACGACGGGTTCTGGCGTCACACCGGGTACCAGCCTAATCACCACGACCGTCACCTCGGGAGGCCCGCCCTCGGCCCGGTGTCCGACCACTCCGTCACGTCCAGCGGGACCGCCGCCTCGGTCCGGTGTCCGCGGTGCGTTCTCCTGCCGTTGCGGGGAGATGTGGAGCAAGTCCTGCGACACGAAACCGTGTTGACCTTGCTGGCCGAGGAACACGGGGCAACTCCCGCACCGCCTCGCGCAGGACCGCACAGGCGTCGGATGCGGCGGAAAAGGACTGGAACGTCCTTCATCGCCTGAGACTGGGCCTGGGCCTAGGTGAGGGAAGGCCGGTCGCGACGGGGGCCGGTTGCCGCTCGCTCGATGGCACCCCCGAGCTCCGCGCGGCTCGAGTCGGACCGGTGGGCCGCTCCCGGAGCGGCGGGCACGCGCTCGTGCCGCCGCACGTCCGCGCGGCTGGCCCGATCCGCCCGCAGGCATCGATGCGCCGCCATGTGCCGTCCCCCGTCGTGAGACCGACGGCGCACGGAACGGCGGCACCGGCCCTGACGCCCAGGCGTCGCGCCCCGTCCCCGTTCTCTTCGACGGTGGACGAGGTGCGGCGCCCGACGGGCCTCCCCCGGGCGCCGCACCTTCGAACGCCTACGCCTGCGCGTCGCCCTCCGCCGGCTCCAGGTCGAACTCCCCGTCGCGCGCGCCCAGCACGAACGCGCGCCACTCCGCCTCCGTGTACCGCAGCACGGTGTCCGGGTCGAGGGAGGACCGCATGGCCACGGCGCCGCCGGGCAGGTACGCGATCTCCACCCGCTCCTCGTGCTCCTCCGTGCCCGGCGCGCCGTGCCACTCGACACCGGAGATGTCGAGGGCGTAGAGCTCGTTCTTCTCCCGCTCCTTGCGCGCCTTGATCTCCTCAGCCGTCTCCGCCATGCCCCAGCGACCCCTTCCCGACGTACGATCGATCCGAGCGCTCACCCTAGTGGCCCGCCCCGTCCCTCCTCGCGGGTTCGACGGACCGGAGGAAAGACGCCCGCCGCCACCTGGTACTCTGGGCGATGGCCGTTTGTGTACGCACCCCCGGAGCCGTCCGCTCTGGAGGCCGCGCCCAGCGGATCCCCGCCTTCCGAGTCGTGGAAGACCCCCCGAGACGCAGACCGGGGGCACTCGGTGGCCACTCACAGATCACGAGGAGTACGCGTGTCGCTCGACGCCGCAGTGAAGAAGCAGATCATCTCCGAGTTCGGCACCAAGGAGGGTGACACCGGCTCCCCCGAGGTCCAGGTCGCTCTGCTGTCCCGTCGGATCTCCGACCTGACGGAGCACCTGAAGACCCACAAGCACGACCACCACTCCCGCCGTGGCCTGCTGATCCTCGTCGGTCAGCGCCGCCGGCTGCTGCAGTACCTCGCCAAGAAGGACATCCAGCGCTTCCGTGCGCTGGTCGAGCGCCTCGGCATCCGCCGCGGTGCGGCGGGCGCCAAGTAAGACGCCGTGAAGGGAGCGGTTCCCTGGGACAAGGGGGCCGCTCCCTTTGCTGTACGTGCGGAGTGTCACCCCGCCTTTGTAGTGTGGTAGCACAACGCAAGAACTACGACTCAGTGTGATGACCCGCGCCGCATCGGGTATGCGATCCACGGACATCACACCGGACGTCACCCGACGTCCCCCTTACGAGGGGAAGCGCACCTCGCCGCCGCCGGTCCTCGGTAGTGGCCCCCGGGAGAGTGAACCCCGGGTGCTTCGATCGAAGACCGGCCCGCACCAGTGGAGCGCTTCTCCGCCCCGTCCCCTCGCCACACGGGCGAACGGGACGAAAGACGACAAGTAACGGAGAAAACGCTGGTGGAGAACGAGACCCACTACGCCGAGGCCGTCATCGACAACGGCTCCTTCGGCACCCGCACCATCCGCTTCGAGACGGGCCGCCTCGCCAAGCAGGCCGCCGGCTCCGCCGTGGCGTACCTGGACGACGACACCATGGTGCTGTCGGCCACCACCGCTTCCAAGAACCCCAAGGACCAGCTCGACTTCTTCCCCCTCACGGTGGACGTCGAGGAGCGGATGTACGCGGCCGGGAAGATCCCCGGCTCGTTCTTCCGCCGTGAGGGCCGTCCCTCCGAGGACGCCATCCTCACCTGCCGCCTGATCGACCGCCCGCTGCGCCCGTCCTTCAAGAAGGGCCTGCGCAACGAGATCCAGGTCGTCGCCACCATCATGGCGCTCAACCCCGACCACCTGTACGACGTCGTGGCGATCAACGCCGCCTCCGCGTCCACGCAGCTGGCCGGCCTGCCCTTCTCCGGCCCGATCGGCGGCGTCCGCGTCGCGCTGATCCGCGGCCAGTGGGTCGCCTTCCCGACGCACACCGAGCTCGAGGACGCCGTCTTCGACATGGTCGTCGCGGGCCGTGTCC
Organism: Streptomyces sp. NPDC096105; assembly: GCF_044763335.1. Classification (NCBI taxonomy): domain Bacteria; kingdom Bacillati; phylum Actinomycetota; class Actinomycetes; order Kitasatosporales; family Streptomycetaceae; genus Streptomyces; species Streptomyces sp. NPDC096105. The sequence goes on from NZ_JBIWGC010000034.1 coordinate 26,553, forward strand.
TGGAGGACGGCGACGTCGCGATCATGATGGTCGAGGCCGAGGCCACCGAGAAGACGATCAAGCTCGTCGAGGGCGGCGCCGAGGCGCCGACCGAGGAGGTCGTCGCCGCCGGTCTGGACGCCGCGAAGCCCTTCATCAAGGTGCTCTGCAAGGCCCAGGCCGACCTCGCCGCGAAGGCCGCCAAGCCGACCGGCGAGTTCCCGATCTTCCTGGACTACCAGGACGACGTCCTCGAGGCGCTGACCGCCGCCGTGAAGCCCGAGCTGGCCCAGGCGCTGACCATCGCCGGCAAGCAGGAGCGCGAGGCCGAGCTGGACCGCGTCAAGCAGCTCGCCGCCGAGAAGCTCCTGCCGGAGTTCGAGGGCCGCGAGAAGGAGATCTCCGCCGCGTACCGCGCGCTGACCAAGTCCCTGGTCCGCGAGCGCGTCATCAAGGAGAAGAAGCGCATCGACGGCCGCGGTCTGACCGACATCCGCACCCTGGCCGCCGAGGTCGAGGCCATCCCGCGCGTGCACGGCTCCGCGCTGTTCGAGCGCGGCGAGACCCAGATCCTGGGCGTCACCACGCTGAACATGCTGCGCATGGAGCAGCAGCTGGACACCCTCTCCCCGGTGACCCGCAAGCGCTACATGCACAACTACAACTTCCCGCCGTACTCCGTCGGCGAGACCGGCCGCGTGGGCTCCCCCAAGCGCCGCGAGATCGGCCACGGCGCCCTCGCCGAGCGCGCCATCGTGCCCGTGCTGCCGACGCGCGAGGAGTTCCCCTACGCGATCCGCCAGGTGTCCGAGGCCCTCGGCTCCAACGGCTCGACGTCCATGGGCTCCGTCTGCGCCTCCACCATGTCGCTGCTGAACGCCGGTGTGCCGCTGAAGGCCCCCGTCGCCGGTATCGCCATGGGCCTGATCTCCCAGGAGATCGAGGGCGAGACGCACTACGTCACCCTCACCGACATCCTCGGTGCGGAGGACGCCTTCGGCGACATGGACTTCAAGGTCGCCGGCACCAAGGAGTTCGTGACCGCCCTCCAGCTCGACACCAAGCTGGACGGCATCCCGGCCTCCGTCCTGGCCGCCGCCCTCAAGCAGGCCCGTGACGCCCGCCTCCACATCCTCGACGTGATGATGGAAGCGATCGACACGCCGGACGAGATGTCCCCGAACGCGCCGCGGATCATCACCGTGAAGATCCCGGTCGACAAGATCGGCGAGGTCATCGGCCCCAAGGGCAAGATGATCAACCAGATCCAGGAGGACACCGGCGCCGAGATCACCATCGAGGACGACGGCACCATCTACATCGGCGCCGCCGACGGCCCGGCCGCCGAGGCCGCCCGCGCCACGATCAACGGCATCGCCAACCCGACGATGCCCGAGGTCGGCGAGCGCTACCTGGGCACGGTCGTGAAGACCACCACCTTCGGCGCGTTCGTCTCCCTGCTGCCCGGCAAGGACGGTCTGCTGCACATCTCGCAGATCCGCAAGCTGGCCGGCGGCAAGCGCGTGGAGAACGTCGAGGACGTCCTCGGCGTGGGCCACAAGGTCCAGGTCGAGATCGCCGAGATCGACTCCCGCGGCAAGCTCTCCCTGATCCCCGTGATCGAGGGCGAGACCGACAGCGACTCCGCCGCGGGCGCTTCCGACGACGACAAGAAGGACGACGCCGACAAGTGACGTCCCGTAGCGCCAAGGCGACGGCCCGCACCTCCTCGGAGGCGCGGGCCGTCGCCCGTACCCAAACCCTCATCAAGGGCGAGAACGGCATCGGCACGGTCCGCAGGACCACCCTTCCGGGCGGACTGCGCATCGTCACCGAGACCCTGCCCTCGGTCCGCTCGGCGACCTTCGGCATCTGGGCCCACGTAGGCTCCCGCGACGAGACGCCGGCCCTCAACGGAGCCACCCACTACCTGGAGCACCTGCTCTTCAAAGGCACGGCCACCCGCTCCGCGCTGGACATCTCCGCCGCCATCGACGCCGTCGGCGGCGAGATGAACGCGTTCACGGCCAAGGAGTACACGTGCTACTACGCGCGCGTGCTCGACACCGACCTGCCGCTCGCCATCGACGTGGTGTGCGACATGCTGACGGGCTCGGTGATCCGCGAGGAGGACGTCGACGTCGAGCGCGGCGCCATCCTCGAAGAGATCGCCATGACCGAGGACGACCCGGGCGACTGCGTGCACGACCTGTTCGCGCACACGATGTTCGGCGACAACCCGCTCGGCCGCCCCGTCCTCGGCACGGTCGACACGGTCAACGCCCTCACCGCCGACCGCATCCGCCGCTTCTACAGGAAGCACTACGACCCCACGCACCTGGTGGTCGCCTGCGCGGGCAACGTCGACCACGACAAGGTCGTCCGCCAGGTCCGCGCCGCCTTCGAGAAGGCCGGCGCGCTCAAGGACCCGGCCGCGCAGCCGATCGCCCCGCGCGGCGGCCGGCGCACCCTGCGCACCGCAGGGCGCGTCGAGCTGCTCGACCGCAGGACGGAGCAGGCCCACATCGTGCTCGGCATGCCGGGCCTCGCCCGCACCGACGAGCGGCGCTGGGCGCTCGGCGTGCTGAACACCGCCCTCGGCGGCGGCATGTCCTCCCGGTTGTTCCAGGAGGTCCGCGAGAAGCGCGGCCTGGCCTACAGCGTGTACTCGTACACCTCCGGGTTCGCCGACTGCGGCCTGTTCGGCGTGTACGCGGGCTGCAGGCCCTCCCAGGTGCACGACGTGCTGAAGATCTGCCGTGACGAACTCGACCACGTCGCCGAGCACGGCCTGCCCGACGACGAGATCGAGCGCGCCATCGGCCAGCTCAGGGGCTCCACCGTCCTCGGCCTCGAGGACACCGGCGCGCTGATGAACCGTATCGGCAAGAGCGAGCTGTGCTGGGGCGAGCAGATGTCGGTCGACGACATGCTGGCCCGGATAGCCTCGGTCACCCCGGACGACGTGCGCTCGGTCGCCCGGGACATCCTGGGACGGCGGCCCTCCCTGTCGGTCATCGGCCCGCTGAAGGACAAGCAGGCGGCCCGGCTGGCCGAGGCCGTCGCCTGACCCACCCCGGCACCACACCCGGTAAGGAAGCAACAGACATGAGCAAGCTGCGCGTGGCGGTCCTCGGCGCCAAGGGCCGGATCGGCTCCGAGGCGGTACGGGCGGTCGAGGCCGCCGAGGACATGGAACTGGTCGTCGCCCTCGGCCGGGGCGACAAGCTCGAGACCCTCGCCGAGACCGGCGCCCAGGTCGCCGTCGAGCTGACCACCCCCGCCTCGGTCATGGGCAACCTCGACTTCTGCGTGCGTCACGGCATCCACGCGGTGGTCGGCACCACCGGCTGGACCGACGACCGTCTCGCGCAGCTCAGGGGATGGCTCGACCAGGCCCCGGGGACGGGCGTGCTCATCGCCCCGAACTTCTCCATCGGCGCCGTGCTGACCATGAAGTTCGCCCAGATCGCCGCCCCGTACTTCGAGTCCGTCGAGGTCGTGGAGCTGCACCACCCCAACAAGGTGGACGCCCCCAGCGGCACCGCCACGCGCACCGCCCAGCTCGTCGCCGAGGCCCGCCGCCAGGCCGGCAGCGCCCCCGCCCCGGACGCCACGACCACCGCCCTCGACGGCGCCCGCGGCGCCGACGTCGACGGGGTCCCGGTGCACGCGGTCCGGCTGCGCGGCCTCCTCGCCCACCAGGAGGTCCTGCTGGGCGCCGAGGGCGAGACCCTCACCGTCCGCCACGACTCCCTGCACCACAGCAGCTTCATGCCGGGCATCCTGCTCGGCGTCCGCCGCGTGGTGAGCGCCCCCGGCCTCACCTTCGGCCTGGAACACTTCCTCGACCTGAACTGAGCCGGTCCCACCCTCATGCGCGCGAAGATCTCCTACGCCCTCACGGCCGCCGTCCTGGTCGTCTACTTCGTCCTGGTCGGCAGCCGTGGCGTGCTGCTCATCAAGGCCGGCACGCTCCTCACGGTCACCCTGGGGGTGGCCGTGCTGATCCTGCCGGTCATCGGCGTGTGGTTCCTCTGGAAGAACACCCAGTTCGTCCGGGACGCCAACCGGCTCGCCGCCGAGCTGGACGCCGAGGGCGGCCTGCCCGTCGACAACCTCAGGCGGCTGCCCAGCGGCCGTATCGACCGGGAGTCCGCCGACGAGGTCTTCGCGCTCCGCAAGGCCGAGACGGAGGACGCGCCCGACGACTGGCGCAGCTGGTTCCGGCTCGCCGTGGCCTACCACGACGCCCGGGACACCCCGCGCGCCCGCAAGGCGATGCAGCGGGCCATCGCCCTGCGCAAGACCGTCTCCTGAGCGCGCGGGCAGGCGTCAGGAGCGCCCGTACTCGTCCGCCCACGCCTCGACCGTGTCGGCCGCGCGGTCGAAGGCCAGCGGGTCGCGCCCCAGGAAGTCCGCGTTGTGCGAGGTGAGCAGCGGCGCCGGCGTCTCCCGCGAGCGGCCCCGCAGGCTCATGACCAACGCCTGCCCCTGCACGGTCCGGGGCAGCCCCAGCCAGCGCACCGGCTGTTGCACCGTGCGCACCGAGACCACTTGGTCCCAGGCGGTCGTCCGGGTGCTGACGAACGCCACGTGACGCAGCCCGCGGGCGCTCACCCACACGCCCATGCGCAGCAGCCGCAGCGCGGCCGCCACGAGGACCAGCGCGAACGCGAACACGGCGGCGGCCGACGCGGGCGTGGCCGTCGCCGCGATGATCACGGCGGCGAACAGCACGAACGAGGCGAGCAGTAGCAGGACCGCCCCCGCCCCCACCCGCCAGGGGCCGGGCCGGTAGGGACGCCGCCAGCGGTCCCGGTCGTCGTACGGCAGCGCGATGTCGTCCGCCGTGTCGAAGGCGCGATCGGCCGTCAGGAAGGGCAGGGGCACGGTGGTCCTCACTCGATCCATGCAGGGGCTGTGCCCGGTGAGGCTATCGATCTGTGTCACCGGTCACCACCCTCGGGGGTCCGTACGGCGCTCCCGCAGCGCCGTAGAGTGGGCGCCGCCCCGAGAAGTGATGGAAGGACCTCCCGCGCCGTGACCGACACCCCTGCCGACGACCTCAAGCCCACCTTCCGCAGCGATGTGACCGTCGAGCTGGTGAAGCACACCGCGTCCGACGCCGATGTGCTGTTCGCCGCCCGCGTCTCGACCGTCGGCGAGCAGTCCCTGGACGAGCTGCAGAAGGACCCCGAGCGGTCCAAGGGCCTGATCAACTACCTGATGCGGGACCGGCACGGCAGCCCCTTCGAGCACAACTCGATGACCTTCTTCATCAGCGCCCCGATCTTCGTCTTCCGCGAGTTCATGCGGCACCGGGTCGGCTGGTCGTACAACGAGGAGTCGGGCCGCTACCGGGAGCTCCAGCCCGTCTTCTACGTCCCGGACGCGGACCGCAAGCTCGTCCAGGAGGGCCGCCCCGGCAAGTACCGCTTCGTCGAGGGCACCGCGGAACAGCAGGACCTCGTCGGACGCGCCATGGAGGACTCGTACCGGCAGTCCTACGAGGCGTACCAGAAGATGCTGGCCGCCGGCGTGGCCCGCGAGGTCGCCCGCTCGGTGCTCCCCGTCGGCCTGTACTCGTCGATGTACGCCACGTGCAACGCCCGCTCGCTGATGCACTTCCTCGGTCTGCGCACCCAGCACGAGCTGGCCAAGGTGCCGTCCTTCCCGCAGCGGGAGATCGAGATGGCCGGCGAGAAGATGGAGGCCGAGTGGGCCCGCCTGATGCCGCTGACCTACGCCGCCTTCAACGCCAACGGGCGCGTCGCCCCGTAACGGGCGTCCTCCGCGTCCCGCGCGGCAGGCGAGCACGATGTACGGGTCAGCCGCACGAAGCGTCCGTATTGCGGCATTTCGCGAAGTTCATCTAGCCTGATCAAACGGACCCGGCACTGCCTGAACCCCCGAGCGGGCAGTGCCGGGTCCCCCTCCGCAGCCCCTGCCGCCTCCCCCGAGGGAAGACCCCGGCCTGAGCAACGAGTAGCGTGTAACCCATGGCTCCGACCTCGACTCCGCAGACCCCCTTCGGGCGGGTCCTCACCGCCATGGTCACGCCCTTCACGGCGGACGGCGCACTCGACCTCGACGGCGCACAGCGGCTCGCCACCCACCTGGTGGACGCAGGCAACGACGGCCTGATCGTCAACGGCACCACCGGCGAGTCCCCCACCACCAGCGACGCGGAGAAAGCGGATCTCGTACGGGCCATCGTGGCGGCGGTCGGCGACCGCGCCCACGTCGTGGCCGGTGTCGGCACCAACGACACCCACCACAGCATGGAACTGGCCCGCGCCGCGGAGCGCGCCGGCGCCCACGGACTGCTCGTCGTCACGCCGTACTACAACAAGCCCCCGCAGGAGGGCCTGTACCGGCACTTCACGGCCGTCGCCGACGCCGCCGGACTGCCCGTCATGCTCTACGACATCCCGGGCCGCAGCGGCGTGCCGATCAGCACCGAGACGATCGTCCGCCTCGCCGAGCACCCCCGCATCGTCGCCAACAAGGACGCCAAGGGCGACCTCGGCCGCGCGGGCTGGGCCATCGCCCGCTCGGGACTCGCCTGGTACTCCGGCGACGACATGCTCAACCTGCCGCTGCTCTCCATCGGCGCGGTCGGCTTCGTCTCCGTCGTCGGCCACCTCGTCACCCCCGAGCTGCGCGCCCTGGTCGAGGCGTACACCTCCGGCGACGTCCAGAAGGCCACGGAGATCCACCAGAAGCTGCTCCCCGTCTACACGGGCATGTTCCGCACCCAGGGCGTCATGACCACCAAGGCGGCGCTCGCGCTCAAGGGCCTCCCCGCGGGCCCCCTGCGCGCCCCCATGGCCGAGTGCACGCCCGAGGAGATCGAGCAGCTCAAGATCGATCTTGCCGCGGGCGGGGTACAACTTCAGTAATCAGACTTCGCGCGCCCGGGCGCGCAGACGGACTCCACAACTGAATACGCGGGCCACCGGTGCCCGCGCCCCTTCACGACAACTGCTGTTGCACGAACGTCACGCGCGCCACGTGCCCGACCGGTACGTGGCGCGCGTGGTGAGGAGAGTCTTTTGAGTCATCCGCATCCTGAACTCGGTCCGCCCCCGCCGCTGGCCGAAGGCGGCCTGCGGGTCACCCCGCTCGGTGGCCTCGGCGAGATCGGCCGCAACATGACGGTCTTCGAGTACGGAGGCCGCCTGCTGATCGTCGACTGCGGAGTGCTCTTCCCCGAGGAGGAGCAGCCCGGAATCGACCTGATCCTGCCCGACTTCTCGTCCATCCGGGACCGTCTCGACGACATCGAGGGCATCGTCCTCACCCACGGCCACGAGGACCACATCGGCGGCGTCCCCTACCTCCTGCGCGAGAAGCCGGACATCCCGCTGATCGGCTCCAAGCTGACCCTCGCCCTCATCGAGGCCAAGCTCCAGGAGCACCGCATCCGCCCGTACACCCTGCAGGTCGCGGAGGGGCAGCGCGAGCGCATCGGCCCCTTCGACTGCGAGTTCGTGGCGGTCAACCACTCCATCCCGGACGCGCTCGCCGTGGCCATCCGCACGCCCGCCGGCATGGCGGTGCACACGGGCGACTTCAAGATGGACCAGCTCCCGCTGGACCGCCGCCTCACCGACCTGCACGCGTTCGCCCGGCTCAGCGAGGAGGGCATCGACCTCCTCCTCTCCGACTCGACGAACGCCGAGGTCCCGGGCTTCGTCCCGCCCGAGCGCGACATCTCCAACGTGCTGCGCCAGGTCTTCGCCGGTGCCCGCAAGCGGATCATCGTGGCCAGCTTCGCCAGCCACGTCCACCGCATCCAGCAGATCCTGGACGCGGCCCACGAGTACGGCCGCAGGGTCGCCTTCGTCGGACGCTCCATGGTGCGCAACATGGGCATCGCCCGCGACCTCGGCTACCTCAAGGTCCCGCCGGGCCTGGTCGTGGACGTCAAGACGCTCGACGACCTCCCCGACAGCGAGGTGGTCCTGGTCTGCACGGGCTCCCAGGGCGAGCCGATGGCCGCGCTGTCCCGCATGGCCAACCGCGACCATCAGATCCGGATCGTCGAGGGCGACACGGTGATCCTGGCGTCGTCGCTGATCCCCGGCAACGAGAACGCGGTCTACCGCGTGATCAACGGACTGACCCGCTGGGGCGCCAACGTCGTCCACAAGGGCAACGCCAAGGTGCACGTCTCCGGGCACGCCTCGGCGGGCGAGCTGCTGTACTTCTACAACATCTGCCGCCCGAAGAACCTGATGCCGGTCCACGGCGAGTGGCGCCACCTGCGCGCCAACGCCGAACTGGGCGCCCTCACCGGCGTCCCGCACGACCGCATCGTCATCGCCGAGGACGGCGTGGTCGTCGACCTCGTCCAGGGCAAGGCCAAGATCTCCGGCAAGGTCCAGGCAGGCTACGTCTACGTCGACGGCCTCTCCGTCGGCGACGTCGGCGAGCCGGCCCTGAAGGACCGCAAGATCCTCGGCGACGAGGGCATCATCTCGGTCTTCGTGGTCATGGACTCCTCCACCGGCAAGATCACCGGCGGCCCCCACATCCAGGCTCGCGGCTCCGGCATCGAGGACTCCGCGTTCGGCGACGTGACTCCACGGATCACCGAGGTGCTCGAGCGCTCGGCCCAGGACGGGGTCGTCGAACCCCACCAGATGCAGCAGCTCATCCGCCGCACGCTGGGCAAGTGGGTCTCCGACACCTACCGGCGCCGGCCGATGATCCTGCCGGTGGTGGTCGAGGTCTGACGGACCGTCGGACACCGCGCGTGAGCGAACCGGCAGCGGGGCGCCTCGATTTGCATCGGGGCGCCCCGCTCCAGTACGTTTGCAACTCCTCCCGGACGGGCACTCGACGACTTCACGCGTCGGGCGCCAGCGCCCGGTGAGGACGGGAAAACCGGCTCAGAATCTCTGATAAAGTCGGATCGCCGGAAAGGAAAGCGCGAAAGCGTCGACCTGGAAAGCGCCGAGGAAATCGGATCGAAAAGATCTGATAGAGTCGGAAAAACCGAAGGGAAGCGCCCGGAGGAAAGCCCGAGAGGGTGAGTACGAAGGAAGCGTCCGTTCCTTGAGAACTCAACAGCGTGCCAAAAGTCAACGCC
>NZ_JBIWGC010000035.1:0-34461 GCF_044763335.1 Streptomyces sp. NPDC096105
CCGCCACGCCGAACTGCTGCGCCGGGCCGGCTTCGCCCACGCCGCGCCGGTCTGGCAGTTCGGCGACAGCACCGTCCTGGTGGCGGTCATGGACGGCGCACCCGCGGCCCGTGACCGCGTCGGGGCATGAGGCCGCCCGGGGGAGAGCGGTCCCGGAGAACCGGACCCATCAGGATCTCGTCCCGGTCGTCACCGGGCGCCACGCGCAGTGCGCCCGGCCGCCGGCCCACCTCGGTCCGGTCCGCCTGGCGGGAGAAACCTCAAGTCCCGGACCGGACCTCACGGTGAGCCGCAGCCGTTCCAGGCCCGTCTCGTCGTGTGTGGCGCCCCTGGCACGCCGCATCAGCGCGGTGCCGATGCCCGTGCCCCGGAAGCGGAGGTGCGTCTGGACGTGGTTCACCATGCCGCAGCGCGCCACGGGGGGATGCCGCTCGCGGCGCAGGACCATCCAGCCCGCGAGCGCGCCGTCCACGGTCGCCGGAAGAAGTCTGCCCCGGTCCGGGGAGAGCCCTCGCGTGATTCCGCCGACTGCGGGTCGAAGCGCCGCCGCGGTCACCGGAGGCGGTGGGCGGTCCACGGGGACGACCGCTCCACCGGCGTTGATCACCGCCGCCGGCACGCGGTGAGTTCCTGCCGGACGGCCGCGGTGGCGTCCCGGGGCCGTCCGAGCTGTGTGATCACGGGAGCGCGCACCGTCTCATGCGCTGTCACACCGGTAAGCCCGCCGGCCGCGCCGTCCTGCGGCTGCCTTGCCTCTTCCCTCCGCATGCGCGGTCGCTAGCGTCACCCTAGGGTGATCCGGTAGCGCGGCAGTGGCCGTCGTACGGGCGGCCGCCCGCTCGACCGCATCAGGAGGACCTCATGACGTCCGCCACCGAGCATCGCACCCACGAAGCCCATGACCACCGGCATGAGGAAGGCTGCGGGCACGTCGCCGTCCCGCACGGCGACCACGTCGACTACATGCACGACGGACACATCCACCGCGCGCACGACGGGCACGTCGACGAGTGCGCCGCCACCGGTCACAGGCCGCACGAGGGCCACGAACACCAGCACGGAAGCGGCTGCGGGCACGTCGCCGTGCCGCACGAGGACCACGTCGACTACGTGCACGACGGGCATCGGCACGCCGCCCACGAGGGGCACTGGGACGACCACTGAGTCCTCCGGACCACCCGGGTCCGGCTGCGGACGCGGACGGAGCGGACGGTGAGCGCGGGCCGGGCACGGCTGCCGGTCGTGATCGTCGCCGGACTCCACGCCGACGCCCGCCGGGCGGCCGTCGGCGAGATCCTGCGCGCGGTGCCCGGTGCGGTCGCCCCGCACCACGATCCGGCGTCCGCCGTCGACGGTGCGGTGCACCGGACCGTGCGCGACGCCGACAGCCTGCTCGGCAGCGGCGACGCGGCCCTGGTGAACGGCTGCTGCGCGCTGCGCGAGGACCTCGTCCCGGAACTGACGCGGCTCGCGGAAGCGGGCGGCCGCCGGCCGGCCGTCGTGGAACTGCGGGACTCCGTCGAGCCCACGGCATGGCCCCGGTCATCGCGTCCGAGGGCGCACCGCTCGCACTGACCGGGGTGGCCGCCGTGGCCGGCCCGGCCCCGGTCCTGCCGTACCTGTCCGACGGCGACGACCTCGCCGAGGCGGGCCTCGACGCGCTGGTGCCGACCGGCGCGCCGCGAAACGCGCCAGTCCGCCGGACGCAGCCGGCATCACCTACGCCGGCTGCAAGGACACCGACCTGCTGCGCAGGTTCATCCCCGGCCGGGGGAAGATCCGCAGCCGCCGGGTGACCCATGTGCACGCCGGCAGCAGCGGCAGACAGCGCGAGCCGTCAGGAACGCGCGCGAGACGGCCCTGCTTCCCTGCGACTCCCGACAGCACGGCTGGAGCCTGTCCGTCAGGTCGTGCCGAAGAGCGGGACCGAGGTGTCCGCCTCGCCCGCAAGGCGGGACGAGCACCCTCCCGGCTCCGGCCGAGCAGGGAACACTCGCACGGACACGCTCGTACCGGGGCGCCCCTCGCCGCCCGTGGCGACCGAGGTCAGCGCTTCTCGTACGGATCCGACGGCTCCGCGATGCGTCGGACGGCCGCGGCGTCCAGCACCGGGGGCCAGGCCGCCGATGATCCCAGCTCGCCTTCGGGGTGCCAGGCGCCTGTCACCACCACCCACGCGTCGGCCTCCGGTGCGTCCGCACCGCGGACCTCCACCCTGACCGCTGTGGCGTCGGCCGCGCAGCACGCGACCCGGAGCCGGGTCACGTACCAGGCGCCGCCGTCCCCGTGGGTGACGAACCCGGTCAGCCGGACCGTGCGGCCCTTCAGCGAGTACCCGCTGTCGTAGACGGCGCGAGTGCTGAACTCGGCCAGGCTCAGGTCCACCGGGTCCCCGGCGGGCAGCGCGGGGAACGTGCCGACATGCTCCGCGGCGCGTCGGGCCTCTTCGCGCGCGGCGCTGTAGGAACCGAGCGCGGGCGGCGGAAAGAGGAGCAGGGCTGCTGCGGGCAGTGCGAGCAGCCAGGCGACACGCGGGCCGCCCGCATGGGAGTGGACGTGACCGTGTCCGTCCTCGGCCGGGTGCGCGCTCCGGTCCACGGAAGCGGTGCCGTCCCGTGCCGCTCGCGCCGTCGACGCCGCCCGCGCCAGACCGAGCAGCACCAGCAGCGCCCCGGAGGTGATCAGGTAGGGCCGCAGCCCGGCCTGCACGTACCGCAGATACAGGTCGCTGAACAGCGAGATCCGCAGCACCGCGGCGCCGACCAGCAGCAACAGCACGGCGGGACCGTACCGCCTCACAGCACCCACCACCCCACGAGCACACTGCTCGCCACCGCGACCACCCAGGTCGCGGACGAGAACCGGATCGCGAACGTCCGCCCGAACGTGCCGGCCTGAAGCGCGAACAGCTTGAGGTCGACCATCGGGCCGACCACCATGAACGTCAGTTGCGCGATCGGTCCGAACCCGCTCAGTGACGCCGCCACGAACGCGTCCGCCTCGCTGCACACGCACAGCACCACGGCGAGGAGGGCCAGCAGGAGCACCGATGCCCAGGCGGACGCCGTGAAGACGTCCAGCAGCGACCGTGGCACCGCGATGTTGAAGGTCGCCGCTGCCGCCGAACCCACTACCAGGAAACCCCCGGCGTGCAGGAAGTCGTGCTGGAGCCCCGCCATGAAGGAGCCCGCGCGGGAGGTGCCGGCCCCGGCCCTCGGTGCTCCCGGCAGCCGCAGCCATTCCTTCCTGCCGAAGCGTGCCCACAACCAGCCCATGGCGACGGCGGTGACGAGCGAGGCGACGAGCCGGGCCACCACCATCAGCGGCTGGCCGGGAAACGCGAGGGACGTGGCGACGAGGACGACGGGATTGATGGCGGGCGCGGAGAGCAGGAACGCGAGCGCGGCGGCCGGAACGACCCCGCGTCGCATCAGGCTGCCGGCCACCGGCACGGACGCGCACTCGCAGCCGGGAAGCACCACACCGGCCGCGCCCGCGACGGGTACGGCGAGAGCCTGGCTGCGCGGCAGCAGTCGGGTGAAGACGCGCTCGGGCACGAACGCACCTATGGCCGCGGAGGCCAGCGCGCCGAGCAGGAGGAACGGGACACCCTGGACGACGACGGCGGTGAACACGGTCCACCAGGCGGCGACGGGCGGAGTGTAGAGGTCGAGCGCGAGCATCGGCCCGAGGGTTCCGGCGACCGTGATGATCGTGACGAGTGCGGACCCGCCGAGAAAGAGGTGCACGGCCGCCCGCACGACGAGGCGCACGACATCGGTGAGCCCGCCCCGCCTCTCGGCGTACTCCTGATCGCTCACGTCACTCGCCTCGCCGCACGGCAACACTGATGCGCCGCCCGCGGGAAGCCGCCGAAGAGGGGACCGCGCGGTGCCGGACCAGGACACCTTACTGAGGCACCTCCGGCTGCCGGGCCCCAGGGCCTCGGGAGACCCGACGGACCCGGCTGACGACGCGTCAACGCCTCCCGCATCTTTCTAGTAATGAAATTCATTTCTGATTACTGTACGGGGCGAACCGTGAGGCGCCGAGTCTTTGGAGCAGTGATGAGCGACCCCTACGAGCGGTCCGCCGAGTACCTCGACATCCTGATCGCCGAGTCGTGGGAGCCGCTGGCTCCGGCGCTGGCGGACGTCCTGTCGCACGTCCGCGCCGGAACCGGGGCCGTGGTGGACCTCGGGGCCGGGTCCGGCCGGGGCGTGCGCGTCATCTGTGACGCGCTGCCGCGGGTGCCGGTGCTCGCCGTCGAGCCGTCCGCCGCGATGCGTGCCGTCCTGCTCGCCCGGGTTCACGAGGACGACGGACTGCGTGAGCGCGTCACGGTGGTTCCCGGTGACTGCGCGAGCGCCGACTGGCCCGACGGTGTGCGGGCCGTGGTGGCCCTGAACATGATCGGCCACCTGTCGCCCGGGCAGAGGTGCGCGCTGTGGAGCCGCGCCGCCCGGCAGCTCGCCCCGGGCGGGGCGCTGGTGTTCAACCTCGCTCCGCCGTTCACGCCGGTGGAGGTGGAGCGGGTGCGGACGGCCCGGGCCGTCGTCGGCGAGCTGGAGTACGAGGGCTGGGCGAGCGCGCGTCCCACCGGAGCGGACGAGATCACCTGGCGCATGGACTACAGCGTCCTGCGTCAGGGCCGGCCGCTGGCCGGGACGTCGGTCGAGTACCGCTGGTGGGTCGCGACGGAGGACGCGCTGGCGGCCGAAGTCGCCGAGGCAGGACTGGTGTTGCGCCGGACCGGTGATTCCGCTCTGGGGCTGTGCGTTCTCGAGCGCGCGAGCGATCCGACATCACAAGTTGGTTGATCTGATAATCATTTTCAACTAGGTTCATCGGTGTTCCGCCTCCTCCGGATCTCTCTGCGGGGGAGGTGTCGCCCTTCCCGCCTTTCGACGGAGACCGGATGGACCAGCCTGTGCCGAGCGACGACCTCCTTGCCCGCGTCATCGACTGCATCGCCGAAGTCCTCGGCACACCACCCCGCGAGGTCGCACGGACGACTCCGCTCGCGGCCCTGGGGCTCGAATCGTTCACCGCGGTGCGGCTGAGGCGGAGGATCCGCGAACGCACCGGCCAGGACCTGCCGTTGACCGCCCTTCTGGGTGACGGCGCGACGGCCCGTGCGGTGGCGGACCGTCTGCTCGCCGGTCGCACGCCGGAGAAGGTCACCGATCCCGAGCCCCTCGGTGCCGGGGGCCGGGCGGGGGCGGAACCCGGCGGTGCACGGAACGACGAGGAAGCGGAGGAGGAGTACTTCCCCCTGACGCCCATTCAGGCCTCGTATCTGGCCGGGCGGGCCGAGGGCATGCCGCTGGGCGGAGTGGCCACCTTCTACTACTACGAGTACGACCGCACACCCGGCGGCACGGACCCGTTCGTGGACGTGGCCCGGCTGGAAGCCGCCTGGAACCGACTGGTCGACCACCACCCGATGCTGCGCATGACGGTGGACGACCGGGGCCGCCAGCGCATCGCAGCCACTCCCGGCCCCTACCGGATCGGCGTCACCGATCTGCGGGGCGAGTCCGCCGGACAGGTGAGGGAAACGTTGTCCGCCCAGCGTCGGGAGCGCTCCCACCAGAACCGGCCCACGGAGTCGTGGCCGTTGTTCGACATCCACGCCACCCTGCTGCCCGACGGGCGGACCCGGCTGCACATCGGCGTGGACGTGCTCCTGACCGACCTCACCGGCTGGATGCTGCTGATGCGTCAGTGGGGCCGCCTCGTCGCGGACCCCGACCACCGGCTTCCCGAGCCGGCAGCCCGGTTCGCCGACCTCCAGCGCGCCCGCTCGAGGGACCCGGAGTGGGCGGCCCGGCGCGCCCGCGACCACGCCTACTGGGCCGAACGAGCCCCCGAACTGCCGCCGCCGCCGCGGCTGCCCCTGCTGCGCGACCCCGCCGACACCACCCCGCCCCGCTTCGTCCGCTCCGCCGCCGAACTCGACGCCGAAACCTGGACCCGGCTACGAGCCCGGTGCACCGAGCACGCGGTCACGCCGACCGCGGCCCTGCTCGCGGCCTTCGCCGTCGTCCTCGGCCGGTGGGGAGCCGGGGAACGGATCTGCCTCAACACCACCCTGTTCGACCGCCCGGAGGACGAGAGCGGGGCCGAGGGGGTGGTCGGCGACTTCACCACCACCGCCCTGGTCGGCACGCCGCGCTTCGACCCCGCCGACTGGAAGGGCTTCGCCGACTACGCCACCGCCGTCAACCGCCGCTTCTGGGAGGACCTGGACCACCGGTCCGTGTCCGGCGTCGAGGTGCTCAGGGAGCTGCGGGGGCAGGAACCGCCGTCGGCGGGAGCCCTCAGCCACCCGGTGGTGTTCACCAGCGGGGTGGGTCTCGCGGGCGCCGGGGAACCTCCGGCGTCCTGGATCGGACAGGAGGTGTACGGCATCTCCCAGACCCCGCAGGTCCTGCTCGACCACATCGTGTGGGACGAGGGCGGACGCCTCCGCCTGGCCTGGGACGCCGTCGAGGGGGCGTTCCCCGACGGCTGGATACCGGCCCTGCTCGACGCCTTCGTACGCCTGCTCCACACCCTGACGGACCCCGACGCCTGGCACGACACCACCCTGGGCTGGGATCCGTCCTTCCACCCCGAAGAGCCCCTGGACGCGGTGCCCTTCCCGAACGCGGGCCCCCTGCTGCACGATCCGGTCACCGACGCGGCCCGGCGGCATCCGCGGCGGCCCGCCCTGCGCACCTCCTCCACCACCGTCACCCACGCCCGCCTCGCGGACAACGCCGCCGCCACCGCGGCACTGCTGGCCGCACACGGGGTGGGGCCCGGCGACATGGTCGCCGTCGCCTGCGAGAAGGGCACCGCGCAGATCACCGCCGTGCTCGGCGTCAGCCTGAGCGGAGCGGGCTACCTGCCGGTCGAACCCTCCTGGCCGGCCGCGCGGATCGCCGCCGTCTGCGGGCGGGCCGGGGTCCGGCACGCGCTGACCGGCCGCGGTGTGAGGACCGACTGGCCCGAAGGCGTCACCGTCCACCGCCTGACCGCCGCGGGGCGCCCCGCCCGCACCGCCGCGGGCTCCGCCGGTCCCGCGGCACCGCTCACGGCCCCACGGCCCGAGGACATCGCCTACACCATCTTCACCTCGGGTTCCACCGGCAGTCCCAAGGGCGTGGAGATCGAGCACCGGGCCGCGCGCACGACCGTCGACGACATCGTCGACCGGTTCGCCATCGGCCCCGACGACCGGGTGCTGGCGCTGTCGGCACTCAGCTTCGATCTGTCCGTGTTCGACATCTACGGCGTCCTCGGCGCCGGCGGCTGTCTGGTGCTGCCCGACCCCGCCCGGCAGCGCGACCCGCAGCACTGGCTCGAACAGGCCGGCCGGCACGGCGTCACCGTGTGGAACACCGCGCCCGCCCTGCTCGAAATGCTCGTCGAGTACGCGGAGATGGAACCGGAGGAGGCCACCGGGGCGCTGCGCACCCTGCGCCTGGTGATGCTCTCCGGTGACTGGATCCCCCTGACCCTGCCCGACCGGCTGCGACGACTGGCCCCCCAGGCGGAGGTGATGAGCCTGGGCGGAGCCACCGAGGCGTCCATCTGGTCCATCACTCATCCGGTGGGACACGTCGATCCGGGGTGGCGCAGCATCCCCTACGGCCGGGCGCTGCGCGGCCAGAGCTTCTTCGTCCTCGACGAGGACGGCGCGCCCTGCCCGGTGGGTGAGGCGGGGGAGCTGTTCATCGGCGGCGACGGGCTGGCCCGCGGCTACACCGCCGATCCGGTCCAGACCGCCGAGAGGTTCGCCGTCCACCCCGTACTGGGCCGCCGGCTGTACCGCACCGGGGACCTCGGCCGGTGGACCGCCGAGGGCGCCATCGAGTTCCTCGGGCGCGTCGACCGGCAGGTGAAGATCCGCGGGCACCGCATCGAACTGGGCGAGGTGGAGGCGGTACTGGCCCGCCATCCGGCGGTCCGCCAGTGCGTGGTGTCGTCGGTACGCGGCCCCGACGGACGGCCACGACTGGTGGCGCACCTCTCGCCCCGGGGCGCGAGCGAACCGCCGGCCGCCCAGGAGCTGGCGGACGTCCTGCGCGAACGGCTGCCCGACTACATGGTGCCCAGCCGGTTCGTGATCCTGGACCAGCTGCCGGTGACGGCCAACGGCAAGATCGACCACGCGGCGCTGACCGCCCCGCCCGCCGATGACCGGACCACCGACGCCGACGGGCCGGCCCCGGTCGCCGAGGCGGCGGCCGAGCCCACCGCGACACCGCGTACGGTCCCGGCCGGAGCCGCCGCCGAGTCCGCCCCGGGCGGGGACTGGGTCGCCGCCGCGCTGGCCGAGGCGACCACCCTGGGCCTGGAGGCCGCCGTCGTGGTCCGACCCGGACGGCTCCGGCCGGACCAGGCGCTGGAGGCGTCGGCCCGATGGCTCCGGCACGTGGCGCGAACCGCCGACGGCGAAGCCGCAGTGCCGCTCCTGGGCCCCGGAGGACTGGCGGAGGTGGTCTGCCGCCCCCGAGCAGGGGACTCCCCGGTGCCCTCCCCGTCCACCGGTCCGGCGTCCGGCGCCCCGGCCCCGGAACGGTACGGCACCGGACCGGACCAGGCGCCCCGGCGCGGGCCGGGCCCGGCCGCGCCCGTGGCACCGGCCGTGCTGGAGGCCCTGACCGGCATCCTGGCCGACTTCACGGACGTGCCGGTGACACCCGACAGCACCTTCAAGGAACTGGGGGCCACCTCCCTCACCCTGGTCCTCACCCACCGCAGGCTCCGGGAGGGCGTCGCGCCCCGGCTCGCCCTGGCGGACATGTTCGAACACCCCACCGTCGCGGCCCTGGCCGCCCGCATCACCGCCCAGAGCGCCCCGGACACCGGCCGGGCCGCCACCGTCGCCGGCACCGACGCCGTCAGGCCCCCCGCCTCCCAGCGGTCCGAACGGCCCACGCGCAGAACGTCCCGCGTCGCCGCACGCGCCCTGGCCGAGGAGACCACACGATGACCGAACCGACTTCCCCCCGGGCGGACACGCCGGACACGCCCCGGCCCGACCACGAGGCCGGCGACGACCTGATCGCGGTCACCGCCCTGGACTGCCGGTTCCCCGGAGCCCCCGACACGGCGGCCTACTGGGACCTGCTCGTCGGCGGCCGCAGCGGACTGACCCGGCACGACGAGCGGGAACTGGCCGAACGCGGCGTCCCGGCGAGGCTGCTGGCCAACCCCGCCCACATACCCGTCAGCGGGGTCATCGACGGACAGGACCGGTTCGATCCCGAGCCGTTCGGCCTGACCGACGCCGAAGCGGCCGTGATGGACCCCCAGCAGAGGCTCTTCCTCGAAGCGTGCCTGCGCGCCCTGGAGAGCGCCGGACACGGCGGCGGTGCCGGCGCGGGCGCCGTGGGCGTCTTCGCCGGCGCCGCCCACAGCGACTACCTCGCCCGCAACCTCGCCGACCGGTACGCCGCCTCCGCCACCGATCCCGTCGGCAGCCTCCAGGCGGCCCTCGCGGGCGTGGCCGACTACCTCCCCCTGCACGTCGCGCACCGCCTCGCGCTCACCGGACCCGCCGTCGCGGTCGGCACCGCCTGCTCGACCTCGCTGGTGGCCGTGCACCTGGCGGCTCAGTCCCTGCTGGCGGGGGAGTGCGACACCGCCCTCGCCGGCGGTGCCTCCCTGATCGTCCCGCAGGGCAGGGGCTACCTCCACGTCCCCGACGGGATCTTCTCCGCCGACGGGCGCGTACGGACCTTCTCCGCAGAGGGCACCGGCATCGTGCACACCCAGGGTGTCGGTGTGGCCGTCCTGCGGCGGCTGCGCGACGCCCTCGCCGACGGCGACCCGGTGCTGGCCGTCCTGCACGGCTCCGCCGTCAACAACGACGGCGGCGACCGCACCGGCTTCACCGCCCCCTCGCCGCGCGGACAGGCCCGCGTGGTCTCCGAGGCGCTCGCCGTGGCCGGTCTCACGCCCGGGGACATCACCTACGTCGAGGCCCACGGCACCGCCACCCGCCTCGGCGACGTGGTGGAGGTCGCCGCGCTGCGCCGCGTGTTCGGCGACACCGGCCCGGCCTGGTGCGCCCTGGGCTCGGTCAAGAGCAACATCGGGCACGCCAACTCGGCCGCGGGCATCGCCGGTTTCGCCAAGACCGTACTCGCCCTGCACCACGGCGTACTGCCGCCCACCCTGGATGCCCTGCCCCTCAACCCCGACCTCCGGCTGGACGACTCGCCCTTCACCGTCGTCCACGAGGCCACCGACTGGACCGGGCCCCGGTACGCGGGCGTCAGCTCCTTCGGCATCGGCGGCACCAACTGCCACGTCGTCCTGGGCAGCGCCCCCGTCCGTCCGGAGCCGCCCGCCGATCCGCGCCCGCAGCTCGCCCTGCTCAGCGCGCACCGCGACGACGCCCTCGCCCGCCTCACCGAGGCCACCGCGACCGCCCTCCACACCATGGAGGTCGCGCCCGCCGACGCGGCCCACACCCTGCACACCGGCCGCGCGACGCTGCCGTACCGCGCCGCCGCGGTGATCACCGGGGCGGCGGAGACCGACAGCCGCGCCCTGCGCGCCGCCCCGCGGCGCCGCCCCGGTCCCACCCCGCCCCGGATCGTGCTGGCCTTCCCCGGCGGAGGAGCGCAGTACGCGGGCATGGGTCGCGAACTGTGCGCGGAGGAAGAGGAGTTCGACCGCACCGTGCGCGAGTGCGCCGATCTCTTCGATGACGGGACCGGTACCGGCCTCACCGCGCTGATCACCGCCGGCCCGTCCGACGAGCACGCGCGCCGGCTGCTGCGCGACCCCGCCCACGGACTGCCCGCCCTGTTCACCGTCTCCCTCGCCGCCGCGCGCACGCTGCGCTCCTGGGGCGTCGAGCCGGACGCGGTGGTCGGTCACAGCCTCGGCGAGTACGTGGCCGCCGTGCTGTCCGGTGCCCTGTCCCTGTCCGACGCCGCGACACTGGTGGCGGTCCGCTCGCACGGCATGTCCCGGGCGGCCGGCGGCGGGGTGATGCTGACGGTCCCGCTGACCGAGCGGCAGACCCTCGCCCTGCTCGCCGACCACCCGGAACTGGACCTGGCCGCCGTCAACGGCCCGCGGTCCTGTGTGGTGTCCGGACCCTCGCCGGCCGTGGCCGAAGCGGAGCGCGTCCTGACCGCACGCGGCGAGCGCACCGTGCGGCTCTCCCTCGACGCGGCCGCGCACTCGCGCCTGGTCGACCCCGTCCTGCCCGAACTGCGCGCGGCCGCCAGGACCGTCCGGGCGCGTGTTCCCGGCATCCCGCTCGCCACCACCCTCACCGGGAGACTGCTGGACACCGCTCCCGGTGCCGACCACTGGGTGGCGCACCTGCGTTCCACCGTGCGCTTCTCCGACGCCCTGGCCACCGCCCTGGGCGAAGGGCCGGCCGTCCTCGTCCAGGCGGGACCCGGCGGTGCACTGCTCCAACTGGCCCGTCAGCAGGGACACCGGCAGCTCCTGGCCACCCTGGCCGCCTTCCCCGACCGCGAGCAGCCCGGCGGAGGACGGGCCGCGCTGCTGGCGGCCGCCGGAGAACTGTGGACGCACGGGGTCCCCCTGGACGCCGCGGCCCTGCACCGTCCGGGGCGCCGCCGTGTCGTCCTGCCGGGCCTGCCCATGGAGCGCCGCAGACTGTGGATCGATCCGCCGGCCGCCACCGCGTCGGCCACCGCGCAGGCCGGTACGGCGGCCGGCCCCGGCCACGGCGCCGGGCAGCCAGCCCCGGACGAGTCCGAGCCCTTCCAGCTGCCCGTCTGGCGGCGCACGCCCCCCGTCGAGGCGGACCCGTCGGCGCTGCGGGGCCGCTGGCTGGTGGACGGTCCGCCCGGCTCGCCGTCGGCCGAGCGGGTGCGCGCCGCGCTCGCCGCCGCCGGCGCCCGCACCGTCACCCTCGGCGAGGCGCTCGCGGACCCCGGCACCCCGTGCGAGGGCATCGTCGTGATCGGCCCGTACGGTGACACCGGCGACGACCCGGCGGAGACCGTCAGCGCGTCGGTCCTGCACTACGCGGAGGTGGCACGGGCCGCCGCCTCCTGGGCGCACCGCACCTGCCTGCTGCACCTCAGCCACAACGCCCAGCAGGTGGAGAGCACCGACCGGCCCGCGGCCCACGCCGCCGCCGGCCTCGCCGTGCCCCGCGTCCTCGCCCAGGAGTTCCCGGGCCTGCGCTGGCGCTCGGTGGACCTGCCGGCCGGCCCGCCGCACGCCGCCGACGTCCGGGCCGTGCCGGCGGAGGCCGCCGACCTGCTGGCGGGAGGCCCGAACGGCATCGAGTGCGCCCTGCGCGGCGGACACCGCTGGACACGCGGCATCACCCCCTGGCGGCCGTCCGCACCCGCGCCGGACACGGACGGCCCGGCCGCCACCGACGGCGGAACGGGCACGGCGGTGATCCTCGGCGGACTCGGGGACGTGGGCCTGGCCCTGGCGGGGCACCTGGCCCGCTCCGGGCGGCGGGTCGTGGTGACCGGCCGCACCGGGCTCCCCCCGGACCCCGCCCCCGGCAGCACCGAAGCCGGACGGGCGGAGACGATCCGTGCCCTGCGGGACTCCGGCGCCGACATCGAGGTCCGTGCCGCGGACGCCGCGGACACCGCCGCCACGACGGAACTGCTGCGGGAACTGACCGACCGCGACGGCCCGCTGGACCTGGTCGTGCACGCCGCCGGCGTGGTCGCCTCCGCCGCCGTCGCGCCGTTGCGGGCCACCGAGGAGCGGGCCGTGCGCGCGCACGCGCACGCCAAGGTCACCGTGGCCCTCGCGGTGCGCGACGCCGTGCACGGCCTGCCGCCCGGCCGCCGCCCGGCCACCGTCCTGCTGATGTCCTCCGCCACGGCGTTCGTCGGAGGCCTCGGCCTCGCCCCCTACGCCGCCGTCAACCGCTGCCTGGACGCCCTCGCCGAGCACGAGCACCACGCGGACCCGGACGCACCCCGCTGGATCAGCGTGGCCTGGGACGGCTGGCGCGTCGGGCCCGGCCGGAGCGAACGCACCGTCGCCTCCCGGCACTCGATCGGCCTGGCGGACGGCATGCGCACCGTGGACCGTCTGCTGGCGCTCGCGGCCGGCGGCCGTGTCCCGGCCTCCGTCGCCGTCTCGCCGGCCGACCTCGCGCCCCGCACCGCGGGCACGCCCACCGCCGTACCCGTCCCCGTCGCTCCGGTTCCCGGCGCGCCCGCGGCGGAGCCGCAGGCCGGTGCGGGATTCACCACCGGGGCGGAGACACTCCTGGCGGAGGTCTGGTCGGACCTGCTGGGCTTCCCCGTCACCGACCGTGACGCCGACTTCTTCGCCCTCGGCGGGCACTCCCTGCTGGCCACCCGCATGCTCGCCCGGCTGCGCGACGACCACGGTGCCGACCTGCGGCTGCAGGACCTGCTCGCCCGGCCCACCATCGCGGCCCTGGCCCCGATGCTGCCCGGCGGGGAATCCCGGCGGGATCCCGCCGCGCCCCGGACCGCGGGCGGTCCCTCCTCGCAACCCGGGGACGGCCCCAGGGAGTTCCCCCTCACCCGGGTGCAGCACGCCTACTGGGTCGGTGGATCGGGCGGTTACCGCCTCGGTGACGTCCCGTGCTCCTTCCACCTGGAGTACGACTGTCCCGGCCTGGACACCGACCGCTACGAAACGGCGTGGAACGCGGTCGTCGCCCGCCACCCGATGCTGCGCGCGGTCGTCTCACCGGAAGGCCGCAACCGGGTGCTCGACAAGGTGCCCCACTACCGGATCCGGGTGCAGGACCTGACGAAGGACGACGACGCCGAGCGCGCCCGGAAGCTGGAGCGCGTGCGCACCCGCATGGTGCGCCGCGAACCCCGCCCGGGCCGCTGGCCCCTGGTCGACATCCGGGCCGCCCGGCTGCCCGGCGACGTCGTCCGGCTGTTCGTCAACGTGGACGTGCTGGTGTGCGACACCGCCAGCTACCTGATCTGGGACCGCGAACTGCGCACCCTCTACCAGGACCCCGACGCCCGGCTGCCGCCGCTGGAGACCACCTTCGCGGACTGCGTGGCCGCACTCGAGCGCCGCGCCCAGGGCCCGGAGCACGCGCGGGCCGCCGCCTACTGGCGGGCCAGGCTGGACGACCTGCCCGGCGCACCCGCGCTGCCCGTCCGCGCCGGGAGCCCTGGGGACCGGCCCCGCTTCGCACGGCGCACCGCCCGTCTGGAGCCGGACCGCTGGAACGCCCTCAAGGCCGAGGCCGCCCGGCGCGGGCTGACCCCCACGGCCGTCCTGCTGGCGGCCTACGGCGAGGCCCTCGCCGGGTGGTCGGGGCAGGACCGCTTCGCGGTCACCCTCACCCTCTTCGACCGGCCCGCGCACCTTCCCGGGGCGGACGCCGTGGTCGGTGACTTCACTTCGCTGATGCTCCACGAGGTGGACCGATCGGACACCCGCTGCTTCGCCGACGCCGCCGTACGGGCTCAGCGCACCCTCTTCGAGGACCTGGACCACCGGGAGTTCCCCGCGCTCGACCTGCTGGCCGAGAAGTCCTCGCGCACCGGCCGCACCGAGTCCGTTCCCGTGGTCTTCACCAGCGCCCTGGGCCTGTCCGGGCCGCTCGGCGGCGGACACGACCTGGACTGGGCGGGCACACCGGTGTACGGCGTGAGCAGCACCCCGCAGACCTGGCTGGACCACCAGGTGATCGAGCAGCACGGGGCGCTCCTGCTCCAGTGGGACGTCCTGGAGAACGCCCTGCCCGCCGACGAGGCGGACGCGGCGTTCGCCGCCTACGCCGAACGGGTGCGCCGGCTGGCCGACGCACCGCGGGCGTGGGACACCGAGGAGCCCCGCACCGCGCCCGCCGCCCCGGCCCGTGAAGCGCGGCGGCCGGCCCCCACGGCGAGGAAGCGGACCGTTCCCGGCCCGGCCCCCGACACCGACGCGGCCCTGCTGCTGCGCGACGGCAACGGCGACCGCCCCCTGTTCCTGATGCACCCCTCCGGCGGGGACGTGCTGTGCTACAGCGAACTCGCCCGTCTCCTCACCGACGGCCGGCCCGTCGTGGCCCTCACCGACCCCGCCCTGACCGGCGGCACCGGGCCGCGGACCATCGCCGAGACGACCGACCGCTACCTCGCGGCGCTGCGCGTCCACCAGCCGCAGGGTCCCTACCTGCTGGGCGGCTGGTCGATGGGCGGCACCGTCGCCCACCAGATGGCCGTGGAACTCCAGCGACGCGGGGAGCGGACCGACCTCCTCGTCCTGATCGACTCCAACACCCCCGACCGCATCCGGGCGCTGGGCGGCACCGACCGCGCCCAGGACACCGCCTTCGCGGCCGTCCGCTACCTGCGCTCGCTGGAGGCGTTCCTCGACCTCGACCTGGACCTCGGCCCGGACGCGGAGACGATCCGCACCGCCCCGGACCCGGCGGCGGTACGCCGGGCGGTCACCGAACGGCTGCGAGCAGCCGGCCTGCTCGGCCCCCGGGACACCGCCGACACCCGCCTCGAGGTCTTCGAACGACACCTGCGGGCGCTGGCCGACCACCGGGCCGGACACCTCACCGACCCGGCCACCCGACTGCTGCTCATCGCCGCGTCCCGTCCCGCACCGCACAACGCCGGCGTCGGCATGGGCGTCGACGACGCCGCGGACCTGCCCGCCCTCGGCTGGCTGCCGCACGTCAGCGGCCCCGTCGACGCCCACACCGTCGAAGGCCACCACTACTCCCTGCTGCACGACCCCGCAGTACGGCGGACCGCCGCCCTGATCGACCGGGCCCTGGCCGCCGTCCACACCGGCCGGTGAGCCCGGCGGCCACCCCTGACCCCCGAACCTCTCGCGGAAAGCACCCATGCACCAGCACCCGTCACCCCGCAGCCCCCTGTCCCGCAGATCCGCCCTCACCGCCCTCGCGGCGGTCGGCGCCCTGCTGCTGAGCGCCTGCTCCGGCACACCCGCCGCCGACACCCCGGCCTCCCGCACCGGCGCGCCCGTCGACGGCGGCACCCTGCGGTACGCCGTCGCGGGGTCCCCCGCCACCGCCAGTGACGACCCCCACGGCGGCCTCGGCAACGAGTCCGACGTCCTGCGCTTCGCCCTGACCTACGACGTCCTGACCGTCCCCGGCGAGGACGGGAGGACCCGGCCGCGGCTCGCCACGTCGTGGACGCCCAACGACGCCATGGACCGCTGGACCCTCACCCTGCGCGAGGACGCCCGCTTCACCGACGGCACACCGGTGCGCGCCGCCGACGTGCTGTACTCCCTGCGGCGCATCGGCGGCAAGGCCGCCGAGAACTACGGCAGGCTCGCCGACTTCGACATGGGGAAGTCCACCGCCCCCGACGAGCACACCGTCGTCCTGGCCACCCGCGCCCCGATGGCCGACGCGCCCCGGGCCCTGGAGTCCGTCACCTTCGTCGTCCCGGAGGGCACCGAGGACTTCTCCCGCCCCGTCGCCGGCTCGGGCCCCTACCGGGTGGAGCGGACCGGTGCCCAGACCACCGTCCTGACCCGCAACGACACGTGGTGGGGCAAGCGCCCGCACCTGGACCGGATCGAGATCCAGGCCGTCGCCGACCCGCAGGCACGGGCCGGCGCCGTCACCTCCGGGCAGGCCGACGTCGCCGGCAGCGTCAGCCCCGCCGCGGTCAAGAGCGCCGGATCCTCGGCGAAGACCCAGGTCGTCCGGCGCGACGGGGTCACCGAGTACCCGTTCGTCATGCGCCTGGACACCGAGCCGTTCGACGACCCCCGGGTCCGCGAGGCGTTCCGCCTCGCCGCCGACCGCGAGGCCCTGGTCGACACCGTGTTCCTCGGCTACGGCGAGGTCGCCAACGACCTCCCCACCCCCTACGACCCCTCGGCGCCCGAGGACCTGCCGCAGCGCACCCGCGACGTGAAGAAGGCCAGGAAGCTGCTGGCCGAGGCCGGCCACGCCGACGGACTGTCCGTCACCCTGCACACCACCACCTCCTACCCCGGCATGGACACCGCGGCCACCCTCTACGCCCAGCAGCTCTCCGACATCGGCGTCGACGCCGAGGTGAAGGTCGAGCCGGCGGACACCTACTGGACCGCCGTCTACGCCAAGAAGGCGTTCTACACCGGCTACTACGGGGGCATCTCCTTCCCCGACCTCGTCCGCGTCGGACTGCTGTCCGACTCCCCGACCAACGAGACCGCCTGGCGCAGCAAGAGCTTCGACGACGGCTTCGCCCGGGCCATGTCGACCGCCGACGAGGCGCGGCGCGAGGAACTGCTCTCCGGCATCCAGCGCGAGCTGTGGGAGGACGGCGGCTACGTCGTCTGGGGCACCGGGGACGGCCTGGACCTCGCCGCGCCGGGCGTGCGCGGACTGCCCGACGGGCCCGGATTCCAGCGCATGTTCATCGACCAGGTGTGGATGGCCAAGTGACCGCGCGCACTGCCGGCCGCGCCCTGCGCCCGGCCGGCCGGGCCGCCGCCCTGGCCGTCGCCGCCACGGCCGTGGTCTTCACGGCCACCGAACTGCTCCCCGGTGACGCCGGGGAACTGAGGACGGCGGGACGGGCCTCCGACGAGGACGTCGCGGCGGAGCGGGAGCGTCTCGGGCTGGACCGGCCGGCCGCGGTGCGCTACCTCGACTGGCTGTACGGCCTGGTCCGGGGGGACCTGGGACGCTCGCTGGCGGGCGGCAAGCCGGTGGCGACGCTGTTCGCCGAACGGCTGCCCGCCACCGCCGTCCTGGTCGTGGCGGCGCTGGCGGTCACCGTGCTGCTCACCGCGACGGCCCTGACCGTGGCGTACCTGCGCGGCGGCCGGGGCGGCTCGGCCGCCACCGGGCTGGCCGCCGTGCCGCAGCCGGTCCACGCGGCGGTGCTCGGCGCGGTCCTGGCCGGGCTGCTGGGCTGGCTGCCCCCCGTGTCCCTGCTGCCGCCCGGCGGCTCGCCCCTGGCGGACCCCCGGCTCCTGGTGCTGCCCGCGCTCACCCTGGCGCTGCCCTCGGCCGCGTTCGCCACCGTCCTGCTGCGCGGGGCGCTGGCCGACACCCTGCGCCGCCCGCACGTGGCCGACGCACGGCTGCGCGGCCTGCCCGCCCCGCTCGTGCTGCACCGGCACGTCCTGCCCTTCCTGTACGCGCCGGCGCTCCAGGTGACGGCCCTGCTGACCGGCGGTCTCGTGGCGGGAACCGCCCTGGCGGAGACCCTCTTCGGCTATCCGGGCACCGGGCAGCTGCTGGTGTCCGCCGTCGCGGTGCGGGACGTCCCCGTCATCCAGGCCGCGGCCCTCCTCCCGGCCGCCGTCCTGCTGCTGGGCATGCTCCTGGCCGACCTGGCCGCCCGTCGCACCACGGTGCCGGGGGACCCCGGTCCGCAGGTGGCGGCGGCGGGGAGGACCGCATGACCGGGGCGCCTGCGCCGTTCCTCCCCGGAGCCGTCCGTCCTCCGGTGTCCGTGACCGCGGCCCTCACCCTGCTGGTGTGCGTGCCGCTCGGCCGGTACGCCGCCCCGCACCCACCGGAGCGAACGGTCGCCGCCCCCTGGGCGCCGCCCGGCGGACGGCATCCGCTGGGCACCGACGTCCTGGGGCGCGACGTGCTGTCCCGGGTCCTGGCCGGGGGCACCCAGCTCCTGACCGTGTCCCTGCTCGCCGCGCTCGCCGCCGTCGTCTGCGGCGCGGGTCTCGGCCTGGCCGCGGGGTGGTCGGGCGACCGTGCCGCCCGCACCGTACGGGCCCTGTGCGACCTGCTGCTGGCCGTCCCCGCCCTGGTCCTGGCGCTGGTGCTGGCCACCGCACTGCCGGGGGCGACGGCGGTCGTCGTGGCGTCGGTGCTCGCGGGAGCCCCGCTCACCGCGCGGGTCGTCGCCACGCAGTGCGCGCAGCTGCGCGACAGCGGGCACGTGCACGCCGCCGTCGAGCGCGGCGAGCGCACGCCCGCCGTGCTGCTCCACGAGGTGCTGCCCGCCCTGCGCCGCCTGGTCGCCGCCGACGCCGGGCTCCGGCTCGTCACGGCACTGCAGATCGCCGCGGCCCTCGCCGTGCTCGGGCTGGGACCCCAGCCCCCGGACCCCGACTGGGCCCTGATGCTCAGTGAGAATCTGCCCGGCGCCGCACTCAACCCCTGGGCGCTGCTGGCGCCGGCGATCCCCCTGGCGGGCTGTGCCTGGGTGTTCGCCGCGGCGGCCCGGACGGCCGCCCGTGTTCCGGGGGAGGCGGCATGACGGTCCGTGCCCACGACGGGCTCGTTCCCACCGACGCCCCGCTGCTGGCGGCCGAGGGTCTGACCGTCCGCCGTGCCCTCGAAGGAGCCACTGTCCTGCCGCCGGTCGACGTCCGCGTCGGCCCGGGGCAGGTGCTGGCCGTCACCGGCGCGTCCGGTGCCGGTAAATCCACGCTGCTGCGCGCCCTGCTCGACGTCCTCCCGGACGGACTGCACCGCGCGGCGGGCACCGTGCGCTGGCGCGGTGCGGTCGTGTCGCCCGGCCGGACGGCCCGGCGGTGGCGGCGTGCCCGGTGCGGCTGGCTGGCGCAGGACCCCGGCGCGGCCCTCCATCCGCTGTGGCGCGTGGACCGGCTGATCGGCGAGGAGTTCACCGGTGACGCCGCCGCCCGCGCCCTGCGGGTCGAGGCCCTGATGCACCGACTGGGCCTTCCGCCCGGACTCGCCTCCCGGCGGGCGGGGGAACTCTCCGGCGGACAGGCCCAACGGGTCGCGTTGGCCCGGGCCCTGTGCGCCGACCCGGAGCTGCTCGTCCTGGACGAGCCGACCTCGGCACTGGACCGCGCGACGGCCGACCTGGTGGCCGAAGAGGTGCGGTCACGCCGTGGGACCCCCGGCCGGTGCGTCGTCCTGGTCACGCACGATGCCCGGCTGGCCGCGGAACTGGCCGACCGGACACTGGTGCTCGCCGGTGACGCGCACCCGGCCGCCGGCGCCGATGCCACCGCGCGGTACAGGTCACGTGTGACCGCCGCCGAGCGCGGACGGATGACGCGCACCCCGGGGAAGGAACCGGTTCGCCCGATCGCCGGTCCCGCGTCACCACAGGCCGGACGTTCGCCCCGCACGGCGGCGGACCCTGCCCCGTCCCCGGCGCCCGTGCTGTCGGCGCGGGGCCTGACCCTGCGGACCCCGGACGGCACGCCGCTGCTCGACGCCGGCGAGCTGGACCTGCCGGCGGGCGGCTGGCTGGCCGTCACGGGACGGTCGGGCAGCGGGAAGACGACCCTGCTGCACGCCCTCGCGGGCCGTCGTCCGCCGGCGGCGGGACACCTCCTGCTGCACGGGCGCCCGCTGCCCGCCGGGACCCGCTCGCGCGACCGGCGGACGCTGCGCGCCGTCCAACTGGCCGGACAGGACACGGCGGCGGAACTCAACCCGGCGCACACCGTCGGCCGAGCGGTGGCCCGGCCGCTGAAGGTGTTCCACGGCGCGACCGCAGCGGCCGGACGGGAACGCGTGCGGGAACTCCTCGAGGCCGTGGGACTCCCCGCCGAGCTGGCCGGCCGCAGACCGGCGGCGCTCTCCGGCGGCCAGCGCCGTCGGGTGGTTCTCGCCCGGGCGCTCGCCGCCGAGCCCGACGTGCTGCTGCTGGACGAGCCCACCGCGGGTCTGGACCCGGACTCGGCACGACTCGTCCTCGACCTGCTGGACCGGCTGCGGGAGAACGGCCCCGCCGTCCTGACCGTCACCCACGACGCCGGCACGGCCGCCCGCGCCGACCGCGTCCTCCACCTGACCGGGCGCCGCCTGGTCCCACGGCCGCACACGACCCCCGACCACCCCCTCGACGAGAGAACGGAGCACTCCGGTGTCCGACCACACGACGGCTGAACACACCGGCCGGATCGCGGACCTGCTGGCCGCCCATCCCTGGGTGGCCCGGGCCCACCCCGCACCCGACGGCGGAGTCCGGGTCGTCCCGCACCCGGACGCCGTGACCGCGGCACCCGAGCCGGGCCCCCTGATGCGCGAGCACCTCGAGCAGTGGGCCGAGGTCTACGAGTGGACGTACGAGACGGCCGAGGGCCGGCACGCCGACGACCTCGACCTGTCCGGGTGGCGGGCCTCCGGCACCGGAGCACCGCTGCCCGAAACCCACATGCGGGACTGGGTGGACCGCACCGTGGACCTCGTCCTGGCCCAGCGTCCGAGCCGGGTCCTGGAACTCGGCTGCGGCACCGGCCTGCTCGCCCACCGCCTGCACCCGCACCTGGACGGGTACGCCGGCACCGACGTCGCCCAGGTCGCGGTGGACCGCCTCTCCGCGGCCGGCCTGCCCCGCACCGCGTTCGTCCGGGCCGCCGCCCACGAGACGGCCGCGCCCCGGGTGCGGGACGCCATGGACGCCGCCTTCGGCCCCGGCGCGCGCCCCGACTGCGTGCTGCTCAACTCGGTCACCCAGTGCTTCCCCGACCTGGCCTACCTGACCACCGTCCTGCACGGGGCGCTGTCGGCGGTCGAGGACGGCGGCACCGTGATCGTGGGGGACATCCGGCACTCCGGCCTGCTGCTCGACCACTTCGCACGGCTGGAACGGGCCCGCGACCCCGAGGCGGACGGCACGACGATCGCCGCAAGGGCCGCGGCCGCCGCCGAGGCGGACGAGGAACTGTCCTTCACCCCGGCGGCCGTCGCCGCCGCGATCGCGACCCGGCCCCGCCCGGTCCGCATGAGCGTGCACGCCCGCACCATGGCCGAGGACACCGAACTCACCCGCTACCGCTACGACGTCGTCCTGCGCGTCGGCCCGCACACCGGCGGACCGGGAACCCGGCACGTGCGCCGGACGCCCTGGGACGGACACCGGGGGAGCGATGTCCCACAAGCGCTGCGCGACGCGCTCGACGGCCCTCCCGTCGTCGTCCACGGCATCCCCAACGCCCTGCTCCACGACGCCCCCGGGGCGGTGACCCCGTACGCCCTGCGCGAGGCGCTGCGGGGAGCGGACGCCGCCGTACTGCTCGACGCCGCCGACCCGCGCACGCTGGCCGTGGCGGCCCCCGCCGACTGCGCGCACGCCGCGGCCGAGGACCTCCCGGCGCCCTCCGGCCCGGTGGCCCACGAGCCGTTCCCCCTGTTCGTCCGGCGCCGTCTGCCCGAGGTGCTGCGCGACCACCTGCGCCGGGCCGAACCGGACACGACCCCGCCGGCGATCACCGTGGCGGACGTCATCGAGGACGGCCACGCGTGAACGACGCACTCACCGACGGGACCCTCGCCGGGCTGCCCGGCGTGACGCAGTGGCAGCTGGTGCGCGGTGGGGGACAGGACACCCTGCTGGTGACGGGACCGCCCCCGTCGGCGCGGCCGTCGTCCGGTCCCGGCGGGGACGACGCCCGCGCCGCCGGCCGGGCCGCGGACACCGGTGACGCCGCCGTCCGCGGGACCGACCCGACCGTTCTCCCGGCACTGATGCGGCAGCTCGACGAGACGGCGCTGCTGACGATGGCCCGGGTACTGGACCGGACCCGTCTGTTCCGCGACGCCGGCCGGCCCGCCACCGAAGAGGTCCTCGGGGCCCTGGCGGTCGCACCCCGGCACGCGTGGATCGTACGGCGCTGGCTGCGCACCCTGACCGCGGAGGGCCGGCTCCACCTGGACGCGGCGACGGGCCGCCACCACTCCCTCGCGGTGCCGGACCGCCGCGGCCACGCCCGGGCACTGCGCGAGCTGGACGGCGCCTGTGCGGGCCTGGGCTACCCGGCGTCCATGACCCGCTTCTTCCGGGCCGCGGCCGAACGGCTCCCGCTGCTGCTCCAGGACCGCACGTCCCTGCAGGAGGTCCTCTTCCCCGACGGGGAGACGGACACCGCGCAGGGCAACTACCGCGACAGCGTCCCCAGCCGCTGGGCCAACCACGCCGCCGCGTCCCTGATCGCCGGCGAGTCCCGCCGCCGGACGGGGCCGGCCCCCCTGCGCGTCCTTGAAGCGGGCGCCGGCGTGGGCGGCACCACCGGCACCGTCCTGGAGGCGCTCGGCGACACGCCCGTCGACTACCTGTTCACGGACGTCTCCCCGTTCTTCCTGCGGGCGGCCCGGGACGCCTTCGGCGGCCACCCCGGACTGCGGCACGCCCTGTTCGACATCCAGGCCGACCCGCTCGAACAGGGTCTGGAACCGGGCTCCCAGGACGTCGTCCTGGCGGCGAACGTCCTGCACAACGCACGGCACGCCGGACGCTGTCTGGCGGCCCTGCGGGAACTGCTGGCGCCCGACGGGCTGCTGGTCCTGGTCGAGTCGTGCCAGGAGCACTACCAGGCGCTCACCTCCATGTACCTGCTGATGTCGCCCGCGCCCGGCGAACAGGAGTGGTTCACGGACCTGCGGGCCGGCCAGGACCGGGTCTTCCTCACCGCCGGGGAATGGGCACGGCAACTGGACGCGGCGGGCTTCGACCCGCTGCCCGTCCTGCCGCACGAGAAGCATCCCCTCGCCCCGGCGGGCCAGCGCGTCATCGCGGGACGCGTCAGAACCCACGGCGCCCGCCCGGACCCCGGCCGTGTCCGTGCCGCGCTCGCCGGCCGCCTGCCCCCTGCCCTGCCCCTCCCACGGATCCACGCCGTGGACGACATCATCCGCCCCGCCGACCCGACTGGAGCCCCCTGTTGACCTCCGCATCCGCACCCGGACACCCCGCCGAGCAGACCTCGGCCGACCTGGTCGACGCCGTCCGCGCCGTGTGGGCCGACGCCCTGGAGACCGACCTGGCCGCCGTACCGGCGGACGCCAGCTTCCTGAGCCTGGGCGGCGACTCCGTCCTGGCCGTCCGCATGGCCGCGATGCTGCGCAAACGGCTGGGCACGCCGCTGGCGCTGGCGGACGTCCGCGTCGAACAGAGCGCCGCGCAGCTCGCCGCCCTCGTCCACGAACGCAGTACCGGATCGGGGACGGGTGCCCTGCGCCCGCTCCCCCTGGACCTGCGCCGACGCGAGGACCCGGACGCGCCGTTCCCGCTCCTGCCGCTCCAGCAGGGCTACTTCGTGGGCCAGCAGGACGCCTGGGAGCTGTCCTACCGCTCCGCACACCACTACGTGGACATCGGGCTGGAGGACATCGACGCCGACGAAGCCCCCGAGGCGCTGCAGGACGCCCTGGAGCGCCTGGCCGAGCACCAGGCCGTCCTGCGGGCACGCATCCTGCCCGACGGCCGGCAGCGCATCCTGCCCCTGGACGACCCGGAGGCGGTACCGCAGCTCCGGGTCACCGACCTGCGCGACGCCGACGAGGAGACGGCCGCGGCCCGGCTCGCGGAGATACGCCACGAGATGAGCACCGAGGGCCCCGACCCGTCCCGGGGCTGCGGTCTGGACATGCGCCTGACGCTGATGCCCGGGGACCGCGCCCGGCTGCACTCCTCGACCAGCCTGCTGATCATCGACGGATGGTCCTCCGGAGTCTTCTACCGCGACCTGTTCGCCCTGGTCTCCGACTACAACGCCGTCCTCGCGCCCCTGGACATCGACTACGGCGACTACGTGACGACCCTGCGGGACCTGCCCGGCACCGAGGCGTGGCAGCAGGACCGCGACTGGTGGTGGGACCGCCTCGACGACTTCCCGCTGCCGCCGGCCCTGCCGCTGGTGGCCGACCCCGCCGAGGTGCGCCCCACCCTGATGGGCACCCGGCAGGCGGTGCTCGACCCGGAGCGCTGGTCGGCTCTGCGCCGGCTGTGCACCGAGCACGGGGTGACCCCGTCCGCGGCGATGTTCGCCGCCTTCGCCGCCGCCGTCGCCCGGGCCTGCGGACACCGCCGCTTCCTGCTCAACACCCTCCAGCTGAACCGCCTCCCGCTCCACCCCGACGTGTCCCGCCTGGTGGGAGCCTTCTCCTCCACCATGCTCCTGCCGGTCGAGCTGCCGGCTGCCCCCGTCTTCGCCGACCTCGCCGGCCGCGCGCAGCGGGACATCGGCGACGCGCTCGCCCACAACCTGATCACCGGCGTGGAGGTCTCCCGCGAACTGGGCCGCCGCCGGGGCACCCACCGTCCGGTGGCGCCCGTCGTCTTCCAGTCCACGTTGGGAGTGGACGCGGCGCTGGGCAGCGAGGTGCCCCAGGAGGCCGGGCCGCTGGGCGCGATCGACCTGCTGAGCCACCACCAGCAGCTGCGGACGCCCCAGGTGGCCCTGGAGGTGCGGCTGTTCGAGCTGCGCGGGGAGCTGGTGGTCGTCTTCTCGCTGGTGGAGGAGCTGTTCGCGGGAGCGGACGTCGACCGGATGTTCGCCGATCTCATGGCGACCGTGGAATCGCTGGTCGAACCGGACGGCTGGGCCGCCGTGGTCGGACTGCCCGACGCGGTCGACGGCGAGCGGGCCGGGCCGGGCCGGCCCGCGTCCGGCCGGCGCCTGTCCGTACCCGCGGCGGCGGCCGGCGGAGCGGAGCCGGGACCGCCCCGGGACGACACGGAACGAGCCGTCGCGGCGCACTGGCGGAAACTGCTGGACTGTTCGGTGGAGGAGCGCACCGCCGACTTCTTCGCGCTCGGCGGCGACTCGTTGCTCGCGGTGCGGATGCTCGGCTCGCTCGCGCGGGAGGGACTGGGGCGGGTGACGCCCCGCCGCTTCCTCCGGCAGCCCACGGTGGCCGGACTCGCCGCCGCCCTCCGCGAACCGGACGACCGGTGAGAAGGGTGCGGCGGGGGCGGGACGGCCCCCGCCGCACCTCGGTCTCAGCCGCCCAGGCCGGCGTCCTCGCGGAAGAGCTCCTGGTCGAGCCAGACCGCGGCACGGGCGCCGTCGGCGGCACCGGTGATCACGAAGGTGAGGGCGTCCGGCAGGGCCTCCAGCCGGGCGGTGTCCCCGGCCGCGTACACACCGGGCACGGAGGTGCGCTGGAACTCGTCCACCCGCACACAGCCGTCCGGGAGGATCGCGCACCCCAACTCCTCGGCCAGCGGGGAGTGCTGACGGGTGGGCGCCCGGTGGTAGACGCCCTGCCGCTCGAGCACCCGTCCGTCGGCGAGGACCAGGCGGACGGCCCCTTCCTCCCCCTCGACGCGGGCCACGGCCGTTTCCTCCACGGCGATCCCGGCCTCGGCGAGGCGGCCCGCGGCCTGCTCGGGCACCGGGTGGCCGTCGGTGCACACGATCACGTCCTCGCTGAACCGGTCGGCCACGTACAAGGCCTGCATGACCTGCGGCAGTTCGTGCCCCAGGACGGCCAGGCTCATCCCGCTGGTCTCCCAGCCGTGGCAGAACGGACAGTGGTACACCCCCCGGCCGAACAGCGCGGACAGGCCCTCCACCCGCTCGTCGAGCACGTCGACCTGCCCCGTGGCGAGGACCAGCTTCCGGGTCCGCTCCACGGTGCCGTCGGCCAGCGTCAGGGCGAATCCCCGGGGCTCGGGCGCGGCGGCGGTGACGGTCGCCTCGCGTACGGCCACGTTCGGGTAGGCGGTGAGCTGCTCCCGGCCTATGCGGCGCAGCTCGGCGGGCGGGAAGCCGTCCCGGCTGAGGAACATGTGCATCTGCGCCGCGGGCGCGTTGCGCGGGCGGCCCGAGTCCAGCAGGAGGACCCGCCTGCGCTGACGCCCGGACACCAGCGCCGCGTTGAGGCCGGCGGGACCTCCGCCCACCACGATCACGTCGTGCATCGTCGTCACTTCTTCCTTAGTCCGTCGAATAATGACTACGATAATAATTATCATTTTCATCAACCGAATCAGCGGGAAACAGGAGGAACACCGGTGCGACACCCGGCGGTCATCGGCGTCATAGGCGGTTACGGAGCAGTCGGCAGCGCGGTCGTACGGCGGCTCCACCGGGCGGGTGTCCACCCGCTGTTGGTGGCCGGCCGCGACCGGGGCCGGGCGGAAGCGCTGGTCGCCGGCCTGCCGGAGGGAGGCCCGGACGTGGGCGCCCTGGCGGTGGACCTGACCGATCCCGACTCGCTGGATCGCTTCACGGAGGGCTGCCGACTTGTCGTCAACTGCGCGGGACCCTCGTACCGCGTCCTCGACGCGGTCGCCCGGGCCGCGCTGCGAGGCGGCGCGGACTACGTCGACGCGGCCGGTGACGACCCGGTCCACAACCTGCTGTCCGCCGACGGGGGCGCCGGGCGATGGGTGGCGGCCGGACGCACGGCCGTGCTGTCCGCCGGCGCGCTGCCGGGTCTGTCCTCGCTGCTGCCCCGCGCGCTGGCCGCCCGCGCCACCGGTCCCGTCGCACTGGACGCCTATGTCGGCGGCGTCGCGCCGCTCACCCCGGCCGCCGCCGGCGACGTGCTGCTCGGCCGCGGACCGGAGCACGGCACGCCGGCGGCCGCCTGGCACGAGGGCCGGGTGCGGGAGCGTGCGCTGGCCCCCCGCCGAGGAGTGCGACTCGACGCCTTCCCCGCGGCCGTCGACGCCTTCCCCTTCCTGTCCACCGAGGCCGTCCGGCTGGCCCGTGCCACGGACATCGGCCGGGTGCGCTGGTACACCGTCTTCGGTGGCGGACGCCTGGCCGAGGAACTGGCCATGGCATGGGCACTGGACAGCACGGAGACCGCTGACCTGGTCGCGGCGGCCGACGAGGACGTGCGGCGCCACGGAGCCTGGTACGGACAGGAGTTCCACCTCTGGGACGGAGCGGCGGACGGCCCGCCCACCGCGAGGCTCGTCCTGCGCGCCCCGGACTCCTACGAGCTGAGCGGGTTCCTCGCCGCCGCCGCCGCTCTCCGGACGCTCGACGGGGCGATCACTCCCGGTGTGCACTTCGCCGCGGACGTGCTCGACCCCGCGCGGGTCACCGAGGAGCTGGCGGCCGATGGCGCGGCGGAGCTCGAGGTGCTGTGAGCACCCGCCGGTGCGCCGCCCCGACCCCTCAGAGGGGGTCGGGGCGGCGCACCGGCGGCCGAACGGCTCGCCGGACCACCCGTGTACCTGGACCGTCACCGGGCGCCCCGGGCACGGTCGGCGAGATGCCGGTCAGCGGTCGACCGGCCCGGGGCGGCAGCCGTCGCACACGCCTGTGAGTTCGACGGTGTGATCCACCGAGTGGAACCCGATGTCGCGCGCGATCCTCACCACCCACTGTTCGACCTCGTCGGAGTCCACCGCCAGGCTGAACCCGCACTCCCGGCAGACGAGGTAGTGACGGTGGCCGTCGTCCGGCCTGGGCCGGTAAAGACGTTCACCGTCACTGTCACGCACCACGTCGACGTGCCCGGCCGCCTCCAGCAACCGGAGCGTGCGGTAGACGGTGGTCAGCCCCACCGCCACGCCGTCCCCGGCCAGAGCGGCATGCAGGGCCTGCGCCGAGACGAAGCCGTCGCAGGCGCGCAGGGCCCCGAGGACCGCGGCTCGCCGCGGGGTCGTGCGCCACTCGCTGCGGGCCGTTCCGTACATGAGTGTGCCTCCCGTCGCCTCCGGACGCCCTCGTGATCCGGTCAGGCGACCGCCGCCGGACTCGGGTGGCCGTGCTCGGGATCGCATACCTGCCCGGTGTCCCACGCGGGAAAGGGATCGTTCGCCGGACTCGGCTCGCCCTCGGTCATCAGGCATGCGGCGAGGGCGGCGCGCAGGCTCGGTTCCCGCAGGCCGACGCCGATGAACACCAGCTCCTGCGCGTGGGGCGCGTCGGTGTCCCGGGTGCCGGACGGTT
This sequence comes from Streptomyces sp. NPDC096105, assembly GCF_044763335.1. Taxonomy (NCBI): domain Bacteria; kingdom Bacillati; phylum Actinomycetota; class Actinomycetes; order Kitasatosporales; family Streptomycetaceae; genus Streptomyces; species Streptomyces sp. NPDC096105. The sequence goes on from NZ_JBIWGC010000035.1 coordinate 28,525, forward strand.
CGAAGCGGGCCACGGCCCCGGCCTGCGACCACAGACCGGTCACGTCCTCGCGGCCGGCGAGCGTGAAGAACCCCTTGGAGCGCAGCACCCGGCCGTGCGTTCCGCTGTCCAGGCCCTCGGTGACGAAGCCCCACAGACGTCCGGGATGGAAGGGGACGGGGGAGCGGAAGACGAAGGAGGAGATGCCGTACTCCTCGGTCTCCGGGACGTGGTCGCCGTTGAGCTCCCGGACCCAGCCCGGTGCCTGCTGTGCACGCTCCAGGTCGAACCGGCCGGTCTCCAGAACGTCGCGCGCGTCGACCCGGCCGTGCACCGCGGGGATCAGACGGGCCGTCGGATTCAGCCGTGCGAGCACCCCGCGCACTCGGTCGGCGTCGGCGTCGTCGACCAGATCCAGCTTGTTGAGCACGAGCACGTCGGCGAACTCCACCTGGTCGACCAGCAGGTCGCTCACGGTGCGCTCGTCGTCCTCGTAGGGAGCCAGACCCCGTTCGGCGAGGTCGTCCCCGGTGTCCAGCTCGGTGAGGAAGCTGGCGGCGTCCACGAGGGTGACCATGGTGTCCAGCCGGGCCACGTCCCCCAGCACTGCTCCGTCGTCGCGGGCGAAGGCGAAGGTGGCGGCCACGGGCATCGGCTCGGAGATGCCGCTGGACTCGATGAGCAGGTAGTCGAAGCGGCCGTCCCGGGCGAGGCGGTCGACCTCCTCCAGCAGATCGTCCCGCAGCGTGCAGCAGATGCAGCCGTTGGTCATCTCCACCAGACGCTCCTCGGTGCGGGAGAGCGCCGCCTCGCCACCGCGCACGAGGGCGGCGTCGATGTTGACCTCGCTCATGTCGTTGACGATCACCGCCACGCGCAGGCCCTCGCGGTTGGTGAGGACGTGGTTGAGGAGCGTCGTCTTGCCGGAGCCGAGGAAGCCCGAGAGCACGGTGACGGGCAGGCGCTGCGTGGGCATCGGCGTCAGCCCTCCGGGCGCAGCAGACCGCGCCGGTAGGCGGGCACGAGGTGCTGGGGAACCCGGTGGGTCACACCGTCCACCGTGACCGGCACCAGATTCGGCGTCGCCGCCTTCCACTGGGCCCGGCGGTGACGGGTGTTGCTGCGGGACATCTTGCGCTTGGGCACGGCCATGGGTCGTTCCTCTCGGTCGGGACGGTTGTCCGGCGCTGAACGCGCCGACCGGCAGGTCGGGGGGGACACCTCGACCGCGCCGGGCAGACATCAACAATACACGACAATGATTTTCATATGCGATAATGGTTCGGTCCGGCGGGCCGGAGCGATCCCGACGAGGGCCGTCGGCGCGCGCAGTGGGCCTTCGCCCCGAAGACCGCGCCCGGCTCGGAGCGGTTCACCGGAGGGCCGCGTCGGGTGGCCGGGGACTCCACTCGGAGGTGACGCGCCCGTCACGCATCTCGATCACGCGGTCCCGAAGTGCCGCACGACCGCCCGGTCGTGGCAGGTGAACAGGTGGCCGAGGCCGAGGTCGCCCCGGAGGCCGGCGAGCGGGTTCGGCACGCCGGCCCGGATCGGCGGATCGAGGGGCGGCACCGGCTCGTCGAGGGCCGGCGGGCGCGGGCCGGCGGCCGGTGCCCGCGCGATCCCGGCGCGCCGGCACCGGCCGCCGGACAGTTCGTGCGGGTGGCGGTCGCCGTGCGACGGGTCCGGGCCGACCCGGTCGAGGAGCGCGGCGACGCGGGCGGGAGGGCGTTCGGCGACAGGCCTTCTTCGGATCGGCCGGTTCCGCCCGGCCGACGCCTCCCGTCGCCGTCCTCCTCATGGCCAGGGCCTGGCGCGGGCGAACTGTCCCCAGCCGTCGTCCGGGCCGAGCGGCGCCTCGCCGGGGCCCGGGTGGTGGGGCGAGGGGCGTGCGGGAGAGCGCGTTGCGGGCCGTCACGCCCGAGGGGGTGCGATCCCGTGCTCAGGTCGTCCCGTTCACGGCCGCCGTGGTCGGCGTGTCCCGCAGGCCGAGGCGCAGGTGCTCGACGTGGTAGAGGGCCTGCTCCAGCAGTTCGGCGACATGGTCGTCGTAGAGGGCGTAGATGACCGAGCGGCCCCGGCGCTCGCCGGTGACCAGGCCGAGGTTGCGCAGCAGGCGCAGCTGGTGGGAGCAGGCCGACTGCTCCATGCCGACGGCGTCGGCGAGTTCGGTGGCGGCGCAGGGGCCCTCCTGGAGGCGGGTCAGGATGCGCAGCCGGGACGGGGTGGCCAGAGCCTGAAGGGTCGCGGCCACGTCGGCGGCGCCCACCGTCTCCAGGCGTTCGCGTGCGGTGGCGGTGGTCTCGGCGTCAGCTCCATGGCCCATGGGCACCATCCTACGAAGGCCCTCCCATGAATGCATGAACTAATCTTCATGTGCTCCTGTATGGTGAACGCGAGTGGCTGCCGCATGCACGGGCTGCCGCCTCTTCGCCATGCCGTCGTGAAGGACTGTCTGCTCCGATGACTTCCACCCTCCCCCCGCCCACGGCCGACCGTCCCGCGCCCGCGCGCACCGGAGACGTCTCCCGGCGCAGGACGCGGGTTCTTGCCCTGCCCGAGGTGCGCTGGGCGGCCGCGGCCACGATCCTTTTCCTGCTCGCGCTGCCGCTCCAGTTGGCCGGGGCGCCGGCCTGGACATGGGGCCCGCTGTACGCGCTGTCCTACGCGACCGGCGGCTGGGAGCCCGGATGGGCGGGGCTGCGGGCACTGAAGGAGAAGACGCTCGACGTCGACCTGCTGATGGTCGTCGCCGCGCTGGGGGCGGCGGCGATCGGGCAGGTGATGGACGGCGCCCTGCTGATCGTCATCTTCGCGACATCGGGTGCACTGGAGGCGCTGGCCACCGCCCGCACCGCCGACTCGGTGCGCGGCCTGCTCGACCTGGCACCCGCGACCGCGACCCGCATCGAGGTCGACGGCAGCGAGACGGCCGTCCCCGTCGAGGATCTGACGGTCGGTGACACCGTCCTGGTGCGGCCCGGTGAGCGCGTCGGCGCCGACGGCCGTGTCCTCGACGGGGCGAGCGAGGTCGACCAGGCCACCATCACCGGTGAACCCCTGCCGGTGGCGAAGGAGAGGGGCGACGAGGTCTTCGCCGGCACCCTCAACGGCACCGGCGTGCTGCGCGTACGGGTCGAACGGGACGCGGCCGACTCGGTGATCGCCCGGATCGTGCGGATGGTGCAGGAGGCTTCCGAGACCAAGGCGCCGACCCAGCTGTTCATCGAGAAGGTCGAACAGCGCTACTCACTGGGCATGGTGGCCGCGACCCTCGCCGTGTTCCTCGTCCCGCTCGCCTTCGGCGCGAACCTCGCCGACTCCCTGCTGCGGGCCATGACCTTCATGATCGTGGCCTCGCCGTGCGCGGTCGTGCTGGCCACCATGCCTCCCCTGCTGTCGGCCATCGCCAACGCCGGACGCCACGGAGTGCTGGTCAAGTCCGCCGTGGTCATGGAACGGCTGGGCCAGGTGGACGCGGTCGCGCTGGACAAGACGGGCACCCTGACCGAGGGCACCCCGCGCGTCACGGACGTCCGCCCGCTCCCGGGCACGGGCCTGGACGACGAGGACCTGCTCCTGCTCGCCGCCGCGGCGGAGGCGCCCAGTGAACACCCGCTGGCCAGGGCGATCGTCACCGCGGCGCGCGAACGGGGACTCGCGTTCGAGCCGGTGGTGGACTTCGGCTCCACGCCCGGTGTCGGAGTGAAGGCCACGCTCGACGGACGCCTGGTCGAGGCCGGCGCCCCGGCCCGGCTGCTGCGCGAGACCGACGACGCCGCCTCGGCCCACGCGAAGGCCCTGTCCGGTGAACTGGAGGGGGGAGGCCGGACCGCCGTCCTCGTCACCCTCGACGGCGCGCCGGTCGGTGTCCTGGGCATCGCCGACCGGCTGCGCCCGGACGCAGCCGCGACCGTGGCCTCACTCGCCTCCCTCACCGGAACCGCGCCAGTACTGCTGACGGGCGACAACCCGCGCGCCGCCGCCCGTCTCGCCGCCGAGGCCGGCATCGAGGACGTGCGGGCCGGGCTGCTGCCCGAGGAGAAGGTGGGTGCCGTCCGGGAACTGGAGACCGCCGGGCGCAAGGTCATGGTCGTCGGTGACGGCGTCAACGACGCGCCCGCGCTGGCCGCCGCCCACACCGGCGTCGCCATGGGCCGAGCGGGCTCCGACCTGGCGCTGGAGACCGCCGACGCGGTGATCGTCCGGGACGAGCTGGTCACCGTGCCCGCCGTGATCTCCCTGTCCCGCCAGGCCCGCAAGCTCGTCGTGCAGAACCTCGTCATCGCCGGGGTCTTCATCGCCGGCCTGGTCGTCTGGGACCTCGCCGGCCACCTGCCGCTGCCGCTGGGCGTCGCCGGCCACGAGGGCTCCACCGTCATCGTCGGCCTCAACGGCCTGCGGCTGCTGCGCGAGTCGGCCTGGCGCAAGGCCACCGGCTGAGCCGCCGCGGGGCGCCTGGCCGCCGGTCGCCCCGGTGCACGGCCACCGTGTGCCGGGGCACGCGGCCTCCACGCGGGCACACCCGGATCTTCCTGAAGCGGCCTTTTCGCCAGCGGTCCGCCACCCCGGCCTGCTCCGGCGGCAGGAGTGACCGCAGCGCCGTCGCCGGCCGGTGGAAGCGGTTCATGCGCGCCGGGTCGAGGAAGACCCCGGGCCCGTGGCGCTGCGCGAGACGCGTCGTGTTCCGTCCCCTCTCGGCGACGAGGGCGGCTGTGGCGGCGATGAGGACGAGGGCGAGCTCGCCCGGTCCGCACAGGGGCGTCCTGCTCCCTTTTCCGGGACCCGGGCCGGGCCTGGACGGCGCGAGCGTAACGGTGGTGGCGCTCACAGGCGGGGCGCGACGGCCGGAAGCGGGTTCTGGAAGTGCGGCCTGCGGCGGGCGCACGGGCCTTTCATCCGGTGGCCCTCACTCGGGCCGGCCGGAATGAGAGGGGTGTTCCTTCGGGCCCGCGGTGGCGTGGGGGTCGGTGGTGCGGACCACCAGGGGCGGTGTGCCACGGATGGCGGGGTCCTCATCGAGGCACTGGCGCAGACAGGGCAGCATGCCCCGGTCCAGGAGGGCCTGCTGCCAGTTCAGTCGTGGCTGCTGCAGACGGGCTGCGTGTGCGGACTCGTCGTCGCCGCGTATCGCCGTCCTCAACAGCGCGGCGAAGGCGAGGAGGGCGCTGATGCCCGCGATCAGCGTCAGGACCCATCCGGCGGTGACCAGTGAGCCGGGCAGCGCGCCTTCCGCATCGGTCAGCTGGAGAAGGTAGCCGAGGACGAGCAGGACCGCGGCGGATGCGGCGGCCACAAGCGGGGTGAGCACTGTCAGGGCGGGCAGCAGGGCGCCGGCGGCGGGGTGTCGCGGGGGGCCGGGCTGTGCCGACGTGCGCAGGGCGAGGTACGCGCCGTATTCCCCGGATGCCGCGGCGGCTATCTCGTCGGCGTCGCCGAGAGCCCGCAGGCGCAGGCGCGCGGTGGCCCGGCCGGTGGGGTCGGTGCTCAGTGCCTTCTGTACGTCCGCGGTGGTGAGTGCCAGGTTCAGTACCGCCTCGAAGTCCGGCCTGTCCTCCGGGCGAAGGCGCAGTGGATCGGCCACGTGGTCTCCTGCGGGTGGGATGTGTAGGTCTGGCGGTCGGAGCTGCGCGTCGACGCGCCGGACCTGGCCCCTCGGGAGGGCCGGCCCGGCGTCGTCGTGGGAATGTCAGACGCCTACGCCGAAGTCGGCGGCGATCCCGGACAGTCCTGAGGCGTAGCCCTGCCCGACGGCGCGGAACTTCCACTCCGCACCGTTGCGGTACAGCTCGCCGAAGATCATCGCGGTCTCGGTGGCGGCGTCCTCGGACAGGTCGTAGCGGGCGAGTTCCTGGTTGTCCGCCTGGTTGACGACGCGGATGAAGGCGTTGCGGACCTGGCCGAAGCTCTGGCCGCGGTTCTCGGCGTCGTGGATGGAGACGGGGAACACGATCCGGT
>NZ_JBIWGC010000036.1:0-34052 GCF_044763335.1 Streptomyces sp. NPDC096105
TGCAGGGGGGACCCTGTGGGAGAGTAGGACGCCGCCGAACAATTCTTGATAGGGAGAGCCCCCGTGCCATTCGGCACGGGGGCTCTCTGCGTTTTCGGGAGCACCCGGGCACCCCCCTTTTTTACAGCCGTCCCGCCGACTTCAGCGCCAGGTACGCGTCCGCAAGCGCCGGCGCCAAGTTCTCCGGCGTCGCGTCCACGACCGTCACCCCGCGGCGGCGGAGCTGTTCGGCTGTGCGGTCGCGTTCTGTGTGGGCCTGCGCGGCGGCCGCTGCCTCGTACACCGCGTCGACGTCTCCACGGCCCCGGGCCATGGACGCCACGTGCGGGTCGGCCACCGAAGCGAGCAGGACCGTGTGGCGCTGCGTCAGCCGGCTCAGGACGGGCAGCAGGCCCTCCTCCACCGGGGTCGCGTCCAGCGTCGTCAGGAGCACGATCAGGGAGCGGCGCGGAGCCGTACGGAGCGCTGCCGCCGTCAGGCCGCGGGCGTCCGTCTCGACCAGTTCGGGTTCCAGTGTGGCCAGCGCGTTCACCAGGGAGGGCAGGACGTCGCCGGCCGCGCGGCCCTGGACCAGGGCGCGTACCCGGCGGTCGTAGGCCAGCAGGTCGACGCGGTCGCCTGCGCGGGAGGCCAGGGCGGCGAGGAGCAGGGCCGCGTCCATGAAGGAGTCCAGGCGCGGTGCGTCGCCCACCCGGCCGGCGGAGGTGCGGCCGGTGTCGAGGACGAGCAGGATGTGGCGGTCGCGCTCCGGGCGCCAGGTGCGTACGGCGACCTCCGTCTGGCGGGCGGTGGCGCGCCAGTCGATGGAACGGGTGTCGTCGCCGGGGACGTAGGCGCGGAGGCTGTCGAACTCGGTGCCCTCGCCCCGGGTGAGGACACTGGTGCGGCCGTCCAGTTCGCGCAGGCGGGCCAGCTTGGAGGGCAGGTGCTTGCGGCTGGTGAAGGGCGGCAGGACGCGGACCGTCCACGGGACCTTGTGGGTGCCCTGGCGGGCGAAGAGGCCGAGGGGGCCGTAGGAGCGGACGGTGACGCGGTCCGCCTGGCGGTCGCCGCGGCGGGTGGGGCGCAGGCGTGTGGTGACGCGACGCCGTTCGCCCGCGGGGATCGTCAGCCGTGTCCGGGAGGCCTCCGCCTCCGTGCCGGGCGTCCAGCTGCTCGGCGGCCAGGCGTCACGGACGCGGGCGCGCAGCGGACGGCGCGACGGGTTGGTGATCGTGAGGGTGACGTCGGCGGTGCCGCCGAGGCGTACGGAGGTGTCGCCGGAGCGGGCCAGGCCGAGCCTGCGCACCGGCGCGGCCAGGGCGTAGTCGCAGGCGCACGCGACGGCCAGGGGCGCGTTGACGGCGAGGATGCCCGTCCAGCCGGGTTCCCAGATGCCGACCGGGAGGGAGCCGAGGGCCGCGAGGAGGGCGGCGCGTCCGGTGGGGGCCATCAGCGGGGGACGGGGACGTGGGAGAGGACCGCGTTGATGACCGAGTCGGCCGTCACGCCCTCCATCTCGGCCTCCGGGCGCAGCTGTATGCGGTGGCGGAGCGTGGGCAGGGCGAGGGCCTTCACGTCGTCGGGGATGACGTAGTCGCGGCCGGTCAGCCAGGCCCAGGCGCGGGCGGTGGCGAGCAGTGCGGTGGCGCCTCGGGGGGAGACGCCGAGCGTCAGGGACGGCGACTCGCGGGTGGCGCGGCAGATGTCGACGACGTACGCGGTGATCTCGGGGGAGACCGTGGTGGTGGCGACGGCGCGGCGGGCGGCCTCGAGGTCGGCGGCGTTCGCGACGGGGCGTACGCCGGCGGCGCGCAGGTCGCGCGGGTCGAAGCCCTGGGCGTGCCGGGTGAGGACGTCGATCTCGTCCTGGCGGGAGGGGAGGGGGATCGTCAGCTTGAGGAGGAAGCGGTCGAGCTGCGCCTCGGGCAGGGGGTAGGTGCCCTCGTACTCGACGGGGTTCTGGGTCGCGGCGACCAGGAACGGGTCGGGGAGGGCGCGCGGGGTGCCGTCGACGGTGACCTGGCGTTCTTCCATGGCCTCCAGCAGGGACGACTGGGTCTTCGGGGGCGTGCGGTTGATCTCGTCCGCGAGAAGGAGGTGGGTGAAGACCGGGCCGGGCTGGAAGGAGAACTCGGCGGTGCGGGCGTCGTAGACGAGGGAGCCGGTGACGTCGCTCGGCATCAGGTCGGGGGTGAACTGGACGCGCTTGGTGTCGAGTTCGAGGGCGGCGGCGAGGGCGCGGATCAGCAGGGTCTTGGCGACGCCGGGGACGCCCTCGAGGAGGACGTGGCCACGGCAGAGCAGGGCGACGACGAGGCCGGTCACGGCGGGGTCCTGGCCGACCACGGCCTTGGCGATCTCCGCGCGCAGGGCCTCCAGGGCGGCCCGGGCGGCGGCCGGGTCCCCGGCGGGCGCGGCGTTGTCGGTGGTCGGGTCCATCATGGACGGCGTACCTGCCTTTCGAGGGCGTCGAGTTGGTCGGCGAGCCGGATCAGAGCCGCGTCGTCGCCGGGGGGCGGGCCGAAGAGAAGCGTGTGGAGGGACTGTCCGTCGCCGTCGAGGCGGGTGGACAGCGCGGGGAGCAGGGCCTCGGGCGCGTGCGCCTGGGAGCCGGGAATGCCGACGAGGGGGGCGAGGCGGGTGCGGGTGGCGGAGCGGAGCGCGAGGGCGGCGCGGTCGCGGGCGTCGGCCTTGCGGTAGAGGCGGGCGCGGCCTTCGACGGTCTCGGAGGCGCGGATCGCCACGGGAAGTCTCTCGGGGACGAGGGGGCCGAGACGGCGTGCCCGCCACGCGGCGGCCAGGGCGGCGGCGACGAAGAGCTGGAGGGTGCCCCACAGCCAGCCGGAGGGGAGCAGGTCGAAGAAGCTCTTCCGGTCCTCGGTCACGGCTGAGGCGTCGGCGGGCGAGGGGAGGTACCAGACGAGATGGGAGCGGGAGCCGAGGAGCTGCAGGGCCAGCGAGGCGTTGCCGTGCTCGTCCAGGCGGTCGTTGAGGAGGATGTCGGGGGCGCCGAGGAGGACGGTGTCGCCGTCGCCGGAGGGGGCGGGGACGCGCAGCAGGGTGGCCAGGCGGTGGCTGTGGTAGCACTCGTCGGCGTCGGGGTGCGCGGAGGAGTAGCGGATGCCGCCGGTGTCGGCGGAGCCGGCGCGCCGGGCGGCGGGCAGGTCGCAGTCCGGTTCGAGGGTGGAGTCCAGGCTGTTGGCCGGGTCGGCGGTGACGCCGGGGGCGAGGCGCTCCACGGAGGCGGGGCCGGAGGCGACCAGGACGGTGCGGCCGCCGGAGTCCTCGGCGGCCTGGCGCAGCCGCGTCTGCTGGCGGGGCGTCAGCAGGTCCGGTACGGCGACCAGCAGGGTGGTGTCGGGGCCGGCCGCGTCGGCGGCCTCGTCGAGCGTGGTGACCACGCGGGTGTCGACGCCGCGGTCGGCGAGCAGTTCGGCGACGGCGCGGCTGCCGTGGGGGTCGGCGGAGCGCGGGTCGAGCCGGCCGTGCCGGGCGTCGGAGCGGACCGCGGCGATGGCGACGGCCGCGACGAGCAGCAGCACCAGCGCGAGGGCGACGCCCCGCGTGCGCGTCCACACCTGGCGGGCGGTGGGGGAGGCCGAGGTGGGCGGGGAGGGGGCCTCGGTCGTCATCCGGCGGCTCCCTGGGGGGCGTCGGGGTCCGTGCCGCGGGCGCCGCTGCCGGCGAGGGCGGGCTTGGTGCGTTCCAGGTCGCCGTCGAGGGCGGCGAGCCGCCGGTACGTGTCCTCCGTGGCGGCCCGGCCGCCGTACGTGACGTCGTCGAAGTCGCGGGCGGCGGTGCGCAGCCGGCCGGTGTGCTGGGGCAGGGCGCGGCCGGCCTCGGCGGCGGCCTCGTCGGCGGTGCGGCCGGGGCGGGGGTCGAGGAGGGCGCGTTCCTCCAGGGCGCGGACGACGGCCCGCATGCGTTCCTGGACGGCCTGGTTCCAGTGGCCCTGGGCGGCGTGCGCCTCGGCGGCCGCGCGGTGCTCGGCGGCACTGCGGGGACGGTCGTCGAACAGGGCGGGCGCGGTGACCGGCCGGCGGCGCGGGGTGCCCAGGCGCCACCACAGGGCGGCCACGACGGCGAGCGCGGCGACGACGATGACGACCAGGCCGAGCGCGCCGCCGGGTGTCGCGGCGGAGGCGGCGCCGAACAGCTTGCCGACCCAGTCCCAGAAGGCCTCCAGGGCCCGCTGGAGCCAGCTGGGGTCGTTCTCGTGGTACATCTGCTTCGACAGCTCCCGCCGGGCCGCTTCCCGCGCGGGGTCGCGCGGGAGGGTGACGGGCGGTTCGTCGTCGCCGCGCGCCAGCAGACGCACGGCGGTGTCGGCGGCCGTGGGCAGGGCCGGTGCGGCCTGGAGAACTCCCCCCGTGACGGTCACCGCATCAGCTCCCGCCGGTGGTGTCGGCGCCCTGGACGCCCGCGGCGCGGGCCAGTTCGAGGTCGAGGGCCTCGCGGCGGATGCGCTGGTCGATGTAGAGGAGCACGGTGACGCCGGCGGTGATCGGGAACGTGATCATGGAGCCGATCACCGAGCCGATGCCGCTGATGATCAGGAACGTCCAGCCGATGTCCCCGCCCGCGGTGTCCAGGAGGCCGGCGGCACCGCCGCTGAACGCGGAGGCGAGGAAGGTGAAGGGGATGACGATGATCGCCGCGACGACGTAGGCGATGATCGCGGCCAGCAGCTGGATGCCGAAGACCCGCCACCAGGAGCCGCGCACCAGCCGGGCGGAGCGGCGCATCGCCATGACGATGCCCTGCTTCTCCAGCATCAGCGTGGGGGAGGCCAGCGAGAGGCGGACCATGAGCCACACGGCGAACACGGCGGCGGCGAGCAGGCCGAGGACGGTGAGTCCGACGCCCGCCTCCGCGCCGGCCGAGACGCTGACGAGGATGCCGGGCAGCGCGCCGACGGCGACGGCGCCCACCGCGATGAGCCCCAGCAGGATGATCAGGCCGAACAGCTTGAGGATCCGGGGACGGGCGTCGCGCCAGGCCTCGGCGGTGGTCACCGGCCGGCCGAGCACGGCGCGGCTGGTGACGGTGGTGAGCAGGGCGGTCGCCGCGACCGTGCCGATCAGGGTGATCCCGTAGAGCACGGCGGAGCTGAGCAGGAGGTCGCCCATGACGTCGGTGAGCTCGCCGAACGTGGCGCTGGGGTCGTCGAGCACCTCGGTGTCGGCGTCGTCCAGGACGAAGCCCTGCAGCAGCACCGCGACGATCTCGGTGAGGACGGCGAGGGTGAGCGAGATGCCGAGGACCGTGCGCCAGTAGGTGCGCATGGTCGACACGGCGCCGTCGAGGAGCTCGCCGACGCCGAGGGGGCGCAGCGGGATGACGCCGGGCTTCGCCGCGGGCGGGGGACCTCCCCAGCCGTTGCCCCAGCCTCCCCAGGGCGCCTGGCCGCCGGGTCCGCCGGGCGGCGGGGCGCCCCAGCCGGGGCCGGGGGGCGGCGGGGCCTGACCGGGGCCGCCCGCACCGGGGCCGCCCGCACCGGGGCCGCCCGCACCGGGGCCGCCCGCACCGGGGGCGCCGGCGGGCGCGGACCACTGGTCGGCGGGAGGCTGGTCCTTGGACCACTTCACGCCCGGCTCCCGCGGGGCGTCACCCGGCTGCCGCGGCCGGCCGGCGGACTGCTCGGGCCCCGGACGGCCGTCGGACCCGGCAGGTCCGGACGCGCCCGGTCCGTGCCCGCCGGACGGGGCGGATCCGGGCGAGGCCCAGCCCGGAGTGTCGTTCATCGTCGCTCCTTCACGGTGCCCGCCGCGGTCGCGGTGGCGGCTTGGGCAGCCATCGTGCCATGCGGTGGTTCCCGGTGGTCCTGCCGAGGTCGGGGCAGCTCGTCTTCTATTGTCCGCGCCCCAGGGGGCAGACTGGCCGCATGGCTGATCAGTACGCGCACAGCGGTGACGACAAGCGGCCGACCGGGATGCCGGCACTGCGCTGGGAGGAGCCTCCCGAAGGTCCGGTCCTGGTCCTGCTCGACCAGACGCGGCTCCCGGCCGAGGAGGTCGAGCTGGTCTGCACGGACGCGCCCGCACTGGTGGAGGCGATCCGTTCGCTCGCCGTGCGCGGCGCCCCCCTGCTGGGCATCGCGGGCGCCTACGGCGTCGCGCTCGCGGCCGTGCGGGGCTACGACGTGGACGACGCGGCGGCGGCGCTGGAGAGCGCCCGGCCCACGGCGGTGAACCTGGCGGTCGGGGTGCGGCGGGCGCACTCCGCGTACCGGGCGGTGGTGGACGGCGGCGGCGACCCGCGGCAGGCGGCCGGGGCGGCGCTGGCCGCCGCGCAGCGGCTGCACCGGGAGGACGCCGGGGCCAGCGCCCGGATGGCGGCGCACGGGCTGGCGCTCCTCGACGAGCTGATGCCCGGCGGCGGGCACCGGATCCTCACCCACTGCAACACCGGTTCGCTGGTGTCGGGCGGCGAGGGGACGGCGTTCGCGGTGGCGCTGGCGGCGCACCGGGCGGGGCGGCTGCGGCGCCTGTGGGTGGACGAAACGCGTCCGTTGCTGCAAGGTGCTCGCCTGACGGCGTACGAGGCGGCCCGCAGCGGCATGGCGTACACCCTGCTCACCGACAACGCGGCGGGATCGCTGTTCGCGGCGGGCGAGGTGGACGCGGTGCTGGTCGGCGCGGACCGCATCGCGGCCGACGGTTCGGTGGCGAACAAGGTGGGGAGCTATCCGCTCGCGGTGCTCGCGCGGTACCACCACGTGCCGTTCATCGTGGTGGCCCCGGTGACGACGGTGGATCCCCGGACGCCGGACGGGGCGTCCATCGAGGTGGAACAGCGTCCCGGTCATGAGGTGACGGAGATCACGGCGCCGCAGGTGCCGGTGGCCGGTGCGGAGGCGGGGGGCGGGATTCCGGTGGCTCCCCTGGGGACGACGGCGTACAACCCGGCGTTCGACGTGACACCGCCGGAGCTGGTGACAGCGATCGTCACCGAGGGGGGCGTGGTGTCGCCCGTGACGTCCGAGGCGCTGGCTGCTGTGTGCCAGGTCATGCCAGGTAACGATTAGCTAATGGGATGATGTCGTTTATGAAGGGACGAGTCCTTGTCGTCGACGACGACAGCGCACTGGCCGAGATGCTCGGCATCGTGTTGCGCGGTGAAGGTTTTGAGCCGTCTTTCGTGGCCGACGGCGACAAGGCGCTGGCCGCCTTCCGCGAGACCAAGCCGGATCTGGTCCTCCTCGACCTGATGCTCCCCGGCCGGGACGGCATCGAGGTCTGCCGCCTGATCAGGGCGGAGTCCGGGGTGCCGATCGTGATGCTCACGGCGAAGAGCGACACCGTCGACGTGGTGGTGGGCCTGGAGTCCGGGGCCGACGACTACATCGTCAAGCCGTTCAAGCCGAAGGAGCTGGTCGCCCGGATCCGCGCGCGGCTGCGCAGGTCCGAGGAGCCGGCGCCGGAGCAGCTCGCCATCGGCGACCTGGTGATCGACGTGGCCGGTCACTCCGTGAAGCGGGACGGGCAGTCCATCGCCCTGACCCCGCTGGAGTTCGACCTGCTGGTCGCCCTCGCGCGCAAGCCGTGGCAGGTCTTCACGCGCGAGGTGCTGCTGGAGCAGGTGTGGGGCTACCGCCACGCGGCCGACACCCGCCTGGTCAACGTCCATGTGCAGCGGCTGCGCTCCAAGGTCGAGAAGGACCCGGAGAAGCCCGAGATCGTGGTGACCGTCCGTGGCGTCGGATACAAGGCAGGACCGAGCTGACATGCCCGGTGACAGTGCCGCTTCGGCGCCCGGCCGGTCCGGGGGCCGTCCGGGGCGGCCTGTCGGCCGGGGGACGGCCGCCACCCGCTGGCGCCACCTCTTCGACGGCGACCTGCTCCAGGGCGGGGTCCAGGGCAGCCCGGTCGTCCGGCTCGTCATGCGCTGGGTGCGGCGTCCGCTGCTGCCCGTCATGCGGCTGTGGCGGCGCAACATCCAGCTCAAGGTCGTCGTCACGACGCTGCTGATGTCGCTGGGCGTCGTCCTGCTGCTCGGCTTCGTCGTCATCGGCCAGGTGCGCAACGGCCTGCTGGACGCCAAGGTGAAGGCGTCGCAGAGCCAGGCCACCGGCGGTTTCGCCGTGGCCAAGCAGCAGGCCGAACAGGCCGTGAGCGTCACCGGCGAGGAGGGCGCCGCGCCGGACGGCCGCCCCTCGCAGAGCGTCATCCAGTGGATGAGCGACCTCGTCGCCTCGCTGTCCAGCGGCGGCCAGGGCGCCTTCGACGTGGTCACCCTGCCGTCCGGCGGCGACAGCGGCAGCGGGCGCGGACCGCGCGCCTCCGGCGGGGTCAACCCGGCCGCCAGCGTCCCCGCCGCGCTGCGCGAGCGGATCGACACCAGCACGACGGCCGCGCAGAGCTACACGCGCATCGTCTACGCCACCGACAAGGATTCCCAGCCGGCCCTGGTCATCGGCAAGCAGGTCAACGACCCCAACGGCGACCCGTACCAGCTGTACTACCTCTTCCCGCTCACCCAGGAGGAGAAGTCGCTGAGCCTGGTCAAGGGCACCCTGACGACCGCCGGGCTGTTCGTGGTCGTGCTGCTCGGGGCGATCGCCTGGCTGGTGGTGCGGCAGGTGGTCACGCCGGTGCGGATGGCCGCCGGGATCGCCGAACGGCTGTCCGCCGGGCGGCTCCAGGAACGCATGAAGGTCACCGGCGAGGACGACATCGCCCGGCTCGGCGAGGCCTTCAACAAGATGGCGCAGAACCTCCAGCTCAAGATCAGCCAGCTCGAGGACCTGTCGCGGATGCAGCGCCGGTTCGTGTCGGACGTGTCGCACGAGCTGCGCACCCCGCTGACGACCGTGCGGATGGCCGCGGACGTCATCCACGAGGCGCGCGAGGACTTCGACCCGGTGACCGCGCGGTCGGCCGAACTGCTCGCCGACCAGCTCGACCGCTTCGAGTCGCTGCTCGCCGACCTGCTGGAGATCAGCCGCTTCGACGCGGGCGCGGCCGCCCTGGAGGCGGAGCCGATCGACCTGCGCGAGGTGGTGCGGCGCGTGGTCAGCGGCGCGGAGCCGCTCGCCGAGCGCAAGGGCACCACGATCAAGGTCGTCGGCGACCAGCAGCCCGTGGTCGCCGAGGCCGACGCGCGGCGCGTGGAGCGGGTGCTGCGCAACCTGGTCGTCAACGCCGTCGAGCACGGCGAGGGCAGGGACGTCGTCGTCAAGCTGGCCGCCGCGGGGGGCGCGGTGGCGGTCGCGGTGCGCGACTACGGGGTCGGACTCAAGCCCGGCGAGGCCACGCGCGTGTTCAGCCGCTTCTGGCGGGCCGACCCGGCCCGCGCCCGCACCACCGGCGGTACGGGTCTGGGGCTGTCCATCGCCCTGGAGGACGCCCGGCTGCACGGCGGCTGGCTGCAGGCGTGGGGCGAGCCGGGCGGCGGCTCGCAGTTCCGGCTGACGCTGCCCAGGACGGCGGACGAGCCGCTGCGCGGGTCCCCGATACCCCTGGAGCCCAAGGACTCGCGGCGCAACCGCGGCCTCGACGACGCGGGGCCGCCGCGCGGCGGCGACGGCGAGAAACGCGCCACGGTGCCGGTGCGGCAGCCCGGCGCAGGCGACCCGGCGCAGTCGTCCCGCGATCCGCTGGGCCGCAGGCCCGGCACGTCGACGCCCACGGCCGACCCCACCGCCCTGCCCGGCAACGGCGCGCGCGTGGTGGCCCGGTCGGGCAGTACGCGCATGACGCCGGGCACGGCACCCGGCCCGAGCACGGGGACGGAGGCGGGGCCCTCCGGATCCCCGGGCCCCTCCGGCGGGGCGGACGGCGGCCGGACAGCGGCCGACGGGAACGGGGACGGTGATCCGCGCGGTGCGGAGAAGGACGGGGAGGCCACGCGTGGGCGGTGAGCGTGTGAGGCGCGGGCGCGGGGCGCCGGCCCGGGCGGTGACGTACGCCGTCTGCGGTGTCGTCCTGCTGGCCGGGTGCGCCTCGATGCCGGACAGCGGTGACCTGCGCGGGGTGGAGTCCACACCGCGCAAGGACGCGCAGGTGCGGGTCTACGCCGTGCCGCCCAGCGACGACGCCACCCCCACCCAGATCGTCCAGGGCTTCCTGGAGGCGCTGACCAGCGACGACGCCGACTACGAGACCGCACGCCAGTACCTGACCCCGGAGGCGTCGAAGTACTGGCGGCCGGAGCAGTCCACCACCGTGCTCTCCGAGGGACCCGGCGCCCGCGCCGACCGGGAGGTCAGGGAGGACAGCACCGCCCTGACGTACACGCTGACCGGCACCAAGTTCGCCACCGTGGACGCGCAGCAGGCGTACGCGCCCTCCTCCGGCCTCTACAACGAGGTCGTGCGGCTGGTGAAGGACGAGAAGAGCGGCCAGTGGCGCATCGACGCGGTGCCGCAGGGCGTCGTGATGGGCACGTCGGACTTCCAGCGCAACTACACGTCCTTCAACAAGTACTACTTCGCCTCGAACGTGGACGTGGACGGCTCGTCCCTGCCGATGGCGGTCGCGGACCCCGTGTACGTGCGCCGGCACGTCGACCCCACGACGCGGATGGTGCGCTCGCTGATCTCCGGGCCGACGAGCTGGCTCGACCCCGTGGTCCGGTCGAGCTTCCCCACGGGGATCCGGCTGCGCGAGGGCACGGGGCCGCTCACCCCGGACGACCGGGGCACGCTCACCGTGCCGCTCGACGACCGGGCCGGCGACGTCGGCACCGGCCGCTGCGAGGAGATGGCCGCCCAGCTGCTGTTCACGCTGCGCAACCTCAGTCCCGCGGTGGAGGAGGTCGAACTGCGGGCCGGCGGCGGGCAGCTGTGCTCGCTCACCCAGGACGGCGCCGAGACCGTCGCCACCCGGGGCGCGCTGAACCAGCCCGACTACCTGTACTTCCTCGACGAGCAGCACAAGCTCGTCCGGATCGCCGCGGGCAGCTCCAGCCCCGATGCCGACCCCGACCCGGCGCCCGGGGCGCTCGGACAGGGGGAGCAGGGGCTGCGCTCGGTCGCGGTCGCGCGGGACGAGCGCACGGCGGCCGGCGTCGGCCTGAACGGCCAGGCGCTGTTCGTCTCCGCCCTGGCGCAGGGCTCGTCCCTCGGCGAGCCGGTGCTGCGCAGCCAGGGCAAGGCCGAGCAGGACCGGCTGACCACGCCGAGCTGGGACGCCCAGGGCGGACTGTGGGTCGCCGACCGCGACCCGGCCCGCCCCGGTCTCTACCTGCTGGCGAAGGGCGCCGACCAGCCGCTGCGGGTACGGACGCCGGGTCTGGACGGCCGCATCCAGGCGGTCCGGGTGGCCGCCGACGGGGTGCGGATCGCCCTCGTCGTGGAGAAGGGCGACGAGCGGTCCCTGCTCGTCGGGCGGATCGAGCGCAGCGGCCCGGACGAGGCCGGGTCGGCCGGGCGCCCCACGGTCACCGTGGTGGAGCTGCGCTCGGCGACGCCCGAGCTGGAGCAGGTCACCGCCATGTCGTGGGCCGGGGACAGCCGGCTCGTGGTCGTCGGCCGTGAGCACGGGGGCGTGGAGCAGATGAAGTACGTCGAGGTCGACGGCTCCACGCCGGACGTGCCGCCGCCCGCCGCGCTGACCGGGGTGAAGGCGCTGACGGCCGCCGCGGACGAGACGGCGCCGCTGGTGGCGTACTCGGTGGACGGCATCGTCCGGCTGCCGTCCGGGGCGCAGTGGCAGAAGGTGACGCAGGGGACGGCGCCGGTCTACCCGGGGTGAGGGCCGGCCTGTCCGGAGGCTCCGGGGCGGACCGACGGGCTGGTCGGAGGGGTTGTCCACAGGGGTGGCCGGACGGTCGGGGCGTCGGCACAGTGAGCCCATGCGGAGCTGGTGGCGGGACCTCACCGACCTGGTGCTTCCGGCCGAGTGCGGCGGATGCGGCGGGGCCCGCGCCGTGCTCTGCGACCGGTGCCGTGCGGCGCTGAGCGGGCGGGCGCCGCGCCGGGTGCGGCCGGCGCCCGAGCCGCCGGGACTGCCGCCCGTGCACGCGGCCGCCCCGTACGCCGACGAGGTGCGCGCCGTGCTGCTCGCCCACAAGGAGCGCGGCGCCCTGGCCCTCGCCCGGCCGCTGGGCGAGGCCCTGGCGGGCGCGGTGCGCGCGGGACTCCAGGCACCGGCTCCGGCTGAGCGCGGGTCCCGGGGCGGCAGGGGCACGGCGGCGGACGGGACGGCGCGCGATCCGGTGCTGCTCGTCCCCGTGCCGTCCGCCCGGCGGGCCGTGCGGGCGCGCGGGCACGACCCCGCACGGCGGATCGCGTACGCGGCGGCCGGTGAGCTGCGGCGCACGGGGGTGCCCGCCGCGGTACTCGCCGCCCTGCGGCAACGGCGCCCGGTGGCCGACCAGTCGGGGCTCGGCGCGCGGCAGCGGCTGGCCAACCTCGCGGGCGCCCTCGCGGTGGCGCCGGGGTGCGCCCGGCTCCTCGGGCGGGGCCGGGTCGTGCTGGTCGACGACCTCATGACGACCGGGGCGACCCTCGCCGAGGCGGCGCGCGCGGTGCGGGCCGCGCCGGGCCCGCCCGGCCAGGAAACGGAACCGGCCGAAGAGGGCCGGGCGGCATCGAGCGATTCGCGGCCCGCGTCCGTGTACCCGGGTGAGACATGGGAAGGGTCAGGACAACAGCGGAAACCGCCGCCGGCGTGGCGCGGAGCGGACCGGCAGCCCGGCCGGCCGCCGGAGAAGACGGGCGGGAAGAGAAGCGCCGGCGGGGCACCCGGCGTGGTGTGCGCGGCCGTCGTGGCGGCGTCGCCGGATGCGTTTGGAATACACCGAAACTGACCGAGAACTTATGTCGTTGCAGGTAATCGGAGGGTTAATTCGCCTGAACGGAGGTACGTCGCGGTAGAGGGTGACGCCATACGTCCGCGCGAGATATGTTCGGTTGTGAGGGAAAGCCGCAGGCCAGGCCCCTCTGATCGGAATGCGGTGGTGCGGGTTTCTCCGACATCACCCGCTCCGGTGGACTGGATATCTCGTTCGTGGGGGAGGAGGTGGACGTCACCGAGTCCGAGGCTCCGGACGACACCGGAGCCTGGTGCAAAAGGGAGACACATCCGCAGCGAAGCGGAGTGATCCGGGAACGGAGTTCTGCGTGGACATCGTCGTCAAGGGCCGCAAGACCGAGGTGCCCGAGCGGTTCCGGAAGCACGTGGCCGAGAAGCTGAACCTGGAAAAGATCCAGAAGCTCGATGGCAAGGTGATGAGCCTGGACGTCGAGGTGTCCAAGGAGCCCAACCCCCGACAGGCCGACCGCTGTGACCGGGTGGAGATCACGCTCCGCTCCCGCGGTCCGGTGATCCGGGCGGAAGCGGCGGCGAGCGACCCGTACGCGGCGCTCGACCTGGCAGCGGAGAAGCTGGACGCCCGACTGCGCAAGCAGCACGACAAGCGATTCTCACGGCGCGGCGCGCGCAGGATCCCCGCGGCCGAGGTCCCCGACCACGTGCCCGGCGTGGCCACTCTCAACGGGGCCGGTGCGAGCACGGCGCAGGAGGAGGAGCAGGCGGTCCCCACGAAGAAGATCGGCTCCCTGGAGGTCCAGGGCGACGGGCCGCTGGTCGTCCGCGAGAAGACCCACGTGGCCGCGCCCATGACCCTCGACCAGGCGCTCTACGAGATGGAACTGGTCGGGCACGACTTCTACCTCTTCGTCGACTCCGAGACCAAGGAGCCCAGCGTCGTCTACCGGCGCCACGCCTACGACTACGGCGTGATCCACCTCAGGACCGACACGATGGTCACCGAGAACAACTCCCCCGAGGCGGGCGGAACCCTCGGCGGCTGACCCGCCGGGCGACAGCACAGCAGGTGCCCCTGGTGCGCGTGTGCGCCCCCAGGGGCACCGGCGTGCCACTGCCCGGCGCCCACACCGGCAGCCCGGTGCCGGTGCGGCATGGAATCATGGCGGCAGCGGCTCAACCGGTGGGCCGTTGCCTTGGGTTGGCGATGGTCAGGACCACAGGCCACAGCCTTCAGGGGGAGGAACACGATGGCGGACAGCTTCGGACCGATGCGGGACGAGGACGCCGGCGACGGCGTCGTCGGCATGGGCCCGGACGCGGACACTTCACGCCAGGAACCGATCAGAGTCCTGGTGGTGGACGACCACGCGCTGTTCCGCCGCGGTCTGGAGATCGTGCTCGCCGCCGAGGAGGACATTCAGGTCGTCGGCGAGGCCGGGGACGGCGCCGAGGCCGTGGAGAAGGCCGCCGACCTGCTGCCCGACATCGTCCTGATGGACGTGCGGATGCCCAAGCGGGGCGGCATCGAGGCCTGCACCTCCATCAAGGAGGTCGCCCCCAGCGCCAAGATCATCATGTTGACGATCAGCGACGAGGAGGCCGACCTCTACGACGCCATCAAGGCGGGCGCGACCGGCTACCTCCTCAAGGAGATCTCCACCGACGAGGTGGCCACCGCCATTCGCGCCGTCGCCGACGGGCAGTCGCAGATCAGCCCCTCCATGGCGTCGAAGCTGCTCACCGAGTTCAAGTCGATGATCCAGCGCACCGACGAGCGCCGGCTCGTCCCCGCGCCCCGGCTGACGGACCGCGAGCTGGAGGTCCTCAAACTCGTCGCCACGGGGATGAACAACCGGGACATCGCCAAGGAGTTGTTCATCTCCGAGAACACGGTGAAGAACCACGTGCGCAACATCCTGGAGAAGCTCCAGCTCCACTCCCGGATGGAGGCCGTGGTCTACGCGATGCGGGAGAAGATCCTCGAGATCCGCTGACCCGGCGGACCGGGGCGGGGCTTCAGGCGAGCAGCCGGGCCAGCTCCGCCGTGAGCGCCTCGCGCAGCTCCGGCGCGTCCAGCCGCTCCACCCGGACGTCCACGCAGTTCACCCAGCCCGCCGCCTCCACCAGCGCCCGCGCCACCGCCGGCACCGCCGTACGGCCGTCCAGGGTGACCTGCTTGGCGACCAGCGTGCGGCCCTCCCGCGCCGGGTCCACCCGGCCCACCAGCCGCCCGCCCGCCAGCACGGGCATCGCGAAGTAGCCGTGGACCCGCTTGGGCTTCGGGACGTACGCCTCCAGGCGGTGGGTGAAGCCGAAGACCCGCTCCGTGCGCGCCCGCTCCCAGACCAGGGAGTCGAACGGCGACAGCAGCGTCGTGCGGTGCCGGCCGCGCGGCGGGGAGGCCAGCGCCTCCGGGTCCGCCCAGGCCGGCTTGGACCAGCCCTCGACCGTGACGGGCACCAGCCCCGAGTCGGCGATCACCGCGTCGACCTGCTCGCCCTTCAGCCGGTGGTAGTCGGCGATGTCCGCACGGGTCCCCACCCCCAGCGCCCGGCCGGCCAGCCCCACCAGCCGGCGCAGGCACTCCGCGTCGGACGGCTCCTCCGCCAGCAGAGCGGCCGGGACGGCCCGCTCGGCCAGGTCGTAGACCCGCTTCCAGCCGCGCCGCTCCACGCACACCACCTCGCCGTACATCAGGGCGCGCTCCACGGCGACCTTGGTGCCGGACCAGTCCCACCACTCGCTGGTGCGCTTGGCGCCGCCCAACTCGGTGGCGGTCAGCGGGCCCTCGGCGCGCAGCTGCTTGACGACCTGGTCGTACACGCCGTCGGGCAGCTCGTGGTGCCAGTGCGGGCGGTCGCGGAAGGCGCGGCGGCGGAAGGCGAAGTGCGGCCACTCCTCGATGGGGAGGATGCACGCGGCGTGCGACCAGTACTCGAACGTGTGCGCGGGCTGGTCGCCCTGCTTCCAGTACGCCTCCTCCACCGTCCTGCGGCCCACCGCGCCGAGGCGGGCGTACGGGATCAGCTCGTGCGAGCGGGCGAGGACGGAGATGGTGTCGAGCTGCACCGCGCCCAGGTGGCGCAGGACGCCGCGCACACCGGCGCGCCGGTCGGGGGCGCCGAGGAGTCCCTGGGCCCGCAGGGCGATGCGGCGGGCCTCGTCGGCGGAGAGTTCCGTGATCGGACGCGGGAGGGTCGTCATACGTCCGCACCCTAGAGGGCCGCACTGACAACGGCGGGCGTCCGCACGTCAGGCCTTGGCGGGCACGTACGGGGTGGTGGAGGGAAGGCCCAGGTCGGAGGGGAGCAGGGACCCCACCCAGCCGTCCCGCAGCACCCCCTTGTTGGCGAGCGAGGACCGCAGCACCCCCTCGACGGTGAAGCCGGCCCGCTCCGCCACCGCGCGGGAGGCCGTGTTGCCCACCTCGGCGCGCCACTCCACGCGGTCGATCGACATCTCGGTGAAGGCCCAGCGGCACGCGGCCACCGTGGCCTCGGTGATGTAGCCGTTGCCGCGGTGCTCCTTGGCGCCCCAGAAGCCGATCTCGCCCGTCGCGAAGGAGCGCAGGGTGATGCTCAGCATGCCCGCCAGCTCCCCGGCGGGCAGGAAGACGCCGAAGGTGAACATCGAACCGTTCGCCCAGCCGTCCGGGGCGATCCGCTCCGTGAAACCCCGCGCGTGCTCGGGCAGGTACGGCGAGGGGATCGTGGTCCAGCGCTGGATGTCCGGGTCCTGGCAGATCCGGAAGACCGTGTCGGTGTCCTGCGGGCCGACGGTGCGCAGCAGCAGACGGCCGGTGGTGAGCGTGACGGGTTCCATCGGCCGATTCTGCGCAGGTCACGGAGGACGGCGCCATCCCTTCGGCCGTCGGTGAAACGATGATCACTCCGCGTGTGATTCACCGGACGCCCGCGGCACCATCCGGGCGTCCGGGGCGTTGTCCGGGTAGCGGCCGTACCACGGTTCGGCCGCGGTGGACGGTCACCGCCCCGGCAGGCCTCCCGGCGTGACGGGGTCCTCGCATACGATGGCCGTTGCTCAGTCAGTGAAACGGAAACCGACCGTCCCAGGCCCGACCGGCAAGGAGACCAACCCCCGTGTCCGTCCTCTCGAAGATCATGCGTGCAGGCGAAGGCAAAATCCTGCGCAAGCTGCACCGCATCGCGGACCAGGTCAACTCCATCGAAGAGGACTTCGAAGGCCTCTCCGACGCCGAGCTGCGGGCCCTCACCGACGAGTACAAGGAGCGCTACGCCGACGGTGAGAGCCTGGACGACCTGCTGCCCGAGGCCTTCGCCACGGTCCGCGAGGCCGCCCGGCGCGTCCTGGGCCAGCGCCACTACGACGTCCAGATCATGGGCGGCGCGGCCCTGCACATGGGGTACGTGGCGGAGATGAAGACCGGTGAGGGCAAGACCCTCGTCGGCACCCTGCCCGCGTACCTCAACGCCCTGTCCGGCGAGGGCGTCCACATCATCACGGTCAACGACTACCTGGCCGAGCGCGACTCGGAGATGATGGGCCGCGTCCACAAGTTCCTGGGTCTGAGCGTCGGCTGCATCCTCGCCAGCATGACGCCGGCCCAGCGCCGCGAGCAGTACGCGTGCGACATCACCTACGGCACGAACAACGAGTTCGGCTTCGACTACCTGCGCGACAACATGGCGTGGTCGAAGGAAGAGCTGGTGCAGCGCGGCCACAACTTCGCCATCGTCGACGAGGTCGACTCCATCCTCATCGACGAGGCCCGTACGCCGCTGATCATCTCCGGTCCCGCGGACCAGGCCACCAAGTGGTACGGCGACTTCGCCAAGCTGGTCAAGCGCCTCAAGCGCGGCGAGGCCGGCCAGCCGCTGAAGGGCATCGAGGAGACCGGCGACTACGACGTCGACGAGAAGAAGCGCACGGTCGCCATCCACGAGTCCGGCGTCAGCAAGGTCGAGGACTGGCTCGGCATCGACAACCTGTACGAGTCGGTGAACACCCCGCTCGTGGGCTACCTGAACAACGCCATCAAGGCGAAGGAGCTCTTCAAGCGCGACAAGGACTACGTCATCATCGACGACGAGGTCATGATCGTCGACGAGCACACCGGACGTATCCTCGCCGGCCGCCGCTACAACGAGGGCATGCACCAGGCCATCGAGGCCAAGGAGGGCGTGCCGATCAAGGACGAGAACCAGACGCTCGCCACGATCACGCTGCAGAACTTCTTCCGCCTCTACAAGCGCCACGACCACAACGGCAAGGAGCTGCCGGGTCTGTCCGGCATGACCGGTACGGCCATGACCGAGGCCGCCGAGTTCCACCAGATCTACAAGCTCGGCGTGGTGCCCATCCCGACCAACCGGCCGATGATCCGCAAGGACCAGTCGGACCTGATCTACCGCACCGAGGTCGCCAAGTTCGAGGCGGTCGTCGACGACATCGAGGAGAAGCACCGCAAGGGCCAGCCGATCCTCGTCGGCACCACGTCGGTGGAGAAGTCCGAGTACCTGTCGCAGCAGCTCAGCAAGCGCGGCATCCAGCACGAGGTGCTGAACGCCAAGCACCACGAGCGCGAGGCGCAGATCGTCGCCCAGGCCGGCCGCCGCGGCGCCGTCACGGTCGCCACGAACATGGCCGGCCGTGGTACGGACATCAAGCTCGGCGGCAACCCCGAGGACCTCGCGGAGGCGGAGCTGCGGCAGCGCGGCCTCGACCCCGAGGAGCACATCGAGGAGTGGGCCGCGGCCCTGCCGGAGGCGCTGGCGCGCGCCGAGGAGGCCGTGAAGGCCGAGAAGGAGGAGGTCGAGAAGCTCGGCGGCCTCTACGTCCTCGGCACCGAACGGCACGAGTCGCGGCGCATCGACAACCAGCTGCGCGGCCGTTCCGGCCGTCAGGGCGACCCGGGCGAGTCCCGCTTCTACCTCTCGCTCGGCGACGACCTGATGCGGCTGTTCAAGGCGCAGATGGTCGAGCGCGTGATGTCCATGGCGAACGTGCCGGACGATGTGCCGATCGAGAACAAGATGGTCACCCGTGCGATCGCGTCCGCGCAGTCGCAGGTGGAGACGCAGAACTTCGAGACGCGCAAGAACGTCCTGAAGTACGACGAGGTGCTCAACCGGCAGCGCGAGGTCATCTACGGCGAGCGCCGCCGCGTCCTGGAGGGCGAGGACCTGCAGGAGCAGATCCACCACTTCATGGACGACACCATCGACGCGTACGTCCAGGCGGAGACCGCCGAGGGCTTCCCCGAGGACTGGGACCTGGACCGGCTGTGGAGCGCGTTCAAGCAGCTCTACCCGGTGAGCGTCACCGTCGAGGAGCTGGAGGACGCGGCCGGCGACCGGGCCGGTCTGACCGCCGAGTTCATCTCCGAGTCCGTCAAGGACGACATCCGCGCCCAGTACGAGGCGCGTGAGGCGCAGCTCGGCTCCGAGATCATGCGTGAGCTGGAGCGCCGGGTCGTGCTGTCGGTGCTGGACCGCAAGTGGCGCGAGCACCTCTACGAGATGGACTACCTCCAGGAGGGCATCGGCCTGCGCGCGATGGCCCAGAAGGACCCGCTGGTCGAGTACCAGCGCGAGGGCTTCGACATGTTCAGCGCGATGATGGACGGCATCAAGGAGGAGTCCGTCGGTTACCTGTTCAACCTGGAGGTCCAGGTCGAGCAGCAGGTCGAGGAGGTGCCGGTCGAGGACGTCAAGCCGACCGCCGACCTGGAGAAGCAGGACGCGGTGCCCGCGCAGGCACGGCCGGAGATCCGCGCGAAGGGGCTGGACGCCCCGCAGCGGCGGAACCTCCACTTCTCCGCTCCCACGGTGGACGGCGAGGGCGGCACGATCGAGGGCGAGCTGGCCACCGACGACGAGCCGGTGCGCTCGCCGGCGGACGGCCTGACCCGCGCGGAGCGCCGGAAGCAGGCGCGGGGCGGGCGTCGCCGCAAGAAGTGACGTCGCCGCACACCGCCGGCCGGGGGCCGGGCGCCTGAGGGCGCCCGGCCCCCGGCCGTTCCGGTCCGCTGTCAGCGGGGGCCGCCCAGCTCGACGGCGGTGCAGCGCCAGCGCAGGTCCCGGCCGCGCTCCAGCCGGAACGCCATGGCGCGGAGCCGGTCCCCGGCGCCGATCCGCGCGAACGCCTCGATGGCGCCCTCGCGCGGCACGAACCATCCGATGTCCCGCACGACGGGCCGCGCCCCGCGCGTCCGCAGCGGCCCTCGCTCCGCGAGCCGGATCAGCTCGTCGTAGGCCTGCCCGGCACTGTGCCGCAACATCGCGTGCACGGGCCGCTGACCGCTCAGCACGGCGACGAGCAACTCGGCGAACCGGTCGGTGGGGCGGGGCTGCGGGACGCCGAGGGGCGCCCCGCCCGGGTGCGCGGGCACGGCGCCTGACGGTGCCCTGCGCCGGCCCTCGGGCGCCGCGGCGGCCGGCAGGCGTCCGTGGTCTCCGCGCGTCGCGACGCCGGGCACACGGCCCCTGTCACCGGGCGACCCGCCAGGGTTCTCGGGTGGCGTGCCCGCGGGCGTCCCGGCCCGGTGGCCGGGCGTACCGGTGGGCGTTCCGCCTCCGGAGCCGCCTCGGGCGGGGCGGCTCCGGGGGGACGGCGCGCGGCCCGAGGGGCGGTTGTCGGCCGGGCGTGTCCGGCGGGGCGTCGTGCCCCGGGGGCGGCCCGCGCCCGGTGAGGGGGACAGGGGGGCGCCGGCTGTGGGGACGCGTGGGGGGACGGCCGCGGGGGAGCGGCGTGGCGTTCTGCTCATGACCTTGTGCACGAGGGGCCCCGTTCTGAAGGCCGGACCGGCGGGGGAGCCGGGTACCGGGCAGTAACTTCGTGACGGGGATCTTGTACGGGGACGTGCGGGGGCGGGGCAAGGAGGGGGAGGGCCGGTCGGGGAGGGGCGGAAAGTTCACCTATCAGGGTGGTCGCCCGTGCGGCGGGCCCCGGCTCACGGGGGTCGGGCGGGTGACGTAGCGGACGTGGGTTGACGGCCGCGAGGGGGTCGGTGAGGACTCGAAGGGGGACGGGCGGGACGTATTCTGAGACCTTGCCGAGAAGTGATCCGAGCTGACGAAAGCGGCCGACCATGCGCGTCTACGTCCCCCTGACCCTCCCCGGTCTCGCCGAGGCGCACAGGACGGGGCAGCTGGGCGACGGGCCGTTCACCGCCTACGCCGTGACGCCCGCGCTGCGCGAGTGGTACCTCTCCGACGACATCGAGGAGCTGGAGTACGCCGCGCTCAGCCGTGCCGCGCTGGCCTCCCTGCGCCTCCTCGCCGCCGACCCCGGCGCCCCCCGGCGCCGGGTCGTGGTCGCCGTGGACGTGGCGGACGGCGCGGCCTCCGTCGACCCCGGCCGGGGCCCGGACCCGGCCACGCTGGGCGAGGTGCGCCTCGCCGGGGCCGTACGGCTGGCGAAGGCGGCCGCCGTGCACGTGGACGCGGAGGACGCCGAGGAGGACGTGGCGGCCGCCGCGCGGGCGCTGGAGGCGGCGGACGGGGGCGACGACGACGCGCGGTTCGTCGTGGACGGCGCGGAGGACCACGAGCTGCTGTGGTTCGCGACGCAGGAGATCCCGCAGCTCGTCGTCCGGCCGCCCGGGTAGGTTCTCCGCATGGGGACGCACACGGACGCACACATCGTCTGGGACTGGAACGGCACGCTCTTCCACGACGTCGACGCGGTCGTCGCGGCGACGAACGCGGCCTTCGCCGAGCTGGGCCTCGCGCCCCTCACGCTGGAGCGGTACCGGGAGCTGTACTGCGTGCCGGTGCCGGCGTTCTACGAGCGGCTGATGGGCCGGCTGCCCAGCCGGACCGAGTGGGAGCTGATGGACGCCGCCTTCCACCGGCACTACACCGAGCACCGGGTGCGCTGCGGACTGGCCGACGGCGTGGAGGACCTGCTGACCGGGTGGGCGTCGGCGGGCCGCAGCCAGTCGATCCTCAGCATGCACGGGCACGAGGACCTGGTCCCGCTGGTGGAGACCTTCGGCATCTCGTCCTATTTCCTGCGCGTCGACGGGCGCACCGGCCCCTCCGGCGGCAGCAAGGCGGAGCACATGGTGCGCCACCTGGGCGCGCTGCGCGACACGGTGGACCCGCGGCGCACGGTGGTGATCGGGGACGCGGCCGACGACGCGCTGGCCGCGCGGCACGCGGGCGCGCGGGCCGTGCTCTACACCGGCGGCTCGCACGGCCGGGCCAGGCTGGAGGCGGTCGGGGTCCCGGTGGTCGACACCTTGAGCGAGGCGGTGGCGGAGGCGGAGCGCCTGGCGGCCTCCGGCTGACCGGAAAGACCCGGCCGCACTGTGCGAAACGTCAAAGTCCGCCCCCCGGTTTTGTACACATACGGCTCATGACGGGGCCCCTCCGGAGGGCGATAGCCTAGGTGGCGTGATCAGCGCGATAGCTCGCGGGGACCGTGGCGTTCCCGCTGTGCGCCCGGTGAGCACGGACGACATCCGTGTCCGGGTGGCGACCGCTGATCCTCGCGGGCGGCACGGGACGCGGCGCACCCCGGAGAGGCAGGCGTTCCGGAGAGCGCAGTCACACCCGTCGGACGCATCGGATTCCGCCGGAAGGCCCCCGTTCCTCCCCTCTCACGGCATAGCGTCGGCACAGACCGGACACCCCGTGTCGTACCACCGCCCCGTGAGGTCGGAGACCGTACTTCCTTCTACGTCACGCAACGGCGCGCGACAGGAGCCAGAGGACCATGCAGACCAAGCTGGACGAAGCCAAGGCCGAGCTGCTCGATCGGGCCGCCCGGGTAGCTGAGAACAGCCCGGCCGGGGGGAAACTACCGACTGGGACCGTGGAGGGGGACACGCCCGACCGGGACGCCGTCCTCGCGTTCCTCCAGCGCTACTACCTGCACACCGCCCCGGAGGACCTCGCCGACCGCGACCCGGTCGACATCTTCGGGGCCGCCGTCTCGCACCACCGGCTCGCCGAGAACCGCCCGCAGGGCACGGCGAACGTCCGGGTGCACACCCCGACCGTCGAGGAGAACGGCTGGACCTGCAGCCACTCCGTCGTCGAGGTCGTCACGGACGACATGCCCTTCCTCGTCGACTCCGTCACCAACGAGCTGACCCGCCAGGGCCGCGGCATCCACGTGGTGATCCACCCGCAGTTCGTGGTCCGCCGGGACGTGACCGGCAAGCTGATCGAGGTCCTCTCCGACCCGGTCGGCGGCGACCTCCCCCAGGACGCCCGCCACCTGCCGCACGACGCGCACGTCGAGTCCTGGATCCACGTCGAGATCGACCGCGAGACCGACCGCGGCGACCTCAAGCAGATCACCACCGACCTGCTGCGGATCCTCTCCGACGTCCGCGAGGCCGTCGAGGACTGGGGCAAGATGCGCCGGGCGGCCACCTCGCTGGCCGACGCGCTGCCCGAGGAGCCCGTCCCCGCCGACCTGCCCCCGCTGCAGGTCGAGGAGGCCCGCGAGCTGCTGCACTGGCTCGCCGACGACCACTTCACCTTCCTCGGCTACCGCGAGTACGAGCTGCGCGACGACGACTCGCTCGCCGCCCTGCCCGGCACCGGCCTCGGCATCCTGCGCTCCGACCCGCGCCACGCGGCCGACGAGGACCACCCGGTCAGCCCGTCCTTCGAGCGGCTGCCCGCCGACGCCCGCGCCAAGGCCCGCGAGCACAAGCTGCTCATCCTGACCAAGGCCAACAGCCGCGCCACCGTGCACCGGCCGTCGTACCTGGACTACATCGGTGTGAAGAAGTTCGACGCCGACGGCAACGTGGTCGGCGAGCGCCGCTTCCTCGGGCTGTTCTCCTCCGCCGCCTACACCGAGTCCGTGCGCCGGGTGCCGGTGATCCGCCGCAAGGTCGACGACGTCCTGGAGCGGGCCGGCTTCTCGCCGCACAGCCACGACGGGCGCGACCTGCTGCAGATCCTGGAGACCTACCCGCGCGACGAGCTGTTCCAGACCCCGGTCGAGGAACTGCGGTCCATCGTCACCTCGGTGCTCTACCTCCAGGAGCGCCGCCGGCTGCGGCTGTACCTGCGCCAGGACGAGTACGGGCGCTACTACTCCGCCCTCGTCTACCTGCCGCGCGACCGCTACACCACCGGTGTCCGGCTGCGGATCATCGACATCCTCAAGGAGGAGCTCGGCGGCGTCAGCGTCGACTTCACCGCCTGGAACACCGAATCGGTCCTCTCCCGGCTGCACTTCGTCGTCCGCGTCCCGCAGGGCACCTCACTGCGGCACCTGTCCGACAGCGACAAGGAGCGCCTGGAGGCCCGGCTGGCCGAGGCCGCCCGCTCCTGGTCCGACGGCTTCGCCGAGGCGCTGACCACCGAGTTCGGCGAGGAGCGCGCCGCCGAGCTGCTGCGCCGCTACGCGGGCGCCTTCCCCGAGGGCTACAAGGCCGACCACTCCCCGCGCGGCGCCGTCGCCGACCTGGTGCGTCTCGAGGAGCTGGACGAGGAGCGGGACTTCGCGCTCAGCCTGTACGAGCCGGTGGGCGCGGGGCCCGACGAGCGCCGCTTCAAGATCTACCGCACCGGCGAGGCCGTCTCCCTGTCCGCGGTGCTGCCCGTGCTGCAGCGCCTCGGCGTCGAGGTCATCGACGAGCGGCCGTACGAGCTGCGGCGCTCCGACCGCAGCGTGGCCTGGATCTACGACTTCGGCCTGCGCATGCCGCACGCGCCCGGCGGCGGGGACCACCTCGGCGACGACGCCCGCGAGCGCTTCCAGGACACCTTCGCGGCCACCTGGACCGGCAAGGCGGAGAACGACGGCTTCAACGCCCTCGTGCTGAGCGCCGGGCTGACCTGGCGTCAGGCGACGGTGCTGCGCGCGTACGCCAAGTACCTGCGTCAGGCCGGGTCCACCTTCAGCCAGGACTACATGGAGGACACCCTCCGGAACAACGTCCACACCACCCGGCTGCTGGTCTCCCTGTTCGAGGCGCGGATGTCGCCGGACCGGCAGCGCGCCGGGTACGAACTGGTGGACGCCCTGCTGGAGGAGCTCGACGCCGCCCTCGACAAGGTCGCCAGCCTCGACGAGGACCGCATCCTGCGCGCCTTCCTCACCGTCATCAAGGCGACGCTGCGCACCAACTTCTTCCAGGAGACGAGCGGCGGCGAGCCGCACGACTACGTCTCCATGAAGTTCGACCCGCAGGCCATCCCCGACCTGCCCGCGCCGCGCCCGGCGTTCGAGATCTGGGTGTACTCGCCGCGGGTGGAGGGCGTGCACCTGCGCTTCGGCAAGGTCGCGCGCGGCGGTCTGCGCTGGTCCGACCGGCGTGAGGACTTCCGCACCGAGATCCTCGGCCTGGTCAAGGCGCAGATGGTGAAGAACACCGTCATCGTGCCGGTCGGCGCCAAGGGCGGGTTCGTCGCCAAGCAGCTCCCCGACCCGGCCGTCGACCGGGACGCGTGGATGGCGGAGGGCATCGCCTGCTACCGCACGTTCATCTCCGCGCTGCTCGACATCACCGACAACATGGTGGGCGGCGAGGTCGTGCCGCCGGCGGACGTCGTCCGGCACGACGAGGACGACACCTACCTGGTCGTCGCCGCGGACAAGGGCACCGCGACCTTCTCCGACATCGCCAACGAGGTCGCCGAGACGTACAACTTCTGGCTCGGGGACGCCTTCGCCTCCGGCGGCTCGGCCGGCTACGACCACAAGGGCATGGGCATCACCGCCCGCGGCGCCTGGGAGTCCGTCAAGCGGCACTTCCGGGAGCTGGGCGTGGACACCCAGACCCAGGACTTCACGGTCGTCGGCATCGGTGACATGTCCGGCGACGTGTTCGGCAACGGCATGCTGCTCAGCGAGCACATCCGCCTGGTCGCCGCCTTCGACCACCGGCACATCTTCATCGACCCGAACCCGGACGCGGCCGTCTCCTACGCCGAGCGCCGCCGGCTGTTCGAACTGCCGCGCAGCTCCTGGGCCGACTACGACACCGCACTGCTGTCGGCGGGCGGCGGCGTCTTCCCGCGCAGCGCCAAGTCCGTGCCGATCAACGCGCACATCCGCGAGGCCCTCGGCATCGAGCCCGAGGTCACCAAGATGACCCCGGCCGACCTGATGAAGGCGATCCTCACGGCGCCGGTCGACCTGCTGTGGAACGGCGGCATCGGCACCTACGTCAAGGCGTCCACCGAGTCCGACGCGGACGTCGGCGACAAGGGCAACGACGCGATCCGGGTCGACGGCAAGGACCTGCGGGTCGCCGTCGTCGGCGAGGGCGGCAACCTGGGCATGACCCAGCTCGGCCGGATCGAGTTCGCGCTGCACGGCGGCCGGCAGAACACCGACGCCATCGACAACAGCGCGGGCGTGGACACCTCCGACCACGAGGTGAACATCAAGATCCTGCTGAACGGCCTGGTCAAGGAAGGCGACATGACGGTGAAGCAGCGCAACAAGCTGCTCGCCGAGATGACCGACGAGGTCGGCCGGCTGGTGCTGCGCAACAACTACGCGCAGAACACCGCCATCGCCAACGCGCTGGCCCAGTCGAAGGACATGATCCACGCGCAGCAGCGCTTCCTGAAGCACCTGGTGCGCGAGGGCCACCTGGACCGGGCGCTGGAGTTCCTGCCCACCGACCGGCAGATCCGCGAGCGCCTCGCCTCCGGGCAGGGCCTGACCGGGCCGGAGACGGCGGTCCTGCTGGCGTACACGAAGATCACGGTCGCCGAGGAGCTGCTGCACACCTCGCTGCCCGACGACCCCTACCTGAAGGGCCTGCTGCACGCCTACTTCCCGACCGCGCTGCGCGAGCGGTTCGGGGAGCACATCGACAGCCACCCGCTGCGCCGCGAGATCATCACGACCGTGCTGGTCAACGACACGGTCAACACCGGCGGCACCACGTATCTGCACCGGATGCGCGAGGAGACCGGGGCGTCGCTGGAGGAGATCGTCCGGGCGCAGACCGCGGCCCGCGCGATCTTCCGCTCCTCGGTGGTCTGGGACGGCGTGGAGGCGCTCGACACCAGGGTCGACACCGCCACCCAGACCCGGATCCGGCTGCACTCCCGCCGCCTGGTGGAGCGCGGCACGCGCTGGCTGCTCAACAACCGGCCGCAGCCGCTGCAGCTCGAGGAGACGGTGTCGTTCTTCGCCGAGCGGGTCGAGCAGGTCTGGGCGGAACTGCCCAAGCTGCTGCGCGGCGAGGACCTGAGCTGGTACCAGAAGATCTACGACGAGCTGAGCGAGGCGGGGGTCCCGGACGAGCTGGCCACCCGGGTCGCCGGGTTCTCCTCCGCCTTCCCGACGCTCGACATCGTGTCGGTGGCCGACCGGACGGGCAAGGAGCCGCTGGACGTCGCCGAGGTGTACTACGACCTCGCCGACCGGCTGCGCATCACCCAGCTGATGGACCGGATCACCGAGCTGCCGCGCGCGGACCGGTGGCAGTCCATGGCCCGTGCGGCGATCCGCGAGGACCTCTACGCGGCGCACGCGGCGGTCACCGCGGACGTGCTGGCGGAGGGCGACGGCTCGGCGACGCCGCAGCAGCGCTTCGCGCTGTGGGAGCAGAAGAACGCGGCACTGCTCGGCCGGGCCCGCACCACGCTGGAGGAGATCCACGGCTCCGACTCGTTCGACCTCGCGAACCTGTCGGTGGCGATGCGGACCATGCGCACGCTGCTGAGGTCGCACTCGTAAGGCACCGGGCCCGTCGGGGGGGGGGGCCGCCCCGGCCCCGGGGGGCCCCCGCCCCCCCCCGCCACGGGGGCGGGGGGGTGGGGCCCCTGGGCCCCGGGGGTTGGCGCGAAGTGTTTGGGCCGGGGGCCGGGGGGGGGGGCCCGGGGTCGCGCCGGGGGCCGCGGCGCCCCCCCCGCGCGTGTGGTGCCTTGGGCGGGAATCGGCGGCGAACCCGTGGGGACGGCCCGGGAACGGGATAGGTCTCTGGTGTGACTGCCCGATTCCCGTCGTCCGGAGGAGCCGGAGCGTCCGGAGGGGCCGGAGGGGCCGGCACGCGCCGCCCCGCGCTCCGCCCGGCCGCCGTCGGCCGGGCCCTGACCACGGGCGTCACCGGGCTCGTCCTGTTCCTGCTGGTCCTGGTCGTCGTACGGCTGCCGTGGAGGGGCGACCTCGGCATCCACGCGGCGACCGTGCAGCGGCTGCGGCACGACCCGCTCGCCCCGGGCAACCCGCTGGTCGACGCGAACACCCCGAGCCCGTACTACTCGCCGTGGACGCTGGTGCTCGGCGGTGTCGCCCGGGCGAGCGGCCTGGACGTGTTCGTGGTGCTGCGGCTGGCCGCCGTGGCCGGGCTGGCGCTGCTGGTCACGGGCGTGTGGCGGTACGTGCGGACGCTGAGCGCGCACCCGGCCGCGCCCCCGCTCGCGCTGCTGTGCCTGCTGTTCCTGTGGGGCTCCGAGCCCCTGCTGTGGAGCGGCTTCCCGGGGCTGCACTCGCTCGCCCTGACGGCGGCCTACCCGAGCACGTTCACCCTGGGACTCGCCTTCCACTTCTGGGCCTGGCTGACCGGCGCGCTGCGCGGCAGGGCCGGGTGGGGGATGTGGCTGGGGCTGGGCGTGCTGTGGGCGGCGATCCTGCTCTGCCACCAGTTCTCCGGGGTGGTGGCCACGGTGGGCGCGGCCGCCGCGGTGGTCGCGGCGCGTCCCGGGCGCGCGGTGTGGCCCCGGCTCGGCGCGGCGCTGCTGCTGGGCGTGTCGGTGCTGGGGGCGTGGCCGTACTACGACTTCTTCGCGCTGGCGGCCGCCGGGGGCGGGCTGGAGACGGTGCACCGGGTGCTGTACGCGCACCCGGTGGCGCGGTTCGGGCTGGTGCTGCTGGGCGTGGCCGCGCTCGTGCCGCGCTGGCGGCGCGACCACCGGGACCCGCTGGTGATCTTCTGCGCCCTGGGCGTGCTGGTCGTCGTCGCGGGACGGATCACCGGGCACCACTCGTGGGGCCGGGCCCTGCCGGCGGCGGTGATCCCGGCGCAGATCGCGGCGGCCGTCGCGGCCGTGGGGGCGGGGTCGCGGCGGGTGCGCGCGGTGTGGGCGGCGCTGCTCGCCGGGGCGCTGCTGGCCGGCGGCTGGGCGCAGGCGGGCGCGCTCGGGTACGTGGTCGCGGCCGACGCGCTGCCCGGCGCGGTGGCGGACAGGCACCGGCCGCCGTGGCCGGAGTACGGGTGGATCACCCGCTGGGTGCGGTACGGCGACGTCGTCATGGCCGAGGGCCGGGCGGCCCGCCAGGTGCCCGCCTACGGCCCCTACACGGTCGCCCCCGGCTACCCCGACTTCTTCCTCGCCGACGAGGAGCGCCGTACGGCCGCCACCCGGGCGTACTTCGCCGCGGACACGCCGGCGGCCGAGCGGCGGGGCACCGAGCGGGAGTACGAGGTGCGCTGGGTGGTGGACCACCGCGGCGTCCTGGACGACCCCGCGCTGCGGCCGGTGGCCCGGGGGCCGCGCGGGGAGGTGCTGTACGCCGTGCCGTGAGCCGGCGGGGTGGCCGGGGGCGGGTCGCGGGGCGTCAGCGCACGGCGCCCGCGACCAGCCGCGCCGCGCGGCGCAGACGGGGGCGGGCCAGGCGGGCGGCCACCGGGCGGAGCGCTCCGGTGACGCCGGCCGGCTCCCAGCGGACCTGGAGACGGCCCGGGTTGTGGCCCTCCGGCCCGACGGTGACGCGGTGCGGGGCGGCGCCGGAACGGTAGGGGACGCGGGCGGTCAGCGCCGGGAACTCCAGGGGCGCCAGCAGCAGCGCCTGGTTGCCCTGGCCGCCGCTGGTGAGCCGGACCAGCGGATGCCGGACGCCGGCGAAGCCGCCCAGCGGTAGCCGGGCCCCGGCCAGATCGAGCCGTACCGTCCCCTCGAACACGCCGGGCCGCACCGGGTCCAGGCGGAACGGCACGCTGAGGCGGCGCCGGCCGGGGGAGATCACCAGGCTCGCCCGCTGCGGGCCGACGGGCAGCCGCAGCGCCGGGTCGTAGGTCCGCACGGTCAGGTCGATCCGGGCGCCGCCCCCCGGGACACGGGCGATCCCCGTGATCTCGTGCCGGAACAGCGCACCCGGGAACGGGCGGGTGTCCGGCTCCAGCTCGGTCAGGTCCAGCTCGCGGCGGGCGGCCACGGTGTCCGGTACCCGGTCGCCCCAGTAGACCCGGCCGTCCGCGTCGGCGGTCAGCCGCCTCGGGGCGACGCCGTACCCCAGCCCCCGTGCCGCCAGCGCGGCCTCGGACAGCCTGCGGTCCCGGACCAGCCGGAGCACCACCCGCTCGGCACGGGGCAGCCGGGCGTACGCGCCCGGGGACAGCGTCTCCAGGTAGGGGTTCACCTCGTCGGCGAAGGCGGCCAGCCACTCCTCGTCGCGGTACGGCAGGTCGCCCGCGTACATCCGGAAGTCGTGCTTGAGGAACTTGTGGTCCTTGTCCTCGCGCAGTCCCGCGTGCCCGCTCTCCACCAGGAACGCGTCGATCAGCCGCTGCACGTGGATCCGGTCGCGGACGTTGCCGATCAGGTGCCGCTGGTTGGATATGGACGCGGCCTCCGTGCTCACGTAGGGGGCCACGTACCAGAGGTAGACCGGTTCGGGGACGATCGTGAACCGTTTCGCCAGGCAGTAGGCCTGCGCCGAGAACAGCTGGTCCTCGTAGTGGATGCCCTCCGGGAAGCGCAGCGCGTGCCGGTCGAGGAAGGCGCGGGCGTACATCTTGCCGGTCGCCAGGTGCTCGAAGAACAGCCGCGGGTCGTCCTCGATGCCGTCCAGGGTGCGGCGCTCGCCCACCAGGTGCGGCATCCAGGTGGAGCGGCGCCCGGTGTCCACCCGGACCCGCCGCACCGCGCCCATCGCGAAGTCGATCTCGCGCTCCCGGTGCGCGGCGAGCAGCGCCGCGACCGCTCCCTCCGGCAGTTCGTCGTCGCTGTCGAGGAACATCAGGTACGGCGCCCGGGCGATCTCCAGGGCGCGGTTGCGCGGGGCGCTGCACCCGCCGCTGTTCTCCGGCAGCCGCAGGTACCGGACGCGCGGGTCGGCGGACGCCAGCGCCCGCGCCACCTCGGGGGTGTCGTCCGTGGAGTGGTCGTCGCTGATGACGATCTCCAGGTCGCGGTGGGTCTGGCGGCACACGGACCGCACGGCGCGGGGCAGCCGTCCGGCGTCGTTGTGCACGATCACCGTGACGGTGACGGCGGGGAGCCGGGACGTGGACATCACGCGGTCACCTCCTGGGGGGCCGGCGCCGGGGTGCGCTCCTCCAGCGGCAGCACCGGGGGCAGCGACGCCTCGTCCTCGCCGAGGAAGACCCGGCGCACCACCCGCTCGGCGGCCCGGCCGTCGTCGAACTCGCAGAACCGGCGGCGGAAGGCGGCCCGTGCCTTCGCCGCGCCCTCGTCGCGCCAGGCGTCGGTGACGAGGATCTCGATGAGGTCGTCCTGGGTGCGCGCCACCGGGCCCGGCGCCTCGGCCATCAGGTCGAAGTACACCCCGCGCGTCGTGCGGTACGTCTCCCAGTCGTCGGCGTGGATCACGATCGGGCGGTCCAGGTTGGCGTAGTCGAACATGATCGACGAGTAGTCCGTGACCAGGGCGTCCGCGGCCAGGCACAGCTCCTCGACCGGGTCGTAGGAGGACACGTCGACGACGCGGCCGGAGCGGCGCAGGCCCGCCAGCGGGGAGACGCCGGAGTCGTGGAAGTAGTGGGCGCGCACCAGCAGGACGGTGTCCTCGCCGAGCAGGTCGGCGAGCGCGGCGAGGTCCAGGCGCGGGGTCCAGCCGGCCTCGTAGTCGCGGTGCGTGGGCGCGTACAGGACGGCCCGGCGGCCCGGGGCGATGCCGAGCCGTTCGCGGACCGCGCGCACCTCGTCCGCGCCGGCCGTGTAGTACACGTCGTTGCGCGGATAGCCGTGGTCGAGGGAGACGTACCGGGACGGGTAGGCGCGCTCCCACATGCGGGTGGTGTGGCTGTTGGCGGAGACGCTGTAGTCCCACTTGTCGACCCGCTCCAGCAGGGCGTCGAAGTCCAGGCCCTGCGCGGCGGCGGGGTAGGCCGTCTGGTCCAGGCCCATGCGCTTGAGCGGGGTGCCGTGGTGGGTCTGCACGTGCACCGCGTCGGGGCGTTTGACCACGGCGTTCGGGAAGTTGACGTTGTTGACGAGGTACCCCGCCGTGGCGAGCGCCTCCCAGTAGCGGCGGGTGCCGGGGACCACGTGGTCGGTGCCGGGCGGCAGCAGAGCCGCGTTGCGCGCGCTCACCACCCACACCGGGTGGATGTGCGGGGCCAGCTCGGCGAGCTTCGCGGCGATCGCGGCCGGGTTGCAGGCGACGCCGCGGTTCCAGTAGGCGGAGAACACCGCGAGGTGCGGGTCGGCGGGCCGGCGCAGCGCGGCGCGGTACTGGTGGTCGCGGATCCGCGCGCCGGCCTGCCGCCGTCCGGCGCGCACCGTGGACCGCACGGCGCGGCGGGCGCGGTTGGCGGCCTGGAAGGCCCGGTAGCGGGTGTAGGCGCCCTCCTCCAGCAGCGAGCGGCGCACGCCCTCCGGGCCGCCGGGACGGCGGTACCCCTCGGGGCGGCGGCGTACGGCGGCGGAACCGGCCCGCAGGAAGAACTCCCGCGCCGCCGGCTCGGGCACGGCGCCGCGGGCGAAGGTGCGCAGGCAGTCGCGGACCATGATCTCGTAGAGCACGGTGTAGACGGCGGGCCGGTCCTGGGCGAGGTCGAGCAGGGCCTCGTAGCGGTCGACGGCCGCGAGGTGCTGCTCGGGGGTGACGGGCGGGAGGCTCGCGGGGCGCAGCCGCCGGTCCTCGTAGGCGATGTGCGGCAGGCAGGCGACGCGGCCGGCGAGCAGGAGGGCGGCGAGGGCGGCGCGGGGTTCGTCGTCGGTGGTGAGCCGTTCCTCGTGGGCCCGCCAGAAGTCGGCGCGCAGCACGCGGGTGCCGAGCAGCGGGGTGAGGCGCAGCAGGTAGGCGCTGTCGGCGAGGGCCGGCTCGGTGCGGCCGGCGCGGACGAGGAGGGGGCCGTCCGCCGACGGCAGGGCGGAGCTGCGCCAGGTGCTGCGCAGGTGGTCCAGGAGCAGGACGTCCACGGTGCCGGGCAGCTCGGCGGTGCGTTCCGCGACGGTGCGGGGGCTGCCGGGCGGGAGGCCGTCCTTGGCGCGGACGAAGTGCAGCCAGCGTCCGCCGGCCCGCGCCGCCCCGGCCGCCCGGGCCGCCGCGTCGGACGTGCCGTCGGGCAGCGGGACCACCTGGAGCTGCGGGGCGTGCCGCTCGGCCGTCTCGCGGGCCCAGTCGCCGACGGCGGCGACGACGACCTCCACGTCCGGCAGCGGGTGGGCGACGAGCGAGTCGAGCAGGCCGGTCAGGTGGTCCTGGGTGTTCGGCCCGTGGACGATGACGCTGAGCTGGGGCATCACGGGGCTCCTTCGGCTGCTCGGCGGCGCGGACGGTCCCGTCGGTCGTATCCAGTCATAGTGACACCGATACGACGAATCGGTCGGCGGAAGGGTCGCCCGGAGGGAGCCCGCCGGGCCCGCGCCCTCCCCGCTAGCGGCCCGAGGTGAACTTCTCGTACTCCTTGAGCACCTCGTCGGTCGGCCCGTCCATGCGCAGCTCGCCGCGCTCCAGCCACAGCACGCGGTCGCAGGTGTCGCGGATGGACTTGTTGTTGTGGCTGACCAGGAAGACCGTGCCGGCGTGCTTGCGCAGCTCGCGGATGCGGGCCTCGGAGCGCTTCTGGAAGGAGCGGTCGCCGGTCGCCAGCGCCTCGTCGACGAGGAGCACGTCGTGGTCCTTGGCGGCCGCGATGGAGAAGCGCAGGCGGGCGGCCATGCCGGAGGAGTAGGTGCGCATCGGCAGGGTGATGAAGTCGCCCTTCTCGTTGATGCCGGAGAAGTCGACGATCTCCTGGTAGCGGGCCTTGATCTCCTCGCGGGACATGCCCATCGCGAGCCCGCCCAGGTGCACGTTGCGCTCGCCGGTGAGGTCGGCCATCAGGGCCGCGTTGACGCCGAGCAGGGACGGCTGGCCGTCGGTGTAGATGCGGCCGTTCTCCACCGGGAGCAGCCCGGCCACGGCCTTGAGCAGCGTGGACTTGCCGGAGCCGTTGGTGCCGATCAGGCCGATCGCCTCGCCCCGGTGGGCGACGAAGGACACGTTCCGCACGGCGTGCACCCGGCGCACGCCGGACGCCTTCTCGGTCTGCCTGCGGCGCAGCATGCGGTTGAGGGCGGCGGTCGCGGAGCCGCGCCCGGCCCCGGTGCCGTTGACCTGGTAGACCACGTCGACGCCGTCGGCGATGACGGTCGGGATCCTCTGCCGGTCGGTCTCAGCCACGGCCGTACCTCTCCTCTGCCTTCCAGAAGTAGACGAAGCCGACCACGCCGGCCAGCACCGCCCAGCCCAGCGCGAACGCCCACACGT
>NZ_JBIWGC010000037.1:0-31953 GCF_044763335.1 Streptomyces sp. NPDC096105
CGGCGATCGAGAACCGGCGCTGGGAACGTCCCCTCACTCGGATCACGGGCGTGTGCCCGCGCCTTGCCCAGGTGCGGGAGGTGGGCGGCGTCATCAAGAAGCCGGCTTCGTCCTCGAAGACGATCCAGCCGCCGAGCGCCGCCGCGGCCCTTTTGCCCGGGGCCAGGTCTCCTTCACCCAGCCGGCGACCGCGTCCTCGTCACGCTCGATCGCCCGTCGGGCCGGAACCTGGTGACTCCACCCGTGACGCCGGAGCATCCGCGCGATGGCCGAGAGCGCGAGGGTCCGGTGGAACCGGCGCCCGATCAGCGTCTTGATCCTGGCCAGGGTCCAGGTCTGGTCCGGCCGTGGGCGACCGGCCCCTTGGCCAGCTCCTGCTCCAGAACCGCGAACAGGGCCTCGTCCAGCTTGGGACGGGCGGCCGATCCCTTGGAGTGCAGCGTCTGCCGGCCGCCTTCCTGCCAGGAACGGCGCCAGCGCTGAACCGAGCGCACACTGACCCGCAGCTCCTTCGCCACCGCCGCATTGTCCTGTCCTTCAGCGAACATCTCGGCCGCCTCCATACGGATGCGTTCGCGAAACGCCCGCCGCTCGGCGGTCAGGCCGCCACCTTGCGGATACCTCACAGTTCCGGCATACCGCGGCAATCGTCACTTGTCAGCCTCGCGACATCACGCCGACAAGCTCAGCAGAGGACCCGACCCTGGTGGTCCTGGACACCCAGAGTGTCCACGTGGCCGCCGGGGTCCCCGCCTCCACGACCGGCCATGATGCGGCCAAGCGGGTGCCCGGCCGTAAGCGAGGCCTGGCCGTGGATGTCCTCGGCCTGGTCATCGCGGTCGTCGTCCTCGCCGCGAACACCCATGACAACGCGGCCGGTATCGTCCTGCTGGACCAGGTTGCCGAGCACGCCGGCGGCGCCGTCCGCAAAGCCCTGGCCGACCAGGGCTTCAAGAACCAGGTCGTCGCGCACGGCGCCGGCCTGGGTATCG
Organism: Streptomyces sp. NPDC096105; assembly: GCF_044763335.1. NCBI lineage: Bacteria > Bacillati > Actinomycetota > Actinomycetes > Kitasatosporales > Streptomycetaceae > Streptomyces > Streptomyces sp. NPDC096105. The sequence goes on from NZ_JBIWGC010000037.1 coordinate 993, forward strand.
ACGTCGAGATCGTCGCACGCGACCCGTAGGTCAAGGGGTTCGTGCCGCAGCCGAAGCGGTGGAGGGTCGAGCAGACCTACGGGATCCTGATACTGCACCGGCGCCTGGTCCGCGACTACGAGCACCAGCCCTCCTCGTCCGCCTCCCGCGTCTACTGGGCGATGACCCACGTCATGACCCGACGCCTCACCGGCGCGAACGCCCCCACCTGGCGCGAGACGCAGGCGGTGTCAGCGTGAACCTTCAGCCCCTGCTCGACGCCCTGGGCCTCCAGGAAGACGCCGCCCGGGCCCTGGCCGGTGACCTCCGCGCACAGATCGACGACCTACAGACCCGGCTGCGGGAGGCCGAGACCCACCTCGAGCACCTCGCGATCACCCGTAAGACCGTCACCGGCCTCGCCGACCGGCTCCCGGACGTCGCACCGGACCTGCCCGAGCACCCGGACTACCCCCGAATCCTCGACGCCTTCAACCAGACGACCGGACCGCTACGGGCCAAGGACGTCTGCGAAGCCCTCGGCCACGAACTGCTGCCGAAGAACGTCGAAGGCACCCGTGCCAAGCTGAAACGCCTGGTCAAACTTGGGATCCTCACCGAGGCCGACACCGGCAACTTCGCCAGGAAGCAATAGCCGACGGAACCCCCACCAGCGACCTCGCTGCAACCTCAACCGGAAACGGACATCAACTTACGAACCGCCCACTTACGCCGGCCTCGCCCCGACCACGAAGTCCTCGGGCACCTCCATCCACGGCGAACACGCACCCCGAGGCGGAAACCGCCAGCTCAAACGCGCCATGTTCCTGTTCGCCTTCGCCTGCATGAACGCCGATCCCGCCTCCCGCACCTACTACGACCGCCAGCGAGCCCGCGGCAAGACCCACACCCAGGCCCTCCTCCGCCTCGCCCGCCAGCGCATCAGCGTCCTGTTCGCCATGCTCCGCGACGGCACCTTCTACGAACCCCGCACGCCCGCGAACGTCGAACTCGCCGCATGACCCCAGCAAGACCAAATCACCCCAACCCCGACAGGGGCGCCTTGACGAAAGACATAGAGGCACCCCCCGCGTCCGCGGGGGTGTTCCGGAGCACCCCCAGCCGTGAGCAACACTCCCGGCGTCCTCCCCGCCGACGCGGGGGTATTCCGCCGGGGTCCGTCGCGGCCGCGGGGGAGATCGTGGCGTAGGGGGGAGTGGTCGTTTCGGAAGGTCCTTGCTCGCGGGGCGGCCCACCGGGGGCGGTGCGGCCCGTGCCGCGCAGTGACCGGACCTGGTCCACCCCCTACCCGGGTATCACCGCGTCTTGGCTCCCTGGTGTGACGCCCCGGCGCCCACCGCGTCTCTACCTTCTCGTCTTCCCACGGACGAGACGGAGGGAGACGGATGGATGCGCCGCTTCAGGACGTTGCCGACCACCGCTGTAGTGACCACGCGTGCCGACAGCACACGGCGAAGCTCGCCTCCGCCGCACCCCGAGAACGCCACCGCGCGACAAGCCCCACCGGACGCGGGCAGCGAGTTCACGCCGCTGCTGCGTGACGTCAAGGGACAGGGGCTGCTCGACCGGCGCCCCGGCTGGTACGCGCACACCATCGCGACCAACGCACTGGGTCTTGCCGCCATCGTCACCGGCATGGCGCTCATCGGCGGCTCCTGGTGGGTCGTCGCGCTGGCCTCCGTCCTCGCCGTCCTGTGTGCCCGCCCGGCGTTCATCGGCCACGACGCGGGCCATGCCCAGATCAGCGGCAACCGCGCCACCAACCGCCGTATCGGGCTCATCCACGGCAACCTGCTGCTGGGAACACCTGCGGCTCCAGATCCTCACGTCCCGCAACGTCAGGGGCAGCTTCCTCACCGGCTGGTTCCTCTGGGGCCTCAACTACCAGATCGAGCACCACCTGTTCCCCAGCATGCCCCGCCCGCACCTGAGGCTCGCCCAGTCCATGGTGAAGGCACGCTGCCGTGACCTCGGCATCCCCTACGCGGAGACCGACCTCGTCGACTCCTGCCGTCAAGCCCTGCGGCACATGTACGAAGTGGGAGAACCGCTGCGTGCCGACATCTGAGGAGCCGACGCCTTGCGCCACTCCGGACGCCGTCGCGGCGCACATAGGCTGGTGCGCATGACCTCAGTGGAGGAGGAACGCCCGCGCGCACTGCTCGCGGGGGCCTCGCGGCGATGGGTGCGGCTGCTGCCATGGGCCGTGGCGTTCGTGCTGTGCGTCGCCCTGCTGCCCACGACCATCGTGGTCCTCACCGCCGACTACGGCCTGACCGGAGGCGTCGCTGGCGGGTTGGCCGTCGCGCAGGCCGCGCCGCTGCTGCTCGCCGTCGTACGGCCGCTGCAGGCCTGGTACGTGGTCTTCGTCGCGGACGTCGCCGGGGCGCTCGCCCTGCTCACCGTCGACTTCCAGGAGCGGCTGCTGTGGCCGTTCCCGCCCATGGAGATCGTCGGGTACGTCGGCCTCTGCCTCGCCCTGGGGCTGCGCGAGCGACGCCGGACACTGCTGCTGGTGTGGCTGGCCACGGCCACCGCGAACGTGGCCCTGGGGTTCGTCGCGCCCCATGGCTTCGGCGCCATGGGCCTGCTGTTCACCATCCTCGGGGGCGTCGCGCTCCTGCTGGGCGGTGCGCTGCACGAGCGGTCCGAGGTGCAGCGCAGGCTGGTCGAGCAGGAGACGATCAGCGAGGCCGAACGTGGCCGGCGGACGCTGCTGGAGGAGCGCGCCCGGATCGCCCGCGAGCTGCACGACGTGGTGGCACACCACATGTCCGTCATCACGGTGCAGGCGGACACCGCGGAGTACCGCCTCGACAGGCTGCCGCCGGACGTGCGGGAGGAGTTCACGTCCATCGCGGCGACCGCGCGCGAGTCGCTCGGCGAGATGCGACGGCTCCTCGGCGTGCTGCGCAATGAGGAGGCACACGGCGAGCTCGTGCCCCAGCCGGGCCTGGCGCAGATCGGGCAGCTGGTGGAAGTGACGGCGAGGGCCCGCGGGCCGGTGGAGTTCACCCCCTGCGACGTCGAGGTGCCCGAGGCGGTCGGCCTGTCCGTGTACCGGATTGTCCAGGAGGCTCTCTCGAACGTCGTGCGGCACGCGCCGGGTGCCCGCACGCAGGTGTCGCTGTCGGTGACGGAGTCCGATCCGCAGGACGGTGCGCGGCTCACCGTCCTGGTCGTCAACGGACCGCCGCCCCAGCCACCCGACGGGCCGCTCGAGGTGGGCGACACCGGGCACGGCCTCGTCGGCATGCGCGAGCGGGTGCGGCTCGTCGGCGGCAGCCTCGACACGGGGCCGCTACCGGACGGCGGCTTCCGGGTCGCCGCCCAACTTCCCCTGAACTTCCTTGGCTGAAAAGGACTTCACATGACGACGCGCGTCATCATCGTCGACGACCAGGCCATGGTGCGGGCCGGCTTCGCCGCCCTGCTGGCCGCCCAGAGCGACATCGACGTGGTGGGCGAGGCCCCCGACGGCGCGCAGGGCGTCGAGCTGAGCCGGCGTACCCACCCGGACGTCGTGCTGATGGACGTGCGGATGCCCGAGATGGACGGGCTGGAGGCCGCACGCCGCCTCCTGGAGCCGGCACCCGGTGTGGCACACCGGCCGCGCGTCCTGATGCTCACCACCTTCGACGTCGACGACTACGTCTACGAGGCGCTCCGGGCGGGCGCGAGCGGCTTCCTCCTCAAGGATGCGCCGCCGGCCGACCTCATCGCGGCGGTCCGCGTCGTGGCCTCGGGCGACGCGCTGCTCGCCCCTTCCGTGACGCGCCGCCTCATCGCGGACTTCGCCAAGCAGCGTCCCGCCGTCCGGGGCAAGCCCGCGCTGCGGCTCAAAGGCCTGACGGAACGCGAGACCGAGGTCCTCACGCTGGTGGCCCGCGGGCAGTCGAACGGGGAGATCGCGCAGACGCTGGTGCTGGCTGAGCAGACGGTGAAGACGCACGTCAGCCGCGTCCTGACCAAGCTTGACCTGCGCGACCGCGCCCAGGCGGTGGTCTTCGCCTACGAGTCGGGGCTGGTCGCTCCGGGCGAGTAGGACCACCCCCGCCCCCTACCGCGGTAGCACCCCCACATTGGCTCCCCGGTATGACGCCCGGCGCTCAGCCGTCCCCGCACTCTTCACCCGTCACAGAAAGTGCACATGAGAGGGAGACGGGACATGAAGCTACGCAGGGGCAAGCGGCAGAAGGCGGACAACCGGCCCAAGGCCCCGGCCGCCACGCCCGGTCTCGCCGTCGAACTGCGCGACGTCCGGCGGCAGTACGGCCACGGGGCGGGCACGGTGCACGCCCTCGCGGGCATCGACCTCGCCCTGCCGCGCGGCACGTTCACCGCGGTCATGGGCCCGTCCGGGTCAGGCAAGTCCACCTTCCTGCAGTGCGCTGCCGGGCTCGACCGGCCGTCGGCGGGATCCGTGCGCCTCGGCGGCACGGAGATCACCGGCATGAGTGAGAACGAGCTCACCGAGCTGCGCCGCAGCCGCCTCGGCTTCGTCTTCCAGGCGTTCAACCTGCTGCCGTCGCTGACCGTGGAGCAGAACGTGCTGCTGCCTATACGCCTGGCCGGGCAGCGCCAGGACCGGCGCCGGGCGGCCGCGGTGCTCGCCCGGGTCGGACTCGCCGACAAGGCGAAGCGCCGGCCCGGAGAGCTCTCCGGCGGTCAGCAGCAACGCGTGGCCGTCGCCCGCGCCCTGGTCACCAGCCCCGACGTGATCTTCGCGGACGAACCCACCGGCGCACTCGACACCGGCACCGCCGCCGAGGTCCTCGGCCTGCTGCGCAACGCGGTGGACGCTCTGGGCGCCACCGTTGTCATGGTCACCCACGACCCGGCCGCGGCCGCCTGGGCCGACCGTGTGCTGTTCCTCGCCGACGGCGCCTTCGCCGACCACCTCGAGCGCGGTTCGGCGGAGCAGATCGCGGCACGGATGGCCGTGCTCACCTCGCGCACCTCCCGCTCCGGTGCGATGGCGGGGGTGGCGGCATGAGGCGCCCCAACGGACTCGCCCGTGAGGCCGTCCGCTTCAAGCCCGCGTCCTTCGCGGGGACCTTCCTCGCGCTGCTGATGTCCGCACTGATCGTCTCGGCCTGCGGAATCCTGCTCGAGACCAGCCTGCGCGCCTCCGTGCCGCCGGAACGGTACGCGAACGCGCCGGTCGTCGCGGCGGCGGACCAGAACAAGTACGTCGTCACCGGCAGCGGCGAGGACCGCGAGAAGGAGGCGACGCCCCTGCCGGACACGGCACGGATGGACGCCGGGCTGGCTGTGAAGGCCGCCGGGGCGCCGGGTGCGGCCACCGCCGTCGCGGACTTCACCTTCCCGGTGCGCGCGACGGACGCCGGCGCCCGTGCACTGAATGTTCCGGGAGGTGTGCTCACCGCGCACGGATGGGGCTCGCACACCTTCACCGGCACCTCGCTGACCACCGGCTCCGCACCCCGCGAGGGGGAAGTCGTCCTCGACGCGGGAACGGCCCGCGCCGCGCACGCCGCGGTCGGCGACACCGTCGTACTGGAGACCGCCGCCGGCCGGCAGGACTTCCGCGTCGCTGGCGTCGCCGAGGCCGGCCCCGCGGAGACCGCCCGCGACTCCGGCGACGCGGGCGCCCTGACCTGGTTCGCCGACACCCAGGCCCCCGTGCTCGCCGGGCATCCCGGCAAGGCCGACGCCGTCATCGTGCTGGCGGAGGACGGCACCGACGCCGACGCCCTCGCCGGCGCCGTGAAGCAGGCCCTGGCCGGCTCCGGCGTCCAGGTCCACACCGGCGACGACCGCGGTGCCGTCGAGGACCCGGGCCTCGGATACGCCAAGGTGATGCTCTTCGGAATCGGCGGCTCCTTCGGCGGCATCGCCGCCATCGTCGCGGTCTTCACGGCCGCCGGAACCGTCGCGCTCTCGGTCGGTCAGCGGGCCCGCGAGTTCGCCCTGCTGCGCGCCGTCGGCGCCACCCCGCGGCAGGTCCGCCGCGCGGTCGCCTCCGAAGCACTGCTCGTCGCGCCGCTCGCCGGGATCATCGGCTGCCTGCCCGGCATCGGGCTCGCCCACTGGTGGTTCGGGCAGCTCCAGGACCGGGGCACCATCCCGCGCGCCGTGGACCTGCACGTCTCCGGGCTTCCGCTGCTCGCCGCCGTCGTCATGGGGCTGCTCACCGCGCTCGGCGCAGGCTGGACGGCCGGGCGCCGGCCCGCGAAGATCAAGCCCGGACAGGCGCTGTCGGACGCGTCGGTGGAGCGGCTGCGGCCCGGTCTGGTCCGTACCCTCCTCGGCGTCGGCGCCCTCGTCGGAGGCACGATCCTCACCGGCGTGTCCGCCCGCTCCGCCGGGGACGACGCGGCCGGCGCCGCCCTCGGCGTCGTCATGCTCTTCATGCTCGCCGTCGGGCTGCTCGGCCCGCTGGTGGCACGGCTGTGCGCCGGCCTGTTCGGCCTCCCGCTGCGCGGCGCGGGCCCGTCCGCCGAGCTCGCGGCCGTCAACTCCCGTACCAACGCCCGCCGCCTCGCCTCCGCGATCACCCCGATCGTGCTCGCCGTGGCCTTCTCCTCGACCCTCGTGTTCATGCACACGAGCGAGACCCACGCCGCCGACAAGCAGCTGCGCGCGGGCATCACCGCGGACCACGTGGTGACGGACCCGGCCGGGCTCCCGGTGGACGCGGCGGCACGCGCCGCCCGCGCGCCGGGCGTGGAGGCGGCCGTCGGGCTGCTGAACACGCAGGTGCTGGTGCCGACCGGCTCCGGCGAGTTCAAGTCGCTCCAGGGCGCGGCCACCCAGGGCGTCACCGGCTCTGGCGCCGAGCTGGCGAAGGTGCAGGACCTGGACGTACGCGACGGCAGCCTCGACCGGCTCGGCGAGGGGCGTATCGCCATCGGCAAGAACCTGGCGACCTCGGCGGACGCCGGTGTCGGCGACCGGCTCCCGCTCTACCTCCCCGACGGGACGGAGGTCAGCCCCGAGATCGTCGCGGTCTACGACCGCGGCCTCGGCCTGGCCACGGTGACCATGGACCGGGCGTCCCTGGCCGGGCACGTCACCTCGGGCTTCGACAGCACGCTCCTGGTACGGGGCGGCTCGGAGAAGTCGCTCACCGCCCTGGGCGAGGTCACCGATGCCTCCGGCTACGCCACCGAGCAGAACCGCGACGCGAAGCTGGGCGCCTGGATGAACAACACCATGGCCGCGGTCCTCGGCGGGTTCGCCGCCGTCGCCGCGGTCAACACCCTGGTGATGACGGTCCTGGACCGCCGCCGCGAGCTGGGCATGCTGCGCCTCGTCGGCTCCACCCGGCGTCAGGTGATGACGATGCTCCGCTGGGAGGGCCTGCTGGTCGCCGTGGTGGGCCTGGTCCTCGGCTCCGCGATCGCCGCGGCCACGCTGATCCCGATGATGAGCGGCGTGACCGGTGACATGCCGTACGTGCCTCCGCTGGCGTATGGATGCTTCGCGGTCGCCACCGGCGGCCTGGCCCTGCTGGCGGTCACACTGCCGGCCCGGGCCGCGCTGCACCGCTGGTCCTAGTACTCCAGCCGCACTTCGCTATTCCTGCTGGTCAGGGGCGTCAAACCGAGTCTACTGACCTGTCGTGAGACCGGGTGGCGGAAGTTCGTAACCTCTACAGCGGCGCTTGCAGTGGCACCGTTGGGCGGTTGCCTGGTGGCGACGTCGCCAGTGTGACCACTTCAGTGCGCGTTCGATGCGTCGGCGCTGAGGCGGCGACGGGCAGTGAGCTGCCAGGAGCCGCCGGACTTCCGCCACGGTGAGGGTCGTGAGGGCGCCGGAACCGTTTCTGCTGCCCCCTTTTCGGTCCCGGCTGCGGCGGCCATGGCGGCGAGGAAGGTGTGAGCGAGCATGGCCAGGGTGATGTGCCGGTACCAGCCTGGATAGCGGCGGACCTCGTACTCGTCCAGGCCGCACTCGTTCTTCGCGGCCTGGAAGCACTCCTCGATCGCCCACCGGCTGCCGGCGACGCGGACGAGTTCGGCAACGGCGGTGCCGGCTGGCGCGTAGGCGAGGTAGTAGGCGATCTCCTGGGGCGGGTCAGGCTGCGGCGGGCCAGTACCCACCGGTCGTGGGTGGGGTTCTCGCCGTCGAAGTCCGGGACGGAGGGCAGCTTCGCCGCGGCCCAGTCGTAGACGCGGGGTCCCTTCGCGCCGTTCCCGCACGAGTGGCGTTCCCAGGCGTCGTCCGGCGCCTGGGCTATCGCGAAGTCGATGCGGCCCGCGAGCGTGTGCTGGGACTTCGGCACGGCCAGGACGTAGCCGACACCGGCTTCCTCCAGCATCCGCCGCAGCCGCCATTCCTGGCCATAGGCCGAGTCCGCGGTCACCCAGGCGATCGGCAGCGGCGACGCCAGGGCCCGCTGGATCATGTCCTTGGCCAGGTCGCCCTTGGTCGCGAAATCACGGTCCTCGGGTATCTTCGCCGCCCGGCAGCGGTCCCGGTCGCCCGTCCAGGACTTCGGCAGATACAACTCCCGGTCCACCAGAGCCCGTCCGCGCGAGGAGGCGTAGGCGGCGAAGACCCCTATCTGACAGTTCTCCGTGCGGCCGGCAGTCCCCGAGTACTGGCGTTGCACTCCGACCGAGACCGTGCCCTTCTTCAAAAAGCCGGTGTCATCGACGATCAGCACACCATCCGGGCCGCCGAGTCTCTCGGCCACGAAATTCTGCAGGTCATCACGCACCTCGTCAGGACTCCAGCGAGCCCGGCTGAGCAGGTGCTGCAGACCGTGGGGCGATGAGCGTACTCCGACCCGGTGACATCACTGACGAGATGATCCAGGCCATGGACACCGCCCGGCGTCAGGGACTGCAGAAGGACCTGCGCACCCTCGCGGCTAGCATCCGAGCCGACGCGGAAGGCCGGTACGACAGCGCAGACCCCGGATGGCGTGCTGGAGTCGAGTGGGCGTTGCTGTGGATCGAGAACACCGCCAGCCAGCTGACCGAGGGCCATTCGTAGGGGGTACGGCCGCGCCCGCCGATTTCCCCGCCTGACGATGCCGCGTGACGACGGCGCCCGCCAGCGGCTCGCCCTGGTTGCTGCGCCGCGCACCCGGGGTCCGTGGTCGCGCCCGGGTGCGCGGCCGTTCAGACGGCCCGGTCGACGGGCGCGGCCGCCAGGCGGTCCAGGCGTTCGTACAGGGCCCGTACGAGCCGGGCGCGGTTCTGGGCGCAGCGGGCGGTGCCCTGGATCGGTGGGGAGAGGCGGCCGGCGGCTTCGCGGAGAATGACGTCGGCGAGAGCGCCGCGGCCGTCGTTCTTCGGCAGGGCGGCGGCGTGGCGTTGGACGTCGGCGGCGAGGGCGCGGGCGTGCCCGGTGAGCTGGAGGGCGAACTGCTCGTAGTCGCGGGGCGTGAAGGTTCGGGTCCTGCCACGCGAGGACGGTGGTGACGAGCGCTTCGTACGGGGCTCGGTCCAGCGGCAGTTCGGCGTCGACCAGGCCGTGGGGGTCGTGGAGCACGGTGTAGGTGTCGCTCACCGACGCCTCGCCGCGTCGTCCTGGTCGTGGTCGTCGGTGCGGTCGTCCGGGGCCGCCTGGGCGAGGAAGCGGGCGTAGCCGCGGTCGGCTCGGGCCAGCAGGGCCGGGGAAGGCCGGCCGAAGGCGGAGGGCTTCAGGCCGCGTCCTTCGGGTGCGGGTCCGGCGGGTGTGGGTGCGCTCATGGGCACCGCCTCCGTTCCATGAAGTCCACCGGTCCCAAAAGCGCGCGCACCGTCTCAGCGTCGTCGTCGGAGGTTGCCGGACGGATGAGATACCGCTCCAGCACCACGGCACCGTGGTTGGTGCCAGTCTCGGGGCGTGCTCGCGGTGCATTGCGGCGTTCTGCACGTCGTCGAGAAACTCGTCCCATACCCCCTATCCTCGTCGAGTCCGGGCCCGTCATGTGCAGTGCTGACAGCGCCTTCAGAGAAGGCTGTCAGCTCGTTACGCGACCAGAAGCCGGTCACCGGGCCTTGCACCGTCCGCTCAGACAGGTTCGATGACGATGCACTTCTGTATGTATAGCTCTGTCATGACCTCCGACCAGCGTTCACGGCCAGTGAGGGACCAGCACATGGCCCAAGCTGGAGCATCGGCCATTCGGATCACTGCAGCGAGAGAGTCGAGGATCTTCAGCACGCGCGGAGCACCGAGGGGAACTTTGCCTCCAATGTGCGCTCGGTCGGTCTCGCCCTGGCCGCGCTCCGCGTCCAGGTCCCGGAACCGCGCCAGTGCATCCTCGCTGCGCAGCTCGCCGTTCTGGTGCGTCAGCAGATGCCGCAGCTCCCTGGCCCATGTCACTTCGTCGGTCTCGACCTCGGTTCCGAGTATCTTGTGCGCGGTGACCAGGGTCTTCCAACCCGGCGACTCGAACTTCGGCGGGGAGGCCAGCGTGATGGTGTGCTTCTTGCCGTCCATGGTGAGGGACGAGCCGAGGGCTTCCTGCAACGCCTTCTCCAGGTACACCTCGAACGCGGTGACGGCATTCTTCACGACCGATGCTTCAGTGATCCAGGTGTATTGATCAGAAACTCATAGGGTTCTCGTCCAGGGTGTAACGGACGGTGGGGCCGCCGAAGTAGCCGCGGACGATGTGCGGTTGCCGCTGGCGTCTGCGGAAGAATCGGCGCGTCTCGGCGGCGAGTTCGGTTTGATCGCGGGCCCGGTGCTGCTTGGGCAAGCTGTGCTTGAGGTCGGCGTTGACCAGTTCATCAGGGTTGAGCTCGGGCGAGTACGGCGGCAAGAAGTGCAGCTCGACGTCGTCGGGGTGGGCGGCGAGCCAGGCGCGAACCTTCCTGGAGCGGTGGGCGGAGTGCCCGTCGACCACGAGATGGACCTTGTGGTCGAAGTGGCCGGCGAGCCGGTCCAGGAAGCGGCACATCACCTCGGCGGTGAAGTGCTCGGCGAAGACCATGAAGTGCATCCGGCCCCTGGTGCTGATCGCCGACATGGCGTTCACCGAGAACCGGTTCCCGCTCCGCCGCACCACGGGCGTCCCGCCCTTCTCACCCCAGGTACGGCCGGTGACCTGGTCGGAGCGGATGCCGACCTGGTCGGCGAAGAGGATCTCGCCGCCGTCCTTCTTCGCCCGCGCACGGATCTTCGGCCAGGTCTCCTCGTGCCAGCGCCGGACAGCCTGCGGGTCCTGCTCGACGGCCCGCTTGTCCGGCCGCTGGAACGACAGTCCCCACCGCTTGAGGTACTTGCCCACCCCCGGCTCGGTCAGCCGCACCCGGTACAGCTTCGCGATCAGCTCACCCACCAGCCGCCGCGTCCACAACTGCCCGCTCAGCCCCACGTCACAGGGCCGATGATCCAGGACGGCCTGCCGCACGGCGGCCTGCTCGGCCTCGCCCAGCACCTGATGCACACCCACCGGCTTGCCCCGCGGCCGCACGACCAACGACTCCCGGCCACCGGCCTGCCACTTCGCCCACCAGCCGTCCACCGCCTTCAGCGACACCCCGAACACCGCCGCGACGTCCTCACGGTCCCGCCCCGCCACCAACGCGGCCACTGCCCGCAACCGCAGGGCCTCCCGCGCCGACGGCGACAGATACCGCGCGTCCCCCACCAGATCGCTCACACACCACCAACGACCCAGAACCCGAACCGTTTCGGATCAATACCAGCGCGAGCACTCCGCGAACCGGTCACACCAGCCCTTCTGCCTGCGTCTTCAGGTTGGCGGAGGCTCAGTGAAACGGTCCACCGACCGAGTCGATGGACCGTTCACCACGGCTGAAGGAAATGCAGCCGCGTCAGGCGCGCCCCCTGATTCTTCCCTGCCGGACGGACAGCCCGCTTCCGACGCGCCCTACCACCAGGTCAGAACCCAGACCGGCTCGCGCTTCGGGTTGCAGGTGAACCCGATGGCGGTCCCATTGGCGACCATTCCGTTGCCACGGATGACGCACACCTCGGCGGTGAGGATTTCTTCCTTGTGAATGACCACGGCCGACGCGCTCGATGTACCGGCGATGGACATCATCACGGCAGCCGCGGTGACACCGGCCGCAGCGGTGATCTTACGAAAGCGAGAAGACTTCAATTTTCCCCATTTCACACATGTGATTCCCAGAAGGTTGAGTGCGAGTGGTCCGACCCCGCAGGACGCCGTCAAAAGGTGTTGGTCCACACATACCCTCGGGCGCACCCTCCATCAAAGTCGCACATTTATCGCCTCGACGTGATCACATTAACACACCAACAACCTGAAGATCCTGCAATTCCCCTCGGCGCGCCACGAGTTGACGCGCCGCGAGTCGGCGCGCATCGCGCGGCCCGGAACGCGACCCGCTCCCCGATGGTCGCGCACTGTAAGCGCCCGTACGCATATCCTGAGCGACTCTGTCGGGAATCTTGAGGATTGAGCTCATTTGCCTTGTCGCCACCAGCATTCCCAGGTCAGGTCGCGCGAGTCGGGGTAGAGCTGGAACGCCGTGAGACCTCTGGGGCGGTGATGTGCTCGTGAGGCGAGGCGTTCGATGTTGATGGCGATGCCGGTCAGAACGTGTTGGATGTGGGTCTTTCGGTGGCCGTGGTAGCGGCTGCGGTGGGCTCGGTGGGCGTTGACGAGTTCGCAGATGGTTCCTTCGATGCTGGACCGGGTGGCGTAGAGCCGCTTCCAGCGGGGGTCCTGCTGGTCGGTGCGGTTGGTGGCCTGGAGGGGCGTTGTCACGTTGTTGGGTGCGTGACTGTCTGATGGGGCGTCGGGACGTGGTGGCCGGCGGTCCGGACCTGCGCTCAGGCCGTGGTGGGCAGGTGGGCAGCGCCGGTGACCTGATCCCAGATCGCGAAGCGGATGGTCATCTCGGCGCGGTATCCGGGGGCGGTCATCAGGTGGCGGCGGGGCCGGAAGTGGGGTGAGATACCGCTGAACGCGGACAAGAACCGCTGGGCGGTACCGACGCTGCGGAAGCCCTTCATGGCGCGTTCACGCTGGCGGGTGGGCTGGTGGCTGTTCTCCACCCGGTTGTTGAGGTACTTCGACTGCCGGTGCTCGACGGAGGGCATGACCTCGCGGTGGGCGGCGTCGTAGGAGCGGAGCCTGTCGGTGATGATCACCCGGGGCACCGTGCGGGTCTTCTTCATCAGGCGGCGGAAGAAGCGCCTGGCCGTAACCTTGTCCCGGCGGTTCTGCACGAGGATGTCCAGGACGGTGCCGTCGGCGTCCACGGCCCGCCACAGGTACTTCAGCTCACCGTTGATCCTCACGAAGACCTCGTCCAGGTGCCACTTGTCGCCCGGCCGGGGCTGGCGGCGGCGCAGGCCGTTGGCGTAGGTCTGCCCGAACTTCGCGCACCAGCGCCGGACCGTCTCGTGGGAGACGAGCACGCCGCGCTCGAGCATCAGCTCCTCGACCTCGCGGAAGCTGAGCGGGAAACGGAAGTACAGCCACACGCAGTGCGCGATCACCTCGACCGGGTACCGGTGCCCCTTGTACGACGGCGACGCGGACGACACGAGCGAACCCCTCCCCGGCACAGCCAACTCCAAAATCATCCCAGGCCGGTCAGCCAACGTGACAACGCCCGGGATGGGCCCTCGAAGTGCTCCCGCCCCACACGTCGGCCCCCTTCACCGGCGCCGACACCTACCACGTCTACGGTTTCCACGCCAGGTAACCGCTGACGGCGGTCGGCGCGGTCCGTCCGGGCCGGACCGACCGTTCGCGACGCACACGGTGACGAGAGGCGCTCGCCACCCGGCGGCCGCGTCTACCGGTTGTTCAGATAGGCCAGCACCGCCAGGACCCGGCGGTGGCCGCTGTCGCTCTGCGGCAGACCGAGTTTCAGGAAGACGTTGCCGATGTGCTTGCTGACCGAGCGCTCCGTAACGACGAGCGTCTTCGCGATGGTGGTGTTGTCGTGTCCCTCGGCCATGAGCTTCAGCACCTCCTTCTCACGGGGGGTCAGGGAGTCCAGCGGCGAGCCGCGCCGCCGCGTCAGCAGTTCGTCGACCACTTCCGGGTCCAGGGCCGTGCCGCCGTCCGCGACGCGTTCCAGCGCCTCCAGGAACTCGTCCACGCGGCCCACCCGATCCTTCAGCAGATAGCCGACCCCGGTGGCGCCGCCGCCCAGCAGTTCGGCGGCGTAGGTCCCCTCCACGTACTGCGAGAGCACCAGCACCGGCAGTCCGGGGATCTCGGCCCGGGCCCGCAGGGCGGCCCGCAGTCCCTCGTCGCGGAAGCCCGGCGGCATCCGCACGTCGAGCACGGCCACATCAGGGCGGTGTTCCAGCAGCATCGGCAGAATTTCCGGCCCGGCACCGGCGACGGCCGTCACCTCGTGCCCGGCCGAGGCCAGCAACAGCACCAGTCCTTCCCGGAGCAGGGCGTTGTCCTCGGCGATCACCACGCGCACGGCGGCTCCAGCACAGTCACGGCGTCCCGGGCGGGACATGGGGTCGGAACGCAGGGGCAGGAGACTACCTGGACCCGGGCGGCCGGCCCGGAGGGGGTGGAGCCCGCTACACCCCCTCCAGGGAGCGGGCTCCACCTCGGGAGGCGGGCCGCCCCGCCTAGGCTGGGCGCCATGCGGAAAGCGATGGGCGAGGCCGCCACGGCCACCAGGTATCTGGCGGTGACGGGGGCACTGGCCGTCGGTGTGGACTTCCTCGGCGTCATGCTGGTGGTCGCGGTGCTGGGCTCCCTCGCCGGATTCGGGCTGTGGTTGCTGCCCGAGACGGTGCTGATGGTCCGTCGCGTCGCCGGGGCCAAGCGGGTTCAGACGGCCGCCCGGACGGGCCGGAGGATCCCGGAGGCGTACCGGCCGGTCCCCGCCGGGCTGCGTGAGCGGCTGCGCGGTGTGCTCGGGGATCCCGGCACCCGGCGCGACCTGCGATGGATGGCCGCGCACTCCGGTTACGGCCTGCTGCTGTCCGCGCTCGCGGTGCCGCTGTGGCCGCTCGCTGCGGTCGTCGACGGCGTGTGGAGCGGTGTGCTGCGCCGGAAGGCCGTGGTACTGCCGCTGATCGGCCGACTGGCCGACCTGGACGCCCGCTGGTCGCAGGCGCTGCTCAGGCCCTCTCCGGAGGCGCTGCTCGCCGCCCGCGTCGAGGAGCTGGCCGAGACGCGGGCGGCCGCGACCGCCGCGCACGGCGCCGAGCTGCGCCGCATCGAACGCGACCTGCACGATGGCGTGCAGGCGCAGTTGGTCACGCTGTCCATGCGGATCGGACTCGCCAAGCGCGCTTGTGACCATGATCCGGCCGCCGTACGCGCGCTGCTGGACGATGCCCACGACCACGTGGAGGAGGCGTTGGCCGCGCTGCGGCACGTGGTCCGGGGTATCCATCCGCCCGTCCTCACCGACCGCGGTCTGGTCGGCGCTGTACAGGCGCTGGCGGCCGGCAGCGGACTGGACGTGACCGTACGGGTGGATGGGGCGGTGGAGAGCGGCGGGCGGGCTCCGGCCGCGGTGGAGGCGGCAGCCTACTTCGCGGTGGCCGAAGCGCTCACCAATGTGGCCAAGCACAGCGGGTCCGAACGGGCGACGGTACGGCTGGAGCGCCTGCGCACCGGGCTGCGAGCGGTCGTCGAGGACGAAGGTTCGGGCGGTGCCGACGAGGCCGGCGGCACCGGGCTGCTCGGCATCCGCCGCCGGGTGGCCGCGCTGGACGGCACGGTCGTGGTGACGAGTCCTCCGGGAGGACCGACCGTGGTGGTCGTGGACCTTCCCTGTGTGTGGTGAGCACGTGCGGTGAGCGGCCGGATCCCTGTCCGTCCGCGACGTGCCGCGACGGCCGGGCGCCGTGGTCCGGCCGGTGTAGCCCGCTACACCACCGATCGGGGAGAGCACTCCCTCGTCGCGGTGCGCAGGGAACGGGATCGTGGAGAGCGCGGGGGCGGTCCCTCCGGATGTTCGCCGGGGCGGACGAGGACGCCCCGCTCCCCTGTCGTTTCGCACCACCGTTGTGGAGGCTTTCCCCGTCATGGCAACTCTTCTTTACCGCGTGGGCCGTACGGCCTTCCGCAGGCGCTGGACGGTCACCCTGTTGTGGGTGGCGGTCCTGGGCTCCGCCGTTTTCGCGGGCGCCACCGCGCCCGCTCCCCGGGACGACGGCTTCGTCATGCCCGGCGTCGAGTCACAGAAGGCGTCCGATCTGCTGGAGGAGCGCTTCCCGAACGCCTCGACCCGCGGGGCGGTGGCGCGGATCGTCTTCGTCGCCCCCACGGGGGAGAAGGTCACGGACGCCGGGAACAGGTCCGCCGTCGAGCGTGCGGTGGACGAGATCGCGGACGGAGACCGGGTCGCCTCCGCGGTCGGCCCCTTCCGGGCCGGGGCGGTCAGCGAGGACGGCAGGACGGCCTACGCCACCGTCACCTTCCGGGACCGGGCGGCCGATCTCGGCGAGGCGAGCAAGGAACGCGTGGCGGACGCCGCCGAGCAGGCACGGGACACGGGCCTGGTCGTCGAGATCGGCGGGAACGCCCTGGCCACCGAGCCCTCTTCGGGCGAGGAGGCGGAAGCCGTGGGCATCGCCGTGGCCGCGGTGGTCCTGCTGGTCACCTTCGGGTCCATGGCCGCGGCCGGACTGCCGATACTGACCGCCTTCCTGGGCGTCGGTGTCAGCATGGCCGCGATTCTCTCGCTGGCCGACGTCTTCGGCCTGTCCGGCACGACCGGCACGCTCGCCACGATGCTCGGCCTGGCCTGCGGCATCGACTACGCCCTGTTCGTCGTCTCCCGCTACCGTGAGGAACGGGCCGCCGGGCACGCTCCCCACGAGGCCGCCGGACTCGCCGCCGGAACCGCCGGCTCCGCTGTCGTCTTCGCCGGTCTGACCGTCGTCATCGCCCTGGCCGGTCTGTCCGTCGTGAACATCCCGCTGCTCACCAAGATGGGCCTGAGCGCCGCCGGCGCCGTCCTGATCTCCGTCCTGGTCTGCCTGACCCTGCTTCCGGCCCTGCTCGGGTTCTGGCCCAACGCCGTACTTGCCCGCGCGATCCGCACGGGGAAGAGGAGCGGTCGCACCGCCGCGCGGGACAACGGCGGCAGCCGCTGGGCACGTCTGGTGATCCACCGCCCGCTGCCCGTGTTGCTGCTGGGCACCGCGGCACTGGGCGCGCTCGCCCTTCCGGTGGCGGGCCTCCAGCTCGGCATGCCGGGCGACGAGGCCAAGCCCGTCACCAGCACCGAGCGCCGCGCGTACGACGCGCTCGCGCAGGGCTTCGGTCCAGGGTTCAACGGGCCGCTGACCATCGTCGTGGACACGAAAGGTGCCGCGGCTCCCGAGCGCGCCGTGTCGGTGATCAGGGGGGAGATCGGCGCCACCGACGGGATCGTCTCCGTGTCCCCCGCCCGGTTCGACGAGAGCGGCGACACCGCGGTGTTCTCCGCAGTCCCCTCCACCGGCCCCTCCGAGGCCGAGACGATCGAACTGGTCAATACCATCCGCGACGAGCGCCCCGGCGTCGAGGCGCGGGCGGGTAAGGGGGTGGACTTCGAGGTCACCGGCTCCACCGCGGTGGACATCGACATCGCGGAGCGGATCCGGTCCGCGCTTGTGCCGTACCTGGCGGTCGTGGTCGGCCTGGCGGTCGTGCTCCTCCTGCTGGTCCTCCGGTCCTTCCTGGTGCCCCTCAAGGCCGCCCTGGGCTATCTGCTCTCCGTCCTCGCGGCTCTGGGAGCCGTCGTCCTGGTCTTCCAGGAAGGCCACGGCGCCGCGCTGCTAGGCGTGGAACACACCGGTCCTCTCATGAGCATGATGCCGATCTTCCTGGTGGGCATCCTGTTCGGTCTGGCGATGGACTACGAGGTCTTCCTCGTCTCCCGGATCCGCGAGGCCTACGTCCACGGCGACCGGCCCGGTCAGGCGGTGGTCTCCGGCTTCCGCTCCAGCGCCCGGGTGGTCACCGCCGCCGCGCTGATCATGACGGCGGTGTTCTCCGGCTTCATCGGTGCCGAGGACCACTTGATCAAGATGCTCGGGTTCGGGCTGGCGGTCGCGGTGCTCTTCGACGCCTTCGTCGTCCGCATGGCGCTCGTCCCCGCCGTGCTCGCCCTGCTGGGCGGTCGGGCGTGGAGCCTGCCGCGCCGGTTCGACCGGCTCCTGCCCAACATCGACGTGGAGGGGGCGGCGCTGGCTCACCTCCGCGGCACTCCCCCCACCGCGGAGGTCCGGGAAGCCGTGGCCGGCCGCCGGTAGTCCGCGGGGGCCGCCGGTGGCGTGGCTGATGACGACGTAGCTGCCCGGGGCCAGGGCGTCGACCAGACGGTGGACGATGGCCCAGGGGTCATCCGCGTCCGGCGGGAAGTGCAGCAGGGCGCACGGGACTGTAAAACGTTCGGCTCTGTCTCACTTCCGGTGGTGACGGACAGCGACAGTCATGCCGGGCAGGTCATAGACGAAAGTCCGCAGGTCAGCGGACCGTGGCGGTCGTTTTCCGGTACTGGCTGACCGGCCCGGTATCTGTCCGCGAGAGTATGGCGCGACAGGTCCAGCGACCTCGGGGCACTGCCATCCCTTCGAACCATCGAGGTCAGGGCGCCGGCCGTACTCTCTGCAAGCAGCGCCGCTCGGCTCTTACGCTCCGTCACCACCGAATGTGAGACAGAGCCGAACGTTTTACAGTCCCCCGCCGCGGCCGAAGGGATTCTCCGCGGCCGCCCCTTAGCGCCCGCCGCCGCAGAGCGGACATGTGCCTACGGGGCGGGCGATGGTGCGGAGGCGACCACGTCCACGCCGATCAGTCTCTGTCTCCTGGGCTGCGTGGTGTCGACATCGAACTCGGCGGTACCGAGGCGGGGGTGTCCGGTGGCGGGGTCGCGCAGGGCGCCGAGGAGCCGGATCAGTAGGTCTTCGGTGAAGATGGTGTCGCGGTGGTCGATGTCGGCTCCGGGAGCCAGGCCAGCCAGGTAGGCGTCGCGGTCGGCCTCGTCCAGGTGGGCGAGACATGCGGTGTGGCCGGGGACGTGGATGCCGCGGCAGCCGACCGGATCCTCCGCGGTGGTGCCGTAGCCACAGTGCGGCCACGACGGCGGCGTCGAGGGCGGCTCGAGGCTCGGGTGTGTCATGCCCGGAGGACGATCGAGCGCGGCCGGATGGTTGCCGCCCCACCGCCGAGATCACAGCACTGAGTAGCTGTTGTCTTTCCGAGCCTGGTCGTCTTGTTTCCGCTGGTCAGGCATGGAGCTGATGCCTCGACGGCAGTGATGACACGTCGTGTCGTCTTCTCGGTGGAGGTGTCGGGTGCCGTCGGTGATGGGGCTGCTGGAGGAGCGGGAGCGTGCTGCTCGGCAGCGGGTGGAGGACCTGCAGGCCGAGCTGCGGGAGGCGGAGGCGGTGCTGGAGCGTCGGGTGGTGGCGTTGGCGGAACTGGCCGAGGCTCTGGCCGCGGGCGCTGTGGTGGAGGAGCCGGTCCGGCCGGAGCCGGTGCCGACCCCGGTGAAGGAGCCGGTGGCCGGGTCGGTGGTTCCTCACTGGTGTGAGGGTGTCACGGCGGGGGTCCTTGCGCCGGAGTACCGGCGGCTGCTGGCCGTGCTGGAGGGGGAGCCGGGCCGGGAGGGGGTGCGGGCGAAGGATCTGGCGGTCCGGTTGGGGCTGGAGTTGGTGCCCGCGAAGGTCGAGGGAGTCCGGGTGAGGGCGAAGCGGCTGGTGGCGCGGGGCTGGCTGGCCGAGGAGCGGCCGGGCCTGTTCACCCTGCGGCACCCGGCTCGGTGAGCGGGCCGGCACGGCGGGCCAGACGGCGGCTCATGAGCATGGCCATCGACCACTGCACGATGGCTTCGCTGCTGGTTGTGCGGGTTTCGTAGTCGCGGGCCAGACGGCGGGTGCGCATCAGCCAGCTCAGGGTGCGTTCCACGCACCAGCGCCGGGGCAGCACGGTGAAGCCTTGCGTGTCGTCGCTGCGCCGGACGACGTCCAGGGCCAGGCGGAGGGTGGTCCTGGCCCAGTTCACCAGGCGGCCCGCGTAGCCGCCGTCGACCCAGGCGAGCCGGACCCTGCGGTGGCGGGCGAGCAGGCGGGGCAGCATCCCGCAGGCGGCGTCCCGGTCGGTGACGTCGGCCGGGGTGACCAGCACCATCAGCAGCAGGCCGAGGGTGTCCACGATCACGTGCCGCTTGCGGCCGTTGATCTGCTTGCCGGCATCGAAGCCCCGGGAGGCGGCTGGGACGGACGCGGCCGCCTTGACCGACTGCGAGTCGATGATCGCCGCGGTCGGCTCCGCGTCCCGGCCCTCGCTGTGGCGGGTCCGGCGCTGCAGCCGGTCGTGGAACTCGGCGACCAGGCCGCGCTCGCGCCAGCGGCGGAAGAAGGCGTAGACCCGCTCCCACGGTGGGAAGTCGGCCGGCATCGCCCGCCACTTGATCCCGTTGTCCACCAGATAGCGGATCGCATCGATCATCCAATGCCGCGAAGTTAAGGCCCCGATGGCAATGTCAAGGGGTTCGTGAGATGTGGCAGGGCCTCTGCTATCCAGGGGATCGACCAAGATCTTCCTGAGAGAGCAGAGGCCCTGTGGCCCAGTTTGTCACGGGCGGCACGCCTGACGTGTTCGCGCCCGGTCACATCGGCGAGTTAACCCAAGTCATCCCACCGGAGCTGGTGGATGCGGTGGTGGAGGAGACCGGAGCCCGCGAGAAACGATTGCGGAGTCTGCCATCCCGAGTCGGGGTCTACTTCGTCCTGGCTCTCGGCCTGTTCGAGCATTTGGGTGCCCAGCTGGTGTGGGACAAACTCGTAGCAGGGCTGAGCGGCAACGTGCCACGGCCGTCCGAGAAGGCACTTCGTGATCTGCGCCGGCGGGTGGGCGTCGCCCCTCTGCAGCGGCTCTTCGACGTGCTGGCGGGCCCGCTGGCCCAGCCCTCCACCCCTGGAGTGCGCTACCGCCGTTGGCGCACGGTCGCATTCGACGGATGCGGAAGCCTGTCGGTCCCCGACCACGAGCGCAACAGGTCCTGGCTCGGCCGGACGGTACGACGCCATGGCCCGGCGGGATACCCCCGGCTGATGCTGATGACGCTGTGCGAGACAGGCACCCGCGGCCTGATCGCAGCAACCTTCGGCCCCGCCGTCAAAGCCGAGAGCGACTACGCCCGGGAACTGACCGGCCACCTCACCCCGGACATGCTCCTTCTGGCAGACCGCGCATTCGACGGCAACGAGCTCCCGGCCGCCATCACACGACAGGGCGCGCAGTTTCTGGTGCGTTGCACCAGTGCACGGCGCCCACCGGTGCTGGCCCTACTGCCTGACGGCTCGTACCTCACCCGCATCGGCAGCCTCTCGCTGCGAGTGATCGAGGCCGAGGTGCAAGCACGCACCGTCGACGGCGGCACTTTCGGTGACACCTACCGCCTGCTGACAACACTCACCGACCATCGCACAGACCCCGCCGCCCGCTTGATGCGCCTCTACCACGAACGCTGGGAGATCGAGACCGCCTACCTGGCACTGCGCCACACCCTCCTTCAAGGCCGGGTGCTGCGTTCGAAGGACCCGGCAGGTCTCTGCCAGGAAGTGTGGGGACTGCTCACCCTCTACCAGGCACTGCGCTCGATCATGGTGACCGCGGTGGAGACCGAACCTGGCTGTGACCCCGACCGGGCCGGCTTCACCGCCGCCCTGGAGGCAGCCCGCGACACCGTCGTCAGTCTCACCGGAATACTTCCAACAACCGGACCGTACAACTACTCCGACCTGGTCGGACACATCGGCACCCGCATCCTGCGCACGCTCCTTCCCAGACGCCGGATGCGGCTTTCCACCCGCATCGTCAAGAGCGGAATCTCCCGCTACCACACCTAGAATCGCGACGGACGGCCCCGCGACAGCACACCGATCAGCGCTATCGAGATCACCGTCCACCCGCCGGCCCTTCCCGGCACACAGGCCCCCAGCCAGACGACCTCCAGGCGTTGGGACCAGGTCTGCCGGATCCTGGCGGCGAATGCGAATCAAGCCATGCATACCCGAGACATCGCACGCCGCCTCGGCCTCACCACCACACCGTCCATCAAGAGCCTCACAGCACAACTCCGCTACTGGACCCGCAACAACCGACTCATCCGCACAGCCCCCTGCACCTACAAGATCCCGCTCGCCGAACCCTTGACAGCACCATCGGGGCCTTAACTTCGCGGCATTGATCGATCATCTGCCGGTGGCAGTAGCCCTCCGGCTGCCCGCCCCGGCCCTCCAGCCATCCCGGCACCGGCAGCAGGTCCCTCACCACCGCCCATTCGGCGTCCGTCATGTCCGACGGGTACGTCGGTCTCCTGTGCGGCCGGTCCGCGGCGTTTCCGAACCGGTGCGCGAGACAGTCACACGACGGGGCAACCGAGTTGGACTCGCCGACCGTCCGGACGGAAGACTGCGGCACAGGGCCTCCTGGCGCTCGAAGGACTTCAGCAATCCCGAGCTGGACAGGAGGCCCCGTCTTCATGCCCGCACCGGCCGAAGATCACCCAGCCGAGTCCCCGTCCTCGAACCAATGCTCACCACGATCGATAGAGCAACGGCTTCTAACTGATCGATTCGGAATGAGGCTGTTACAGCTGAGGCAGTGGTGTGGAGCGCACGATGCGAAATCCCACGTCGTCGATCCGGAAGGTCGGGTGGCTGCGCCGCCGCACCGACGCCCGGCAGCTCCAGTGCTCGTCGGCCCATCCACCACCACGGAGCACCCGGTAGGTCCCATACACCTCGGCGTCGTAGACGTCCCAGCACCAGTCCCACACATTGCCCAACATGTCGTACAGGCCCCACGCGTTGGGCTGCTTGCCGCCGACAGAGTGGATCCGCCCATCGGAATTCCCCTGGTACCAGGCGACCTCGTCGAGCTGCCCGTACCGCGGGCCGGTGGTGCCCGCACGGCAGGCGTGCTCCCATTCGGCCTCGGTCGGCAACCGGTACCCGTCTGCGGAGGCGTCCCACTCGGCCGTCTCGGCGTCGGCGCACAGGCGATACGCGGGCGTCAGTTCCTCCCGTTGGGACAAAGTGTTACAGAACTGGACCGCGTCCCACCACGAAACACTTTCAACCGGCAGCCGCTCACCCTGGGCGCTACTCGGCCGTCGGCCCGTGACGCGTGCGTACCAGGATTGCGTGACCGGCAACGCCGACATCTCAAACGGCGCGACCTCGACCGGCCAGCTGCTCTGCGTCCGCCGGTCCGACAGCGTCACCTGTCCCGACGGGACCGCAACCATCTCGCTCCCTGCCCCCGCGTCCACGACAGGCCACCCTACCGGCGTCTGCCCACGGTTCTACCGATCTTTCCGATCGGCGGTGGAGCCAGATCAACTTCAAGAAGTGCTCACAAACAACCTGACCGCACCTGAGCTGCGTCGGACGCGCGCCCACGCGTGGCTGGCAGCGAATCCAGCGGAGGAGCAGATCGTTGAGCAGCTCGTGCAAGGAGCCGCTCCGGAGCCTTTGCGATCGAGGTTCGCGGCCGCAGAGCTGAGCGCGTACGCGGCGTCGTTCGGGCACCTGAACACCAGCCGGACGGGCGCGGAGAGCCGTCCTCGTGTCATCGGCCCCGATGCCGAGCTCGTCCTCCTGGCGCAGCTGGGCCAGGAACCCATCGCCACGGTGTCATGGGTGGTTCACGGGTCCGCAGAATCCGCTCGACCACCTCGGTCCTGGCGTGTGTCGGCGTAGCGTCCGGACCGGCTTCCGCGCTGCGAGAAAACCCGGTTGTACGGTGATCGGCCCGGCGTCTAATGTCAGCCGTCATCGGCGTGTAGCTCAATAGCAGAGCACCGGGCTCGGGACCCGGAGGGCGCAGGGGCGGAACCTGCCACGCCGGCTTATGAACGACAACGCTGAGCAGCAGCCCCTCGCCGCGGCCCCGTTTTATCAGGAGGCCCAGCTGGCCAAGGCCTTCACGACCGCGCTGACCCATCAGGACGCCGACACCCGGCGCCGCGCCGAGGTGCGCGGGCAGCGCTGGCGGAAGGTCCTCGCGGGAATGGCCGCGGGCCGGCTGTCCGTCGGTTCGCGCACACCCGTGGGCGGGCTTCCGCCCTGGGTGACTCCCGAGGTGGTGCGGGGCGGCTTCGCCACCGGCACCGCGAGCGCGGGCGGTCCGCTCCAGGCGTACGAGACCGAGGCAGCGCGGGATTTCGGGGTGCCCGCTGAGCGGCGCGCGCTTTTCGCACACTGCCTCACCGGACCCGGACTCGCCTGGCTGTGGGCCCGGCTGGACAGCGGCCACTACGAGATCGGCGTGCCCGAGGAGGCCGCGCTGCTCACCATGGCCTGGCTGGTCCGGCACGGCGAGACCGACGCGGCACTCGACCTCGCGGCGGAGCTGGAACCGTTCGCGGACCGGCTGCGGTTCCTGCCCCGCCCGGCGGACGGCCC
The DNA here is from genome assembly GCF_044763335.1 of Streptomyces sp. NPDC096105. Lineage (NCBI taxonomy): Bacteria > Bacillati > Actinomycetota > Actinomycetes > Kitasatosporales > Streptomycetaceae > Streptomyces > Streptomyces sp. NPDC096105. The sequence continues at coordinate 25,296 of NZ_JBIWGC010000037.1, forward strand.
CGCGCCGGATGCCACCGCGGCCGTCCACCGGTACACCGTCTCCCAGGCCGCCGACACCCTGCGGCGGCGGCGCCCCAACGCGGCGGTCGAGACGCAGCGCGAGGCGCTCACCGTATGGCAGCCGTTCGGCGACGAGCTGCTCGCCCACTGGCTGCGGACGACACGGGACGGACGGGTCCTCGCACTCGTCCCGGATGCCGACTGGCTGGCGCACGGCGAGGCCCTGCTCAGCCGCTACCGGCTGCTCGCCACGGAACACACCCGCTGCACCAAACACCGCAGCTCCAAGGAGAACCTGGGCATTCTGCGCGGCGCGCTGGAGGAGACCGTCGCCGGCCGGCCGCTGGACGCGCGCCGGCTCGGTCTGCTGCGGCACGCGATGGAGTCCATGGTGCGGCGGCGCGGTCTGCCCGGCTCCGCTGCGCACACGGCCCTGCGCCGACGTCAGGCCGGGCAGGCGGCGCTTCCTTCCCACCACGCCCTGGCCCAGCTGATGGTGCGTCGGCTCGCCGTGCTCCCGCAGGAGGCGGGCATCAGCGATGTCGCCCCGCTCCTGGGCGCGGTGACCGAGGAGGAGAGCCGGGAGACCGGCCTGCTCGCCGGAGCAGCCGTGCCGCCCGTGATCCGCCAGGTGGTCGAGTCCGCGCTGAGCGCCCCGCTCGGCACGCTGGTCGAGCGGGGCGTCGTACCGTCCGCCGAGGTCCTGGCCGAGCTGGTGCCGCAGTTGGTCGCCGCCACCACCGCGCAGGCGTACGGCGACGAGACGCTGCGAGCGCTGATGGCCGCGAACCACCGGGCCTTCCGCAGCCGCCGCTCATTGCTCCTGCTCAACCTGGAGCGGCAGGTGCGCGTCGAGGAACTGCCCTGGGTGCGGGCCGTGTCGGGGCAGCGATCCGCGGTGCCGGGCGAGCCGCACGAGGAAAGCGCGCTCGCCGTGCTGCGGCAGCTCGGCGAGCTGGCCGTGCAGGCCTTCCCGGGGACGATCCTGCCCAACCCACTGGTCCGCGACTTCGGTGTTCTCGCGCGTCAGTGCGGTCTGGGCGCCCCGTTCGTGGAGGAGCTGGCCGCCGACATCTTCATGGGCACGTTCAGCCCGAAGTTCCTCACGGCGGCGCAGATCGCCGGCGAGCTGCTCGGCGGCACGCTGTACGAGCGTTACTACGGCATCGACTACTCGGCGATCCGCGACCTGGTGACCGCCGAGACCGGCGCGGCCCAGACCCGTTCCCACGGCGCCCGCACCTCTCCCGGTTTCGCGCGGCTGTGCGCCGAGCGGGCCGGAGCGGCGTCGCAGTTCCGGTCGGTCGCGGCGAACGGCACGGTGATCGAGCAGGCGCAGATCCTCACCACGCACAACCTGGCCACGCTGGTCCACCGGGTAGGCATCACCCCGCGGCCCGGCTGGGCCGACCTGGCGCGCCGCTGCTTCGTGACCGTGTGCCGGCTGGTCTCCCGGGTGCACCGCAACCCGCGGCCGTTGGACACCATCAAGGACGCCGCGTACGCCTGGCGCCAGATGGTGTTCCACCTGTCCCTGTGCCCGCCGGAGGAGCAGCGGCGGGTCATCGCGGCTCTGCACGAGGAGACGGCCCGCCACCCGGTCGCGACCCGGCTGGCTCCTGCCCTGAAGGGCCTGGCCCTGGTCGCCGAGGGCGGCACTTTCGACGGCGACGGAACGGCGGACGGCAGCCGCGCCCGGCGCTTCCTGGGGTGGAGCACCGACGGGCACTGGATGCGGTGAGCCCGCCCGGCGGGCGCGTCGCCCGCACAGGGCACACAGCTCTGCTGCACCTCCCGCACACTTCCCGCACGCTCGGCGGTGCGCGGGAGCTGTCGGTGGCCGGACGGTGGCCGACGGGGGAGCGCGGTGGTGCGCCGGGGCAGGGTGTCCGCCTGCGGAAGGACCGTTCCGGTGGCCTGCGGACCGGAACGAGGGGTGGCCGGTACGTACGGGGAACCGCCGGCCCCGGAGGGGGAACATGGGGAAATGCCCGTGAAGGGCGTGCGAAGGGATGCTCTGCCGTGCCCCGTCGAGGGGGAGGGGAAGGGGGAAGCCGCGTGTGTCGGCGAGGCCGCCCCGGTGCGACGGACGGGTCGGCTCGCCGAGGGCTGGGTCTCGGGGCCTCCGGGACGGCGTCGCCCAGGCGGGTCGCGTCTCTGCGGGGATCGTGGGACGCCGCCTCGGGACGTATGTACAGCGCCGTGCCCGCGCATCGGCCCGCGAGCGCGCCGAGGACGTGGTGCGGGTTCTGGTCGTGGACGATCATCCGGTCTTCCGGAGGGGGATGGCCGCGCTGCTCGGCTCCCTCCCCGGCATGGTGGTGGCGGGCGAGGCGGACACCGCCGACGGCGCGGTGGCGGCGGTCGAGGCGCACCGTCCCGATGTCGTCGCGATGGATCCGCACCTGGGCGAGCCGGGCGTGTCCGGTTCGAGGCCACCTGGGAGATCCTGCGGCTGCGGCCCGGCACGGCCGTCCTGGTGGTGACGACGCTGGACGACGACGCGTCGGTGTTCGCCTCGGTACGGGCCGGGGTCCGCGGATACCTGCTGAACGCCTTCGCGCAGGTCGTGGACGACAAGGGCACGCTGTTGGTCGGCGCGGACGCCCTGTTCTGCGAGGGGCACCAACGAGACCACCACCGACCTGGACGCCGAAGTCAGGGACCTGCGGTTCCAAGTGGCCGCCGGGGAGTCCGTGACGCACACGGTCTACCTGAAGAACGGGGAGAACGGCGGCAAGGACTACGCGGCGCTGGAGCGGACCTTCACCAACGCGGGCTGACCGAGGACGTGACAGTGCCGCGGCGCCCCACGAGCGCCGCGGCACCCTCGTGGCAGGGCAAGGCCGGTCACGACGCCCGGTGACCCGGATGGAACTCCCCGTCATCTGGATCCGCGACCGTGGTGGTGTCTCACGGGGACGGGGAACCAGCGGGGTCGACCCAGCGGTCGGCACCTGGGCCCAGCAGTTCGTGGAGCAGCGGGGTCACGGGCAGTGCCGGGTGGAGGTACACACGCTCACGGCGTTGTCCGACAGCGGCCAGCATCGTCTGGAAGGTGCTCCTCGCCTCCTCGGTCCGCCCGCTGTGCACCTGGGCCTGACCCAGCAGGCCCAGGTGGAGAGGGTGCCGCAAGTACGTCCCGGAGCGGCCCAGTTCGGCCAGCGAGGTGTGCATGAGGGCGAGGCCCTCGTCGTGGTCTCCCGCGTGCGCGAGGCCCCATCCCTTGACGACACCCAGCATCGCCTTCCAGTAGAGCAGTCCGTGCTCGCCCGCGACGCGGACACCCTCGTCGCTCGAGGCGAGCGCGGTGCGGGTGTCACCCTCCCAAGCCACCACGATCCCGTCCACGTACAGTGCGAAGGAGCGGTCGGACGGCCTGCTCTCGTACTCGGTGATGCTCAGGAGCTCACGTCGGCGCGCACCGGCGGTCTGCCGGTTCCCGAGGAGCCAGTGGGTGAAGGTGTCGTAGGAGCGGCAGGAGACGCGCGGGTCGTGCTGGAAGGTGCGTGCCAGCTCATGCCCCTCGTCGGCCAAGCGGTCCGCCATGCCGACGGCGCGTTCCAGTTCGGCGAGCGCCTGCGGCAGCATTCCGCGCACATGCAGCACGATGCCTTCGCCGTACGCCGCACCGCGCGACGCCACGGGCTCCCGGGTCCGGCGCGAGATGTCCCGCAGCAGGCCGGACAGCTGCCGCGAGGCGTCGTAGCGGCCGGTGACCAGGTGCGCCGCGCACAGCGCCCAGAGCACCGACGGGTCCTCGGGGGCCTGAGCGGTCGTGCGCAGGGCGCGACCGCGCGTCAGGGCCGTCTCGGCCTCGTGATGGCCGTAGCCGCGCGTGATGGCGAGCACCTGGCCGAGGTGGATGTGCAGCTTCTGCTCCAGTCGCACCGTGGCGGGATCGTCCGGCGGCAGGAAGCGGATCAGGTGCTGCGCACGGCGCAGCCACACCTCCACCTGCTCGTACGCCACGGACTGCTCGGCGTGTTCCGCGGCGAGCAGCAGCCGGGACAGCACCTGGGCGGCGGGCAGCGTGCTCTTGGCGTGCCAGCTGTGATGCGCCACCCGCTCGATCTCCTCGTCGCCCGTCTGTCCGCGCCGGCGTGCGCGCAGGGCGTCGGCGATCCTGGCGTGCAGGCGGTGGCGGTCCGCACGGGGCAGTTCGTCGACCAGCGTCTCCCGGACCAGGGCGTGGGCGAAGTGCAGCCGCCCCGGATCATGCGGGTCCTCCTCGAGCAGACCGGCGCGGAGGGCCGATTCGAGTCCGGCGACGACCGGTTCGTCGGGCGTGGCGGTCCGGTACAGCAGGTCGGTGTCCACCTCGGCGCCGATGACGGCGCACAGCCGGAGCAATCGCAGCACCGGCTCGGGCAGCGCGGCGAACCGCTGGTGCAGTGCCTCGCGTATACCCGTGGGAATGTGCGCCAGGAGCGCGTCGGCCGCGTCCGGGCGACGGAGGCTGCGCGCATCGCCCACGAGGGAGAGCAACTGCATCACGAAGTACGGGTTGCCCGCGCTACGCCGGTGCAGCACCTCGACGACCTTCGGGTCCACACCGGGCCCCGCATGTGCCTCGACGAGAGCGGCGACGGCGTCCGGGGAGAGCCCGCGCAGCCGCAGCGTCTCGGTCCTGGGGCCGCGTAACACGTCGGAGATCATCCGGCGCAGCGTCGCGTCCGAATCGGTCTCGCACTCCCGGACCGTGAGGACGATGCCGAGCGGATGGCCCTGGCACCGGGTGCGTCACAGTCTGAGCAGGTCGAGGGAGGCGGTGTCCGCCCATTGCAGGTCCTCGAGGAGCAGCACGAGCGGGCGTTGCCCGGCCAGGCCGAGCAGCACCTCGCAGACCGCGTCATGGGCGAGGAAGCGGGCCTGGGACCCGTAGGAGGACAAGCTCGGGCCCGCCGGTCCGGGCCGCCGGCCGTTCGGTCAGGAGCGGGCCGAGCAGGGCGTCGTACGGCCGTGTCGCCTCGCGAAAGGCATCCGGCCGGGTGGCGGACAGCCGCCGCAGGACCTGGGTCCACAGCCAGCAGGCGGGGACGCCCTCACCGGGGAAGCAGTGGCTCCAGACGACCTCCGGTCCGGCGTCCACCTCCTGCGCCGCCATGCTCTCCAGGCGTGCGGCGAGTTCGAGCAGCAGGCGGGTCTTCCCGACTCCGGGGGGGCCGAGGACGCCGGCCACATGGCCGTGGCCCACGGCCGCGCCCGCGGCGGCGGTCGTCAGCCGGTCGAGTTCCTGGCCTCGGCCGGTGAACGGCGAAGGGGCAGCCGTCCACCCTGGTTCGGCCTCCGAGGATCTGTCGGCTCTCGGGGCGGTCGCCGGCTCGTTCGCCGGCCGGGGTAATGCCCGCCACCGGGCTGCCCCGCCCTGCGTGCCAACGTTGTCCGCCTGCGCCTCCGGCGGCACATCGGCTCGCGCGTGCGGGTGCGCGCCGGTCCCCATGGTCCCGTCGCGGCCGGCGGCAGCGACCGACGTGGTCCGCGCGCGGACGGGACAGCGAGACCGGTGAAGTGGAGGAACTTGGTAAAGAAGGCCGGCCCGAGCCCGGGAACCTGCCCCCTCAGCGCGGCGTACGCCTCAGCTGGACCGTGTTCCCGCAGTGCGGTGACCGCGGCGGCCAGCGCCGCGTCGAGGCCGTCGAAGGCCAAGATTTCGCGGAGGGCGGCGCCGCGGCCCTCGACGGCCAGGAGTCTGGACGGCGACGGCACCCCGCTGCTTCTGCCGGCCGATTGAGCGGTGGCCGGATGGAGGCCTGTGACCTGCGTTGGAGGACTGGCTGGGCGCTGGGGCGGTCATTGCCTTAGCCGGAGGCGCGAAGCGTTGGCCCGGTGTTTGCGGGGCAGTTGCGGCACGGGCTTGCTTCGCTGCGGGTCGCCGATGCCACCAGCGCCGTGGCGGCCTGCTTCTCAGGCATGGAACTGGCAACTGGCCCGATGTGGATGTGCCGGCGGTGCGGCCATCGCCACCGGGCTCACCGCCAGCGCGGTCGTACTGGTCGTTCTCCGGGGGAGCGTTCATCCACACGGCCGACGGCAACGGGGTGCTGCCGACTCTCGCGGTTCGGCAGCACCCGGCACGAATTCACCGCCGGAACGTGGCTCCGGCGGTGAGAGCCGTAACCGCCGGGCCTCCGCGCACCGCTGCCCCTGGCCGGCGGTATCGGTGGCCGCGGCCGGCGGGCCGACTGGCTGTCCGGGCGTCGGGTCGTGGCCGTTGGTTCAGGGCGCGTCGACCAGGGTTCGGCCGTCGGTGACGACGGAGGCGGCGAGGGCGTTTGCGTAGTTGGACTGCACGCGGGACCGTTCGGTGGCGTTGGGGACGGCGCTGGTGCAGGCGGTTCCGGCGCTGGAGCCGGACATCAGCTGGGAGCAGGGGCCGGGCTTGGTGTCTGGCAGGCCGAGGCTGTGCCCCAGTTCGTGGGCGGCGATCCGGGTCTTGTTGTATCCGTCGTTCACGGCCCGGCTGCCGAGTTCGACGCGGACCTGGCGGCCGGGGCGGACGGGGCCGAGGGTGGCCTGGGGCCAGCCCGACGTCGCGACGATCATGATTTTGGCGGCGGGGGGGGTGAAAAAGGCGGGGGGACCACAACCCCCCGGCGGGGGTGGGTGGTCCCCCGTGATTAGACCACCACAACGGGACGCACAGGTGGGCCCCCAC
>NZ_JBIWGC010000038.1:0-27844 GCF_044763335.1 Streptomyces sp. NPDC096105
GCCAGAAGATCGCCCTGTCCGGCAACACCGGCAACTCCAGCGGTCCCCACCTGCACTTCGAGATCCGCACCACCCCGAACTACGGCTCCGCCGTCGACCCGGCGAAGTTCCTGCGCAGCAAGGGTGTGACGCTCTGACCCGCGGGGAGCGGACGGAACAACCGGCACGCCGTCCCCCCGGGCACGCACGGCACGTTCCCGCTGGGCGCGGCCGTCGCCGTGCTGTCGCCGGGGGCCGCCGCCTTCGTCGGGGAGGGCCCGCTGAAGGGCGCGGGCCCGCGCGAGGACCGGCGGGAGGACGCTCCCGCACCGACGTCCGGGACGGTCCGGGCGGCCGGCCCCTCCGGGGCGCCCGCCCGCCCCGGGACCGTGCTCACTGCCTCAGCACCGGATAGCTCCCCGTGTTCGTCGGGGCGTGCTCCGGCAGCCACAGGACGGCGGCGGCGCCCTCGGGCGGCGCGTCGTCCGGGGCCCCCGCCGGGCGTACGTTGCGGAAGGTCAGCCGGGCGCCCAGGACCCGGGCCTGGCCGGCCGCGATGGTCAGGCCCAGGCCGTGACCCCGGCCCGCCCGGTCCGCGCTGCCGGTGCGGAAGCGGCTCGGCCCCTCGGCGAGCAGCTCCTCGGGGAAGCCGGGCCCGTGGTCGCGGACCCGGACGACCCGGCCCTCCACGGTGACCTCGATGGGCGGGGCACCGTGCCGGGCGGCGTTGGCGAGCAGGTTGAACAGCACCCGCTCCAGGCGTCGCGGGTCGGTGGTGACCTCCGACTCGTGCACCACCCGCACGACGACGTCCGGATCCTTCGCCGCGACCCGCCGGGCGACGAACTGGCCGAGCAGGATGTCCTGCAGTTCGGCCCGTTCGGACGCGCTGTCCAGCCGGGCGACCTCCAGGACGTCCTCGACGAGGGTGCGCATCGCCCGGGCCCGGTCCTGCACCAGCTCCGTGGGCCGGCCCGGCGGCAGCAGTTCCGCCGCGGTGAGCAGACCGGTCACCGGGGTGCGCAGCTCGTGGGCGATGTCGGCGGTGACCCGGCGTTCGGCCTCCAGCCGCTGCTTCAGCGCGTCCGCCATGGCGTCCACCGCGCTGGCGAGGTCGTCGGTCTCGTCCCGCACCACCCCGCCGATGGCCTCCCGCACCCGTACGTCCGTCGCGCCGCCCGCGACCCGGTTGGCGGCGGCGGCCGCCTTGCGCAGCCGCCGCGACAGGTGCCCGCCGATGAGCACGCCGAGCGCGGAGCCGCCGAGGACGGTCGCGGTGGAGCCGATCAGCAGGGCCTGGTCGAGGTCCTCCAGGATGTCCGAGCTGCGGTCGGTGAAGCCGGAGTGCAGCGACATCACGTGCCCGTTCTTCAGCGGCACCGCCGCCCAGATGTCCGGCGCGCCGCCCCGGTCGGCCACGTAGGTGGCGCGGCGGCCCTCCTCGACCCTGGCGCGCAGCTCCCGGGGCAGCTGCGGGTCGTCGATCTTGGTGTTGGGGAAGTTCAGCCGTCCGGACAGCTCGTAGTTGCGCTGCGCGATCATGATGCGCTCGTCGGCCAGGTCACGCGCGTTGTCCAGCATCGACACCCGGGCCGCGTTGTGCACGACCAGGCTGAGCGCGACCGCCACCAGCGCGCCGACCAGCGCGATGGCCGCGCTGAGCTTCCACCTCAGTCCGGCCCCGAGGTCGGCCCGCCGCACGAACGCCGTCACGAGGCGCCGGATGTGCCCGCGCATCAGCCCGCTCAGGCCTTCAGCTTGTAGCCGAAGCCCCGGACCGTCTCGATCCGGTCCTGGCCGATCTTGCCGCGCAGCCGCTGCACATGGACGTCGACCACCCGGGTGTCCCCGCCCCAGCCGTACTCCCACACCCGTTCCAGCAGCTTGTCGCGGGAGAGGACGGTGCCCGGCGCCGCGGAGAACTCCAGCAGCAGCCGCATCTCGGTCGGGGTGAGTGCGACCGGCCGCCCGGCCTTGCGCACCTCCATGCCCTCGGTGTCGATCTCCAGCTCGCCGAAGGCCAGGACGGGCCCGCCGTCCCCGTCGTCCTGCCCCGCTCCGGCGCCGCCCGCCCGCTCGAAGCGGCGCACCACCGCGCGGATCCGGGCGACCAGGACGGCGCCGTCGAACGGCTTGGTCACGTAGTCGTCGGCGCCCGCCTCCAGGCCCAGCACGACGTCGATGGCGTCGGCCCGCGCCGACAGCATGATCACCGGCACGGTCGACTCGTCCCGTATCCGCCGGCACAGGCTGACGCCGTCCAGGCCGGGCACCATGACGTCGAGGAGCGCGATGTCCGGCCGGTCGGCGCGGAACGCCTCGAGACCCGACAGTCCGTCGGGCATCGCGGTGACCGCGAAGCCGTCCCGCTCCAGCGTGAGCTGGGTGGCCTCGCGGATGACGTCGTCGTCCTCGACGAACAGGACGTGGGTCTGGTCTGCCATCCCGCTGCTCTCAGTTCTCGTGTGGTTCCGGACCGGACGCGCCCCCGTGCCCGCCCGGCCCCTCGTCCGTGGCCCATCCCAGGGGACGCACCGGCCGCGCGACGGGTTCATCCCCTCATCGTCCGGCGGCCCGCCTGCGGTTCCCGCGGTGAGCCGTGTCTCAGCTTTCGGGGGCCGGTGTCGGCACCGCGCCGGCCACCGGCCCGTACTCGTTGCGGGTGCGGTACTTCTCGCCGAACCGGCCCGAGACCCAGCGGTACGTGATCACGTCCTCGCCGGACGGGCTCGACACCGGGTCGCCGCGGTCGTAGACCTGCTTGGTCACCACCAGGTCCCCGCGGTCGATCTCGGCGTAGACCGGCGGCTCCTCGGCGCTGAACACGTTGACGTAGGAGCCGTCCTGGTGCCGGTAGACGTACGCGCCGATACCGACGGCGTCACCGCAGGTCAGCACGTTGACGACGACGTCGTCGCGGGCCTCGCCGGTGAGGTTGCCGTAGCTGACGTCCACCGGGTACTCGTCGGCGACGCAGGGCTTCAGCTCCCGCTTCACCTGGGCCGAGACGGCCGGGTCCCGCTTGATCAGGCGTACCGCGTCGACCCGGTCGGGGGCCGGCGAGGGCGCGGTCGCGGGCGTGGCCGGGCTCGCCCCGTCGTCCACGCGCGCCGGGCCCTCGTCCCGGGCGCCGGTGCCGCTCGCGCCGCATCCGCTCGCGAGCAGCACGGCGGCGGCGAGCACGGCCGTCGCCGTGCTCGCCGTCCGGGCGGTGGCCCGGGCCCCTCCGGGCCCCGGGCCGGTCAGGCCGCGCAACGCTCCCGCTCCTCACGCTCCAGCGCGCGTGCGTCCAGCTCGCGGGACTCCAGCTCCTCGCGGAGCCGGGCCAGCGCCCGGTGCAGCGTGCTCTTGACCGTTCCGGCCGACATGCCGAGCGCGGCGGCCGTCTCGTCCGTGGACATCTGCTCCCAGTGTCGCAGCACCACGACGCTGCGCTGCTTCGGGGCGAGGACCTTCAGGACGTCCATCAGCAGGGCGCGGTCCGCGTGCTGCTCGGTGGCGTCCTCCACGCGGGACTCGGGGAGCTGCTCCGTGGGCACCTCCTCCAGCTTGCGCGCCCGCCACCACTCCGTCCGCGTGTTGATCATGACGCGGCGCAGGTAGGCGTCGGCCAGCCGCTTGTCCTCGATGGTGTCCCAGCGGCCGTACGTGCGCACCAGCGCGGTCTGCAGCAGGTCCTGCGCCTCGACGGGGTCCGGGACCAGGCGCCGGGCGCTGCGCAGCAGCGCGTCCTGTCGGGTGCGGACGTACTCCTCGAACTCGAGTACCTCGCCCTGCGCCATGGTGTACCGCCTTCCGGTCCCCGCTCCGGCCCGCCCGTGAAGGGCCGGCCGTACCGCTCGTCATCCGTCTCGCCGTGCTCCGGTCGAGCACGTGATCGACGGTACGGAGGCGTTGTCACGGCACTGTCCGGAGCACCCTGCGGGCAGCCCTCGGGTGTCCGGCGGTTGTGTAACGGAGGGACGAACGGGATGAACGGCACGCAGTGGCCGGCCGGCGCGGTCATGGGGCGGTACGCCCGTCACGGGGGTGTGACGGGCGTGAACCGTGTGACGGGGAACGGCCCGGGCTCAGGCCTGCGGCAGCCGGTACAGGCCGCCCGGCATCGGCTCCACCAGGCCGTCGGACACCAGTCCGTCCAGCGCGCGGGCCCGCTGCACCGGCTCGTGCCACACCCGGTCGAGCGCCGCCTGCGGCACCGGTCCGTGCGCCTCCCGCAGCACGGCCAGCAGCCGCCCGCGGACCTGCCGGTCGGTGCCCGCGTACGTCTGCCCGCGGCGCGGCGGACCCTCGTGCGCGGGCTTGCCGGCGAGCCGCCAGGCGCACTGCGCGGCGATCGGGCAGCGGTGACACGCCTCGTTCCTCGCCGTGCACACCAGCGCGCCCAGCTCCATGGAGGCGGCGGCCCACCGGGCGGCCGTGGCCGCGTCCTCCGGCAGCAGCGCGCGGGCCAGCCGGCGCTCGGCGGCGGTGGTGGCGTTCGGCGGGTACTGCGTGCCGCTGACCGCGCGGGCGAACACCCGGCGGACGTTGGTGTCCAGCACCGCGTGCCGCTGCCCGTAGGCGAAGGACGCCACGGCGGCGGCGGTGTACTCGCCGATGCCGGGCAGCGCCAGCAGCTGGGCGTGATCGGACGGGACGTCGCCGCCGTGCCGTTCCGTTATGGCCACGGCGGCTCCGTGCAGCCGCAGGGCGCGGCGCGGGTAGCCGAGCCGGCCCCAGGCGCGGACGGCCTCGCCGGGCGCCTCGGCGGCGAGGTCGGCGGGGCGCGGCCACCGCGCCATCCACTGCTCGTAGACGGGCAGCACCCGGTTGACCGGGGTCTGCTGCAGCATGAACTCACTGACCATCACCCCCCACGCGCCGGCCTCCGGGCGCCGCCACGGAAGGTCCCGGGCGTGCTCGTCGAACCAGTCGATGACGGGGGAGTGCAGCGGCTCACCGGGAGCACGCTCGGACGCGGAATCGGCGGCGGTGCCGTACGGGGGCTTCGTGGGAGCAGTCATGACCCGTCGATCCTGCCACGCCGGGCCCCGTGGACGGCCGAGCGCCACGGTCGAAGCGCTCCCGGAGGGTGACACGGGACCTGACGATCGGCAGGGGCGGACGCCCGGCGGCCGCTTGTAGCGTCGGGCGCATGGACCGTGCCCGTACCGCCGCGGCCGGCGGCCGCTGCCTGCTCTGGTCGGGGCTCGTGCTGCCGGCGCTGGGCGCCGACCGGCTCGGGCTGAACGAGCCGCGCCCCCTCTGGCAGCAGGCGGCCGGGGCGGGCGTGCTCGCCGCCGCCACCGCCCTCGCCCGCCGCCCCCTCGCCGCGTTCGCCCTGACGGCCGTCCTGTGCCTGGCCGACGCCCCCGCGCTGTTCAGCCTCTCCTACGGGCCCGCGCTCGCCGTGTTCGCGCTGCTGCTCGGGCTGCGGGCGGAGCGCACCGCCCCCGCCGCCCGGTGCTTCGCCGCCGTGGGTGTCGCCGGCGCCGTGCGGATCGCGCTCGGCGGGGGCGATCCGGTCCCGCCGTGGCTGGTGATGACCGGCACCCTGCTCTTCGGGTGCGTCCTGCCCTGGCTGGGCGGGCGCTACTGGCGGCAGAGCCGCGAGCTGACCGCCGCGGGCTGGCTGCGGGCGGCCCGGCTGGAGGAGGAGCGGCGGCTCGCCGAGGAGCGGGCGCGGCTGCGCGAGCGGGCGAGGATCGCGCAGGACATGCACGACTCCCTCGGGCACGAGCTGAGCCTGCTCGCGCTGCGGGCGGGCGCCCTCCAGGTCGCGCCCGACCTGCCGGAGCGGCACCGGGCGGCGGCGGCCGACCTGCGCGCGGCGGCCGCGGACGCCACGGACCGGCTGCACCGCATCATCGGCGTGCTGCGGGAGGACGACGACGAGCCGCTGCCGCTCGCCCCGGCCGGGGAGACCGTCGGACAGCTCGTCGCCCGCGCCGCCGGCTCCGGGATGCCGGTGCGCTGTGAGACCGACGGGCGGCCCGTGGAGCCGGGCGGGGTGGCCGAGCGGCTGCTGTACCGGGTGGCGCGGGAGGCGCTGACCAACGCGGCACGTCACGCACCGGGCGCGCCCGTGGTCGTGGAGCTGACCGGCGGCCCCGGAGCGACCGTCACCGTCACCAACGGACCCGCCACGGAACGGAGTCCGGCGCCCTCCGGCGGCGGTACGGGACTGCGCGGGCTGCGCGCGGCCGTCACGGCGGTCGGCGGGACCTTCGAGGCGGGCCCGCACGGCGGCGGGTACCGGGTGCGGGCCCACGTCCCGGCGCGGGCGGACGGGACCGTCGCGCCGTCGCGTGCGCCCTCCGCGCCCTTCACCCGCGCCCGCCGCCGTGTGGCCACCGCGCTGGGCGTCGCCGCGGGCGCGGGCGTCGCCCTGGTCGCGGCGGCGGCCGGCTGGTACGCGTACACCGAGACGCACGCGGTGCTGGAACCCGCCGCCTACGCCGCACTCCGCCCGGGCACGCCGCTCACCGCCCTCGACCTGCCCGGCCGGCAGATCCAGGACCCGCCGGCCGAACGCGCCCCCGCCCCGCCCGAGGACGCCGACTGCCGCTACTACCGCGCGAGCGGCGAGCTGTTCGTCTCCGTCGACCACTACCGGCTCTGCTTCGACGACGCCGGCCGCCTGGTCGCCAAGGACGTCGTCCCGCGCGCGGGCGGCCGACAAGGCTCTGTGCGACAGGAGTTGACCGAATGATCAGAGTCCTGCTGGCCGACGACGAGGCGATGGTGCGGGCCGGGGTGCGGGCCATCCTGGACAGCGGCGGCGAGGCGGAGGTCGTCGCCGAGGCGGGCGACGGGCACGAGGCCGTCGAACTGGCCCGCGCGCACCGTCCCGACGTGGCCCTGCTCGACGTCCGCATGCCCCGGCTGGACGGGCTCGCGGCGGCCGAGGAGGTCGTCCGCACGGTCCCCGGCACGGCCGTCGCCGTGCTCACCACCTTCTCCGAACGCGCTTACGTGGCAAGGGCGTTGGCCGGTGGCGTCACCGGGTTCCTGCTGAAGTCCGGCGATCCGTACGAACTCCTCGCGGGCGTACGGGCGGTGGCGCGCGGCGCGGCCTTCCTGTCGCCCACGGTGGCCCGGTACGTGATCGAAGGGCTCGGCGGGTCCGACGGTGGCGGGCGGCTCGCCCGTGAGGCGGAGGCGCGGGCGCGGGCGGAGGTGCTCAGTCCGCGCGAACGGGAGGTGCTCGGCCTGGTCGGCGCCGGGCTGTCCAACCCGGAGATCGCCGCCCGGCTGCATCTCGTCGAGGGCACGGTGAAGGCGTACGTCAGCGCGGTCCTGGACCGGCTCGGCGTGCGCAATCGCGTACAGGCGGCGATCGTCGCGTACGAGGCGGGACTGGTGGACACGTAGGCGTCCGGCGGGGCGACGGCGTTCAGCGGCGCCGGTGCGTGGCGTACGAGGAGGCGTCGGACCGCGGACCGGGACCGGTGATCCACCGCGCGACCGGTGACGCCGAACCGCGCGCCGCCCCCGTGAGCCGGACGGCGGGCCGCGTGGCCAGGGCGACGACGGCCAGGGAGACGGTGACGCCCAGCAGCAGACCGGCGACCACGTCGTGCGGGTAGTGCACGCCCACGAACACCCGTGAGAACGCGGCGAGAAGAGCCAGCGGAGCCGTCAGCCGGACGAGGGCGCGGCGCACCAGGACCAGCGTGGCGGCCGAGGCGCCGGCGATGGTGGCGTGGTTGCTCGGGAACGACCAGTCGCCGTACGGCGGGCACTGAGCCAGGGAGGGGGCGGCCCCGGTCACCGCGCGGCACGGACGCTCCTCCGCCACCACGGACTTGAGCACTTCGCTGCAGACGTACGCCACAGCCGTGGCCAGGGGTGCGAGGACCGCGATCGCGAACGCGCGGGTGTCGGAGCGCCGTGCCTTCCACCAGCCGACGGCGAACAGCGCGACGAACACGAGGAGTCCGGCCTCCGTCCCGATCTCGGCCGTGTGCCGCAGCCACGCCGGGGCGTCGTGCGCGTGGTCGGTGATGTCGCGGTACAGCCCGCTGTCCACATGGTCCATGGTCACCGAACGTAGGCGAACGGGCGGAACGGTCACACCCGGCGATCGTCGGGTGTCCCGCCTGACGAAAGACAGGGGTGTGCGGCCGGTTACCGGGATGATGATCCGGAAAAGTTGCGTGCTGAACGGCGGGTGGGACAAGCGAACGCTCGTATCTCTCGTACAGTTTGCGCCGTGGGATCTCTGCGCAATCCGGTCGGGCCGCTTCCCTCCTCCATCTACTGGCGACGGAGGGCCGTACTGCTGTCCGTACTCGCCCTGTTGGCGTTGTTGATCACCTGGGTCGTGGTCTCCGCCGGCGGGAACGGCAACGGTTCCGGCAACGGTGCCAACGGCAAGAATCCCGCGCCCTCCATCACTCCGGGACCGTCCGGCTCGGGCCCCGCGATCAGCCAGGCGCCGGGCGGGCGTGACGAGACGGGCGACGGCGGGTCGGAGGGGTCCGGCGGCGGTTCCGGCGACTCCGGGGGTTCGTCCTCCGGTTCCGACGACGCAGGAGGCGACGGCGACCCCGCGGACTCCGCGGGCGCCGGCGGCGCGGGCGGATCGGGCGGATCGGGCAGCGGCGCGGGCGGCGGCTCCGAGGGCGGTACGTCCGCGGGGGTCGGCGCGGGTGACGCGCTGCCGGCCGGATCCGGGTCCGGGCTGCCCAACTGCACCGCGGACGCCGTCCGGTTCAGCCTGCGCAGCGAGCGCAACACGTACGGGCCGGCGGACACGCCCACGTTCCTGCTCACCGCGCGGAACACGTCGGGCGCCGACTGCAAGATCGACCTCGGCCCGGAGCGGACGGTGTTGACCGTCTCCCAGGCCACGGACGACGACACGTTCTGGGCGTCGGACCACTGCCCGAGGGGCGCGCGCAGCCTGGCGTTCCGGGTGCCGGCCGGGGACGGCATCACGTACACCGTGAAGTGGGACCGCAAGCCGAGCGCGGCGGAGTGCGCGACGCCGAAGGGCGGGTCGGCGAAGCCGGGCACGTATCTGGTCGAGGCGAAGGCGCCCGGCTTCGAGAAGGTGCGGACGTCGTTCGTGCTGAAGGCCGACTAGGGTTCTCGAAGGCCGCCCCGGCCTGACGGCCGGTGAGGGCCGGAAGCGCGGTCCCCCGCGCCCCTCAGGGGCGCTCCGGTCAGACGTAGCGTTCGAGGATGCTGCTCTCCGCCAGGCGGGACAGGCCCTCGCGGACGCTGCGGGCGCGGGCCTCGCCCACGCCGTCCACCGTCTGGAGGTCGTCCACGCTCGCCGCGAGCAGCTTCTGCAGTCCGCCGAAGTGCTCCACCAGGCGGTCGATGATCGCGCCGGGCAGCCGCGGCACCTTCGCCAGCAGGCGGAAGCCGCGCGGCGACACCGCCGAGTCCAGGGTCTCCGGGGAACCGGTGTAGCCGAGCGCCCGCGCCACCGTCGACAGCTCCAGCAGCTCGGCGTGGGTGAGCGCGTCCAGCTCGTGCAGCGCCTCGTCGACGGTGCGGGAGCGCTTCGCGGTCGGCGCGGGGACGTAGTCCCGCACGACCAGTTCGCGCTCCGGCTCCACGCCCGCGATCAACTCGTCGAGCTGGAGGGCGAGAAGACGCCCGTCGGTGCCCAGTTCGACCACGTATTCGGCGATTTCGGTGGCGATGCGGCGCACCATCTCCAGCCGCTGCGCGACCGCCGAGACGTCCCGGACCGTCACCAGGTCCTCGATCTCCAGCGCGGACAGCGTGCCCGCGACCTCGTCGAGGCGGAGCTTGTAGCGCTCCAGGGTGGCGAGCGCCTGGTTGGCGCGGGACAGGATCGCCGCCGAGTCCTCCAGGACGCGGCGCTGCCCGTCCACGTAGAGGGCGATCAGCCGCATCGACTGGGAGACGGAGACGACCGGGAAGCCGACCTGCTTGCTCACGCGGTCGGCGGTCCGGTGCCGGGTGCCGGTCTCCTCGGTGGGGATCGTCGGGTCCGGCACCAGCTGGACACCGGCCCGCAGGATCTTGGACAGGTCGGACGAGAGCACGATGCCGCCGTCCAGCTTGCACAGCTCGCGCAGCCGGGTCGCGGTGAACTCCACGTCCAGCACGAAACCGCCGCTGCACAGCGCCTCGACGGTCTTGTCCGAGCCGAGCACGATGAGCCCGCCCGTGTTGCCGCGGAGCACGCGCTCCAAGCCGTCACGCAGGGCGGTACCGGGTGCCACAGCGCTCAGCGAGGCGCGCATCAGGCCATCGGAACCGGCACTCCCACCGGACTTTCCGGGAGCTGCTGCCCGGTCGTTGGCTGCCACTGCACTCCTCCGGTCGCAGGTTCTGGGCGCCCCCGCGCTTCGTACGGACGGGCGAGACCTGGGCAAAGTCTACCGGCGGTCCTCCGGCTCCCGTGGGGCCTCTCGGCGACGGGAGCGGGGAAGGACCCGCAGCGCGTCCCCTATGTTCGCCACTTCCACGACCTTCATCCCCGCCGGGACCTTGCCCGGGTCGCCCGGCACCAGGGCGTGCGTGAAGCCCAGGCGGTGCGCCTCGGCGAGCCTGCGCTGCACGCCCGTGACCCGTCTCACCTCGCCCGCGAGGCCCACTTCGCCGATCGCCACGAGGTTCTTCGGCAGCGGGGTGTCGCTCGCGGCGGACGCCAGGGCGAGCGCGACGGCCAGGTCCGCGGCCGGCTCGGAGAGCTTCACGCCGCCGACGGTCGCGGAGTAGATGTCCCTTTTGCCCAAGGCGCTGATCCGGCCGCGCTGTTCCAGCACCGCCAGCATCATCGAGACGCGGGAGGTCTCCAGGCCGGAGGTGGTGCGGCGGGGGGAGGGGATCTGCGAGTCCACGGTGAGCGCCTGCACCTCGGCGACCAGGGGACGGCGGCCCTCCAGGGTGACGGTCAGGCAGGTGCCGGGGACCGGTTCGTCACGACGGGTCAGGAAAAGTCCGCTCGGGTCCGCAAGGCCCGTGATGCCCTCGTCGTGCAGTTCGAAACAGCCGACCTCGTCCGTCGTGCCGTAGCGGTTCTTCACCCCGCGGACCAGGCGCAGGCGGGCGTGCCGGTCGCCCTCGAAGTGCAGCACGACGTCGACCAGGTGCTCCAGCAGGCGCGGGCCGGCGATGGCGCCGTCCTTGGTGACGTGGCCCACCAGGAGCGTGGACATGCCGCGTTCCTTGGACGCCCGGATCAGCGCCCCGGCCACCTCGCGGACCTGGGCCATGCCGCCGGGGGCGCCGTCGATCTCCGGGGACGCCACCGTCTGCACCGAGTCGAGGATCAGCAGCGACGGCTTCACCGCGTCCAAGTGGCCCAGGACGGCGGCGAGATCCGTCTCGGCGGCGAGGTAGAGATGGTCGTCGATGGCGTGGATGCGGTCGGCCCGCAGCCGGACCTGGCTCGCCGACTCCTCACCCGTGACGTACAGCGTGCGGTGCTCGTCGCTCGCGGACTTGGCGGCGACGTCCAGCAGCAGCGTGGACTTGCCGACGCCCGGCTCGCCCGCGACCAGCACCACGGCACCGGGGACGAGACCGCCGCCGAGCACCCGGTCCAGCTCCGGCACACCCGTGGAGCGGGCGGTGGCCTGCCGTCCGTCGACCTGCCCGATGGGCAGCGCGGACGTGGTGACCCGCCCCGGCGCGGTCGTCCGGACGGCGGGCGCCGCACCGTACTCCTCGACCGTCCCCCAGGCCTGGCACTCGGGACAACGGCCGAGCCACTTGGCCGTCTGCCATCCGCACTCGGTGCAGCGGTAGGACGGACGGTCCTTGGACGTCTTGGTACGGGCAGCCATGCCCAAAAGGTAACCGCCCCCTCTGACAACGCGGGCCGGCCCTGCCCGGCCACGGCACGCGCAGCCCGCCCGCGCGCCGCTGCGCGCGCCGCCGTGCCGAGCCGTGCGTCACACCGCTTCGGCTGTCCCGCCGCCCCCGGCGGTCCCGCCGGCGCCCCGCCGGGCGGTACCGCGGCGGCCGCCTCCCGGGTGCGGCCGGACACGGGCGTCGTGGCCGCTCACGGGCCGGGAAAGGTCCCCGTCCCCGGATTGAGGGATCGTTTCACCCTTACGGATTAAAAGTGCGCACGGCGCCGGAAGGCGCCGCCCCCCGCCCCCTACGGTCGCCGAATGACGAGCAGCGGCCCGGACACCTCGACCCGTACGTCCACCCGTACGACCGGAACCCACCGGACGCACCGGGAAGCGCGCGACCGGGCGGCCGCGCGCACGCTGGCCCGGCCGCCGGCCGCCCGCTACGAGCCGCACCTGGACGGCCTGTTCACCTACTGCCTGTCCGTCCTGTGCGACCACGACGCGGCGACCGCCGCCCTGGCCGACGCGCTCCACCTCGCGGAGCGCCGCGACCGGCACGCCCCGGACGAACTCGGCAGCCTCCGCGCATGGCTGTACGCCCTCGCCCGCTGGGCGTGCCTGCGCAAGCTGGCCGAGGCCAGGCAGAAACGTCAGGCCTCCCACGCCGGCGGCCGCTCCGGCGGGCGGCGTGCCTCCGCGGGGAGCGCCCCCGCCCCGGCCGCCCCCGCCGAGGAGCAGGAGCGGCGCCGCCGCGAACTGGCCGCCCTGGCCTGGCCGGAGGCCGCCGGCACCGGCCCGGAGCAGCGCGAGGCGCTCGAACTCGCCGTCCGCCACCGTCTCGCCGCCCACGAGGTCGCCGCCGTCCTCGGCATGGCCCCGGCCGCGGCGCGCGAACTGCTCGCCACCGCGGTCTGCGAGGTGGAGCGCACCCGCGCGGCCCTCGCCGTCGTGGAGACCGGCGCCTGCCCCGGCGTGGCGCACCTCACCGGCGACCAGGGGATGGTGCTCGGCACGACCCTGCGCCGCGAACTGGTCCGGCACGTCGACGACTGCCCGCGCTGCCGCCGTACCGCCGAGCGGGCCGTCCCGGGCCGGTGGCCCGGCACCGGCGTCACGCCGGACGCCCTGCCGCTCGTGCCCGCGCCCACCGCCGCCCTGCACACCGCCCTCGCCCACCACCCACGCGCGCGCGGCGCCGCGCCCCGCTTCGACCGGCGCGGCTTCCCGATGGACCCCAAGGACCGGGTCGCCCGCCGGGACCGCCTGCGCGTGCGTGCCGTCACCACGACCGTGGTCGCCACGGTCGTCGCCGCGCCCGTGCTCGCGCTGTGGGCCGCCTACCGGGCCACCCCGGTCGGCGAGGGCGCGGACGGCGGCCCGGCCGCCGCCCGCGAGGACCGCGCCGTCGGCCTCGACGGCGGCGCGGGCTACGAGAACGCCGGCAACGCCGAGCCCCGCCCCGGCGCCCGCTTCGACGCGGACGGATCGCCGGACGTGTCGGTGGAGGTCGTCGAGGCCGCGGGCGCCGGAGACAAGGGCGCCGCCGTGCTGGGCGTGACGGCCGCCCACCGCGGCGACACCACCTTGATCACCCTGACCGCGCGGGGCGCAGGACCGGTCCGCTGGTCCGCGTCCACCGGGGCCCCCTGGCTCTACCTGAGCCGTTCGTCGGGCACGCTCGCCCCCGGCGAGTCGGTGACGGTCCGGGTCCACGTCGACCAGCTGCGCGAGCCGTCCGGCCACTGGCGGGCCACGGTGGCGGTCTCCCCGGCGGGCTCGCTGGTGTCCGTCGAGGGGTACGGACCCGCCCGGTCCGCCCCGGTCAGCGGCTCCCCCTCCACCCCGGGCACCCCGGGCGTCCCGCCCCCGTCGCCCTCGCACCCGGACCCCACGCCCACGACGCCGACGCCCTCGGACCCCACCCCGGCGGACCCGCCGTCCTCCGCGGATCCGGACCCGGATCCCTCGACGGCCGACCCGGCCCCGAGCGACCCGTCCCCTTCCGACCCGTCCCCCTCCGACCCCGAGCCCGCGGACCCGAGCGACCCCGCCCCCGCCGGCACGGGCACCCCGGACCCGGGCACGTCCTAGACACGAAGCGGCGCCCGCCCCCCGGCGGGGACGGGCGCCCAGGACCTCGGGAGCGACCCGTCAGGCCGGGTCCGCCGGGTGCGGCGCCACCAACGGCAGCTGCGACGCCAGCCGCTGCTCGCACAGCTCGACCAGCCGGTCGTACCCCGCCTTGCCCATCAGCTCGGTCAGCTCCGCGCGGTAGGAGACGTACACCGGCTCGCCCGCGCCGTGCGCCGAGGTGGCCGAGGTGCACCACCAGTGCAGGTCGTGGCCGCCCGGACCCCAGCCCCGCCGGTCGTACTCACCGATCGACACCTGCAGCACCCGCGTGTCGTCGGGCCGGTCGATCCAGTCGTAGGTACGCCGGATCGGCAGCTGCCAGCAGACGTCCGGCTTGGTCTCCAGCGGCTCGCGGCCCTCCTTGAGGGCGAGGATGTGCAGCGAGCAGCCCATGCCGCCCGGGAAACCCGGACGGTTCTGGAAGATGCACGAGCCCTGGAACGGGCGCGTCTGCCGCTCGCCGTCCTCGTCCTCGGAGATCCACCCGTTGCGGGTGCCCTCCGCGTGGTGCTGCCAGATGTCCGGTGTGAGCCTTGCCACATGCCCGGCGACGCGCTTCTCGTCGTCCTCGTCCGAGAAGTGGGCACCCAGGCTGCAGCACCCGTCGTCCGCGCGGCCCGCCTGGATGCCCTGGCAGCCGCTGCCGAAGATGCAGTTCCACCGAGAGGTGAGCCATGTCAGATCGCAGCGGAAGACCTGCTCGTCGTCCGCCGGATCAGGAAATTCCACCCAGGCACGGGCGAAGTCGAGACCCTGCTCGTCGTCGACAGGCGCCGGCCGCGGCGCCTGCGGGGCCGGCACCCGCGAAGGATCGCCGGCCAGTCCGGCCCGCTTTCCCTTCCTGGCCTTTTTTTCCGTCTTCTCGTCCTTCGCCTTTTTCGTCTTTGGCACCTGTCCAGGGTAAGTCGCCGGAGCCCGGCCCCGGCACCGGCCCGGCCGTCGGGAACCGGGCAACGCGGCACGCTGCCGGCAGTAGCGTTCCGTACATGAGACTCGGTGTCCTCGACGTGGGTTCGAACACGGTGCATCTGCTGGTGGTCGACGCCCACCCCGGTGCGCGGCCGCTGCCCGCGCACTCGCACAAGGCCGAACTGCGCCTCGCCCAGCTCCTCGGCGCCGACGGATCGATCGGCCCCGAGGGCGTCGACCGTCTGGTGTCGGTCGTCCACGAGGCGCTCCGGGCCGCCGAGGACAAGGGCGTGGAGGAGCTGCTGCCGTTCGCGACGTCCGCGGTGCGCGACGCGAGCAACGCCGACGACGTCCTCACCCGCGTCCGCGACGAGACCGGCGTCGAGCTGCGGGTGCTCAGCGGCGAGGAGGAGGCGAAGCTCACCTTCCTCGCCGCCCGCCGCTGGTTCGGCTGGTCCTCCGGCAAGCTGCTCGTCATCGACATCGGCGGCGGCTCGCTGGAGATCGCGTACGGCATGGACGAGGAGCCGGACGCCGCGGTGTCGCTGCCGCTCGGCGCGGGCCGCCTCACCGTCGGCCGGCTGCCCGGGGACCCGCCCGAGGCCGAGGACGTGCGCGCGCTGCGCCGCCATGTCCGTACCGAGATAGCGCGCACGGTCGGCGAGTTCAGGCGGTTCGGCGCGCCGGACCACGTGGTGGCCACCTCGAAGACCTTCAAGCAGCTCGCCCGGCTCGCGGGCGCCCCGGGCTCCACCGAGGGCCTGTACGTCCAGCGCGAGCTGAAGCGCGAGTCGCTGGAGGCCTGGGTGCCGCGGCTGGCCGGGATGACCGTCGCCGAGCGCGCCGAGCTGCCGGGCGTGTCCGCGGCCCGCGCGGGGCAGCTGCTCGCCGGCGCGATGGTCGCCGAGGGCGTCATGGACCTGCTCGGCGTGGAGCGCCTGGAGATCTGCCCCTGGGCGCTGCGGGAGGGCGTCATACTCCGCCGCCTCGACCACATGGGCCCGGCCTGAGCCGTCCAGTCCCCCGGAGCGCGACGCCGGCGGCCCGTCCGCGGGCGTCCGCCCTCCGCCGCGGCCCGCTATGGCAAACACCACAACGGCGAGACAGCACCCCGCACCGCCCCCGCCCCACCCCGTAACCTGAGGCTCGTGGCAGAAGCAAGGGACGTAGTCCGCATCCCGGATGCGAAGGTCGCCCTGTCGACGGCCTCCGTGTACCCGGAGTCGACGGCGACGGCCTTCGAGATGGCCGCGCGCCTCGGATACGACGGCGTCGAGGTGATGGTCTGGACGGATCCGGTCAGCCAGGACATCGAGGCCCTCCGCAGGCTCAGCGACTACCACCGCATCCCCGTCCTCGCCGTCCACGCGCCCTGCCTGCTGATCACGCAGCGCGTGTGGTCCACCGACCCCTGGACCAAGCTCCAGCGGGCCCGGGCCGCCGCCGAGAAGCTCGGCGCGTCGACGGTCGTCGTCCACCCGCCCTTCCGCTGGCAGCGGCAGTACGCCCGCGACTTCGTGGACGGCATCTGGCGGATGGCGAACGAGACCGACGTGCGGTTCGCCGTGGAGAACATGTACCCCTGGCGCTACCGCGACCGCGAGATGCTGGCCTACGCCCCCGACTGGGACGTGACCAAGGAGGACTACCGCCACTTCACGATCGACCTCAGCCACGCCTCCACCTCCCGCACCGACACCCTGCGGATGGTCGAGCGCATGGGCGACCGGCTGGGGCACGTGCACATGGCCGACGGCCGGGGCTCCGCCAAGGACGAGCACCTGGTGCCCGGACGCGGCGACCAGCCGTGCGCCGAGGTGCTGGAGGGGCTGGCGAGGAGCGGTTTCGACGGTCATGTCGTGATCGAGGTCAACACCCGGCGCGCCATGTCCAGCGCCGAGCGCGAGGCCGATCTGGCGGAGGCCCTGGCCTTCACCCGCCTCCACCTCGCCTCCGCGTCCTCCCCCTCCCCCTCCTCCCCTCCTTCACCGTCCGCCCTCCGGGCGCCCCGGCGATGACCGGCGTGACCGCGAGCGACGGCCCGGCCGCCCCCGCGCGGGGCGCCGGCGCCCCCCGGCGCCGCGGCCGCCCGCCGCGCACCGAGTCGGCCGGCACCCGCGACCGCATCCTCGACGCGGCCCGCGAGGAGTTCTCCGCGCAGGGCTACGAGAAGACGTCCGTGCGAGGCATCGCCAAGGCCGCCGGGGTGGACTCCGCCCTCGTGCACCACTACTTCGGCACCAAGGAGCGGGTCTTCGAGGCCGCCGTCGAGATCGCGTTCGGACCGGTGCTCGACGAGCGGGAGACGGTGACCGAGGGGCCGCTCGACGAGGTGGGCGAGCGGATGACCCGCATGATCATCGGACTGTGGGAGAACCCGGTCACGCGCGCCCCCCTGCTCGCGATCATCCGCTCCGCCGTCACCAACGACGCCGCGGCCGCCGTCTTCCGCCGCCTCGTCGTCAGCCAGCTGATGCGCCGGATCGCCGGCCGGCTCGACCGGCCGGACGCGGAGCTGCGGGCCGAGCTGGCCGCCGCCCAGCTCGTCGGCATCGTGATGATCCGGTACGTGATCCGGGTGGAACCGCTCGCCTCGGCCGACCCCGAGGACATCGTCCGACGGGTCGCGCCGGTCGTGCAGGGCCACCTCACCGGGGACTGACGGTCCGCGAGGCGGGCTCACCCGGGGCTGAGCACCCGCGACGACCGGACTCACCGGCGGCCGACCGCCCACGACGGCCGGCCGGGCTCCCCGGTGACCGACCGCCCGCGCGCCCTGGGCGCCTGAGACACGCGTCCCGTATTCCGGACACCTTGTCCCGCCCTCTGGATGACCGGCGTACGCTCGATGCCGTCAGAACTCTCTGGCAAGGACTCCCCGAAGGTCTGAAGGAGCGAGCGACGATGCCCGAGCTGAGGTCCCGCACAGTCACCCACGGCCGCAACATGGCGGGCGCCCGCGCCCTTATGCGCGCCTCCGGTGTACCCGGTGCGGACATCGGCCGGAAGCCGATCATCGCGGTCGCCAACAGCTTCACCGAGTTCGTCCCCGGCCACACGCACCTCGCGCCGGTCGGCCGGATCGTCAGCGAGGCGGTCGTCGCGGCGGGCGGCATCCCGCGCGAGTTCAACACCATCGCCGTCGACGACGGCATCGCGATGGGCCACGGCGGCATGCTCTACTCGCTGCCCTCCCGCGACCTGATCGCGGACAGCGTGGAGTACATGGTCGAGGCGCACCGCGCGGACGCCCTGATCTGCATCTCCAACTGCGACAAGATCACCCCGGGCATGCTCAACGCCGCGCTGCGGCTGAACATCCCCACGGTGTTCGTCTCCGGAGGCCCGATGGAGGCCGGCCGGGCCACCCTGGTCGACGGCACGGTCCGCACCCTGGACCTGATCGACGCGATGGTCGAGGCGGCCAACGACAAGGTGTCCGACGCGGACGTGCTCCGCATCGAGGAGAACGCCTGCCCCACCTGCGGCTCCTGTTCCGGCATGTTCACCGCCAACTCGATGAACTGCCTCACCGAGGCGATCGGCCTCTCCCTCCCCGGCAACGGCTCGGTCCTGGCCACCCACACCGCCCGCAAGGACCTGTACGTCCGTGCGGCCGAGACGGTCATGGACCTCACCCGCCGTTACTACGAGCAGGACGACGACACGGTCCTGCCCCGCTCCATCGCCACCTTCCAGGCGTTCGAGAACGCGATGGCGCTGGACATCGCCATGGGCGGCTCCACCAACACGATCCTGCACCTGCTGGCCGCCGCCCAGGAGGCCGAGGTGCCGTTCGGCCTCACCGAGATCGACGCCCTCTCCCGCCGCGTCCCGTGCCTCGCGAAGGTCGCCCCGAACGTCGCCAAGGACCGCACGTACTACATGGAGGACGTGCACCGCGCGGGCGGCATCCCCGCCCTGCTCGGCGAACTCCACCGCGCGGGCCTGCTCAACGAGGACGTCCACGCCGTCCACAGCCCGTCCCTCGCGGACTGGCTGAAGACCTGGGACATCCGCGCCGGCTCCCCCTCCCCGGAGGCGGTCGAGCTGTGGCACGCGGCCCCCGGCTGCAAGCGCTCCGCCGAGGCCTTCTCCCAGTCCGAGCGCTGGGACGCCCTCGACGAGGACGCCGAGGGCGGCTGCATCCGCTCCGCCGAGCACGCCTACTCCAAGGACGGCGGCCTGGCGGTGCTGCGCGGCAACCTCGCCGTCGACGGCTGCGTGGTGAAGACGGCCGGCGTCGACGAGTCCATCTGGACCTTCGAGGGCCCGGCGGTCGTCTGCGAGTCGCAGGAGGAGGCCGTCCAGAAGATCCTCACCCAGCAGGTGAAGGAGGGCGACGTCGTCGTCATCCGCTACGAGGGCCCCAAGGGCGGCCCCGGCATGCAGGAGATGCTCTACCCGACGTCGTACCTGAAGAGCCGCGGCCTCGGCAAGGCCTGCGCCCTGATCACCGACGGCCGCTTCTCCGGCGGCACGTCCGGCCTGTCCATCGGCCACGCCTCCCCGGAGGCGGCCTCCGGCGGCACCATCGCCCTGGTCGAGGACGGCGACCGCATCCGCATCGACATCCCGGGCCGCTCCGTGGAGCTGCTGGTCGACGACGCGGAGCTGGCCCGCCGCGAGGAGGCTCTCGGCGGCCGGTACGCCCCGAAGAACCGCGACCGCAAGGTCTCCGCGGCCCTGCGGGCCTACGCGGCGATGGCGACCAGCGCGGACAAGGGCGCGGTCCGCGACGTGACCAAGCTGGGCTGAGGCCGCCCGCCACCGCGCCGTCACGACCCCGCCGCCCGTCACCAGGCGGCGGGGTCGCCCGCGTCCACGGCGAAGACGGCGCCGTCGGGGGCGCCCGCGACGACGTGGTCACCCGCGAGGACGGGCACGGCCAGTGTCCCGGGGACGCGGTCGGGCGCGGGCCCGAGCCGCGGCCGGGTCTGCCCGAGGAGCGTGCCCTCGCGGGCGTCGACGCCGAGCAGCCGTCCGTCGGGAGCGGAGACGTACACGTGCCGTCCGTCGGAGGCGGGCGCCGAGCCCCGGCTCACCCCCGTCTCCAGCCGCCACCGCTGTTCGCCGGCGGCCATGTCGACGGCCGCGAGTGATCCGCCCGCCCCCATGAGGTACACGGTGTCGCCGTGCACGCCTGCCTCTGCCGCAGGGACAGGTACGGGCAGCGCCACCCGCCGTGTGTCGCCGGTGCCGGGCGTGAACCGCACCACGGCCCCGGCGTCCCCGTGGACGGCCCCGTCCGCGACGAGGTACACGTGTCCGTCAGCGGCTCCCACGGGCGTCAGCGATCCCTCGAGCTCCGTGTCCCACCGCACGTCCCCCGTCGCCGGGTCCACCGCGGTGACGCGGGTCGCGCTCCCGTCCGCGGACGGGAGCGCCGCGAAGGCCGACGGCTCCTCTCCGCCGAACGAGGCGAAGTACGGAGCGGCGTGACCGGGGATCCGGCGGGACCACCTGGTCTCGCCCGAGGCGCTGTCCACGCCCGTGACCATCCCGTCGGCGCGGGTCAGCAGCAGGGTGTCGCCCACCGCCCGCACCCCCTCGTAGGCGGGCGTGTCCCCCTGCCGCCACACCGGCTCGCCCGTGGCCGGGTCGAGTGCCTCGAGGTCGCCGATCCGGTCGAGGGAGGGCTGGAGCAGACCGCCGGACAGGACGGGCGGTTCGCTCCGCGTCGTCCCCGGGACGGCGTCGTGCCGCCACACGGTGCGGCCGTCGGCCGGATCGAGGGCGAGGACCATGCCGGGCACCGCACAGAGCAGCCTTCCGGCCCCGTACGTGCACTGGGGGACGCCGCTGTCCTCCGAGCCGGGCACCGTCTCCCACACGGCCGGTCCGGCCGGCGCGCTCCGCGCGGCGGCGGTCCGGCGCGGCGGCGGTGTGTCGCCGAACACCTCGAGCGCGGCGAGCCCGCCGAGCACGGCCAGGCACAGAACCCCGGCCACCAGGGCCGCCCGTCGGCCCGGACGCCGCGCGGCCCGCTCCGCGGACGCGTCCGCAGGAGGTGCGGCAGCGGCTTCCTCCTGAGCGCCGGACGTCTCGTGTGCGCCGGACGTCTCCCGTGCCGCGGACGACTCCTGCGTCTCCGGGGCCCGTTGCCCCGGCAGGAACACCTGTGTCTCGTACCTCGCCGACAGCGACCGCAGTTCCCGCATCAGCTCGTCCGGAGTGGGCCGGTCGTCGGGCTCCTTCGCCAGACACCGCCGCACCAGGGGCGCGATGGACTCCGGCACACCGGTCAGTTCGGGTTCGTCGTGGACGACCTGGTAGGCGACGACGTAGGGGCTGTCGGAGTCGAAGGGGCCGCGCCCCGTCGTCGCGTGCACCATGAGCGAGCCGAGCGCGAACATGTCGGCGGCGGGGCCCACTTCACGGGGGGTGCGGAACTGCTCGGGCGCCATGAACGGCGGCGTGCCGATCAACTTTCCGGTCTCGGTGCGCAGTTCGCTGTCCCTGGGCCGGGAGATCCCGAAGTCGATGACCTTGGGCCCGTCGTCGGCGAGCAGCACGTTGCTCGGCTTCAGGTCCCGGTGCACGACACCGACCCGGTGGATGTCCCGCAGCGCCTCGGCGAGCCCGGCCATCAGCCGACGCGACTGGTCCGGGTCCATGGGGCCGTTCCGGTTCACCTGTTCGGAGAGTGTCGGACCGGGGATGTAGAGGGTGGCCATCCAGGGGCGCCCACCGTCGGGGTCGGCATCGACGACGGGCGCCGTGAAGGCTCCGCTCACCCGTCGCGCGGCGGCCACCTCCTGCCGGAAACGCCCCCTGAACTCAGGGTCCATGGCGTAGCGGGCGTGAACGACCTTCACCGCGACCCGCATGCCGGAGGGGCTGCGGGCCAGATGCACGACGCCCATGCCCCCGGAGCCCAGACAGGACTCCAGACGGTAGTGACCGGTGTATGCAGGAAGTTCCGCTTCCGCACCTGCTCCGGTGTTCCGCTGCGGCGTCAAGGAACCACCCCCGTGCTGCTCGTTCGCGCGCGCGACGCTCGGAGCCTAGTCGATGGTGCGTGCGGGACGGCTGCGGCGTGCCCGTCTTCCTGTGCGATGTGCGCATGGGTGTTTCATGGGTGACGTCAGGGGAATCAACGTGACCCCACGACAGTCGTGGGGTGCGACGGGGGAGGTTTTTGCATGTCTGTCGAGCAGACCGGAGGCGTCATGGGCGGGGGCGCGACCGAAACGACGGCCGCGGACGTCGAGGGCGTGAAGGGGAGGGCGACCACGGCGGCCGCGCTCGCGGCGTCCTATCCGGTGGCGCCCGGCTACCAGCTGAACGTCCGCAGCGGTCCCGGCACCGGCTACTCCGTCGTCCGTGTCCTGTCCGAGGGCGCCCGGGTCCGGATCAACTGCCAGACGCCGGGCACCTGGGTGACGGGTCCGTACGGCACCTCGAACATCTGGGACAACATCGGCAGCGGCCAGTACGTCTCCGACACCTACATCCGCACCGGCAGCGACGGGTACGTCGCCCCCCGCTGCTAGGCCCTCGCCTCGCGGGACGCCTCCGGCGCCGGCCGACGGGCCGGGGCGGGGGGCTCCCGCGGTCATGCGGGGGAGGAGTCACAATCGACCCGTGAGCGCAGAAGAGAACCGCACCGACGGTGTCCCGGCCACCCCCGCCGGCCCCCGCCCCGAGCCCCTCCGCTTCTTCGGGACGACCTGGGTCGACCACTCCCGCGGCTACGCCGTCCGCCGCGTCGGCGTCGCCGTCGGTTCGCTGGCCGCCGCGGTCGCCGCCTGCCTCCTGCTGCGCTTCGCCCACCAAGGGCTGCAGATCGCCGAGATCGGCGGCTTCGTCCCGCTGCTCGTCGTCGTGATGTTCGCGGTCTGCAGCGCGCTCGCCTTCGGGCACACCTGGTCCTCCTTCTCCACCCGCCCCGACCCCGACCGCCAGGCGTCCCTGCGCGGACTGATGTCCATCGGATTCACCGGCTCGCTGCTCGCCTACTTCCTCCGCTCCCTCACCGAGGCTCCGGGCGAGAAGCTGCACCGCGCCGAGTACGAGCAGGCCCGCGAGGAGTACGACCGCCGCATCACCCGCCGCTCGGGCAACCCCGCGAGGAAGCGCCGCCGCGACTCCTGAAAGCCACGCCCTCCCGTCCGTCCCGCGGCGACCATGGCCGTATGACGACATCGAGGGCCGACCAGGCCGCCCACACCGCCCGAGCCCGCTCCTTCGACGCGGTCGCCGCGCGGTACGCCGCCCACCGCCCCACCTATCCGCCCGCCCTGTTCGACGCGATCGAGGAGCTGACCGGCCGCCCGCTCGCCGGGTCCCGCGTGGCGGACGTCGGCGCCGGCACCGGCATGGCCACCGCCCGTCTGCTCGAACGCGGCGCGCACGTCGTCGCCGTCGAGCCCGGCGAGGGCATGGCCGCGGAGTTCCGCCGCCGGCTCCCCGGCACACCGGTCGTCCGCGGCGACGGCGACGCCCTTCCGCTCACCGGCCACAGCGCCGACCTGATCACCTACGCCCAGTCCTGGCACTGGACCGACCCCGCCCGCTCCGTCCCCGAGGCCCTCCGCGTGCTGCGGCCGGGCGGCGCCCTCGCGCTGTGGTGGAACATCAGCGCCCTCGACGTGCCGTGGATCGCCGAGGCGTCCGCCCGGGCCGGCCGGCACTTCGGGCGGGACCTCTCCCGCGAACAGCGCGACCTCGGCCCCCGCGCCGCCGACCCCTCCGGCCGTCTGGAGTTCATGCTCCGCACCGTGCGCTGGAGCCGCCGCGTCCCCGTCGACACGCACCTGGCCAACATCGGCAGCCACTCCCTCTTCCTCGTCCAGGGCGAGGAGCGCTCCGCCGCCTTCCTCGCCGAGGAGCGGCGCCACGTCCTCGGCGTCTTCCCGGACGGGATCGTCGAGGAGACCTACGACGTCGTCCTGCTGCTCGCCTCCGCGCCCCCGACGGCTTGACGTCCCGGCACGACCGGGAGGAGTATTCATCACATGATGAATTACTCCTCCCCGCCCCCGGAGGAACCGGCCGTACGCGCCCAGGACCTCACCGTCGTCCGGGGTCCCCGCACCGTGCTGCGCGGCCTCGGCTTCACCGTTCCGCGCGGCCGCATCACCGGCCTCCTCGGCCCCTCCGGCTGCGGCAAGTCGACGCTGATGCGAGCCGTCGTCGGCACCCAGGCCAAGGTCACCGGCACCCTCGACGTCCTCGGCCGCCCCGCGGGCCACCCCTCCCTGCGCACCCGCGTCGGCTACGTCACCCAGGCCCCGTCCGTCTACGACGACCTGACCGTCCGCCAGAACCTCGACTACTTCGCCGCCGTCCTCGACCCCGGCCGGGCAGCCGCCGACCGCCGCCACGACCACGTCACCCGCGCCCTCGACGACGTCGACCTCACCGACCACGCCGACTCCCTCGCCGGCGCCCTCTCCGGCGGCCAGCGCAGCCGCGTCTCCCTCGCCGTCGCCCTCCTCGGCACCCCCGAGCTGCTGGTCCTCGACGAACCCACCGTCGGCCTCGACCCCGTACTCCGCCGCGACCTGTGGCAGCTCTTCCACAGCCTCGCCGACCAGCGCGGCGCCACCCTCCTCGTCTCCTCCCACGTGATGGACGAAGCCGAGCGCTGCCACCAGCTGCTCCTCATGCGCGCGGGCCGGCTCCTCGCCGAGGGCGCCCCCGACGCCCTGCGCACCCGGACCGGCTCCGACACCGTCGAGACCGCCTTCCTGCGCCTGGTCGACGAGGCCGCCGCGGCCGGACGCACCAAGGAGACCACCCGATGACCGCCACGAGCGCCCTCAGCCTGCCGCGCACCACCGCCACCGCCGCCCGCGTACTGCGCCAGCTCCGCCACGACCCGCGCACCATCGCGCTGATGATCCTCGTGCCGTGCGTGATGCTGTTCCTGCTCCGCTACGTCTTCGACGGCAGCGCCCGCACCTTCGACACCATCGGCGCCTCGCTGCTCGGCATCTTCCCGCTGATCACGATGTTCCTGGTCACGTCGATCGCCACCCTGCGCGAACGCACCTCCGGCACCCTGGAACGCCTGCTCGCCATGCCGCTGGGCAAGGGCGACCTCATCGCCGGCTACGCCCTCGCCTTCGGCGCCGTCGCGGTCGTCCAGTCCGCCCTCGCCACCGGTCTCGCCGTGTGGTTCCTCGACCTCGACGTCACCGGCAGCCCGTGGCTGCTCCTCCTGGTCGCACTGCTCGACGCGCTCCTCGGCACCGCCCTCGGCCTGTTCGTCTCGGCATTCGCGGCGTCCGAGTTCCAGGCGGTGCAGTTCATGCCGGCGGTGATCTTCCCCCAACTGCTGCTGTGCGGCCTGTTCACCCCGCGCGACGCCATGCACCCCGCCCTGGAGGCGATCTCCGACGTCCTCCCCATGTCGTACGCCGTCGACGGCATGAACGAGGTCCTCCGCCACGCCGACCTCACGACCGCCTTCCTCCGCGACATCACGGTCGTCGCCGCCTGCGCCCTCCTGGTCCTCGCCCTGGGCGCGGCCACCCTGAAACGCCGCACGCACTGACCCCCGTCCCGCCCACCGGACACACCCACCCCGCCCACCCCCCGGATGGGACAATCACGCCCAGGACGACCCACCCCCCGGAGGGCACCCCCAGCCATGACCCAGAAAGTCGCAGTCCTCGGCACCGGCAAAATCGGCGAAGCCCTGCTCAGCGGGATGATCCGCGCCGGCTGGGCCCCCGCCGACCTCCTGGTCACCGCCCGCCGCCAGGAGCGCGCCGACGAGCTCCGCGCCCGTCACGGCGTCACCCCGGTCACCAACCAGGAAGCCGCCAAGACCGCCGACACCCTGATCCTCACGGTCAAGCCGCAGGACATGGGCACCCTCCTCGACGAGCTCGCCCCGCACGTCCCCGCCGACCGCCTGGTCATCAGCGGCGCCGCCGGCATCCCGACCGCGTACTTCGAGGAGCGCCTCACCGCGGGCACCCCCGTCGTCCGGGTCATGACCAACACGCCCGCCCTCGTCGACGAGGCCATGTCGGTCATCTCCGCCGGCCGCCACGCCACCGCGGACCACCTCGCCCACGCCGAGGAGATCTTCGGCGCCGTAGGCAAGACCCTCCGCGTCCCCGAATCCCAGCAGGACGCCTGCACGGCGCTCTCCGGCTCGGGCCCGGCGTACTTCTTCTACCTGGTCGAGGCGATGACCGACGCCGGCATCCTGCTCGGCCTGCCCCGCGACAAGGCGCACGACCTGATCGTCCAGTCCGCGATCGGCGCCGCGACGATGCTCCGCGACAGCGGCGAACACCCCGTGAAGCTGCGGGAGAACGTCACGTCCCCCGCCGGCACCACCATCAACGCCATCCGCGAGCTGGAGAACCACGGCGTCCGCGCGGCCCTCATCGCCGCCCTGGAGGCAGCCCGCGACCGCAGCCGCGAGCTGGCCTCCGGCAACAACGGCTGACGCCGGGCCGCCGCGCCTACCGGGCCGCGTTCAGCGCCACCGCCTCCGCTTCCGGGGCGGGCAGCAGGCCGATCGCCCGGTAGGCGGAGTCCACCGTCGGCCGCGCCATCCCCCGCGCCCGCCCCGCCCCCTCCCGGAGCACGCCGTCCACATATCCCGGATCGGCGCACAGTTCCTGGTGCCGCTCCCGCAACGGCCGCAGCACCTCGATCACGGCATCCGCCGTGTCTCTCTTCAGCGCCCCGTACCCGTCGTACGCCCCGGCCAGCTTCTCGGGGTCCCCGCCGGTGCAGGCCGCCAGGATCTCCAGCAGATTCGCGAGCCCCGGCCGCGACTCCCGGTCGTAGACGACCTCGCTGCCGTTGTCGGTCACGGCCCGCATGACCTTCTTCCGCACGACGTCCGGCTCGTCCAGCAGATAGACGATCCCCGGCCCGGAATCGTCGCTCTTGCCCATCTTCGACGCCGGGTCCTGGAGGTTCATCACCCGCGCCGCCACCGCCGGATTCGTCGCCCGCGGCACGACGAACGTGTGCCCGTACCGCTGGTTGAACCGCACCGCGAGATCCCGCGCCAGCTCCACGTGCTGCGTCTGGTCGTTCCCGACCGGCACCTCGTCCGTCCCGTACGCCAGGATGTCCGCCGCCATCAGCACCGGGTACGTCAGCAGCGACAGCCGCACGCTCCCGCCGCGCCGCCGCTCCCGCGCCGCCTTCTCCTTGTACTGGATCATCCGGCGCATCTCGCCGTCCGTGGCCACGCACTCGAGCAGGTACGACAGCCGCGCGTGCTCGTCCACATGGCTCTGCACGAACACCGTGCACCGCTCCGGGTCCAGCCCGGACGCCAGCAGCAGCGTGGCCGCCTGCCTGCTCAGCCGGCGCACCCGCGCCGGATCGTGGTCCACGGTCAGGGCGTGCAGGTCGACGATGCAGAACAGCGCGTCCGCCCGGTACTGGTCGACCGTGGCCCACTGCCGCATGGCCCCGAGGTAGTTCCCCAGCGTCAGATGTCCGGTCGGCTTGACACCGCTGAAGACCCGAGTCATCGCTTCTCCCTCTCCTGTGGTGGCCGCCGTCCGGTCCGGCCGCCCCTCGTAAGTCCCGGGGAGAAAACAAAACGGCCGCCGAGGCGGCGGCCGATGGGTGCATACGCAGGACGGCCGCCGTCAGGCGGCCCACCAGGACTGGCTGTGCGTACGCGTCGTCATGCCCACGAGAGTACGCCCCTGGGAGGGGGACCGCAGCGAGTTGACACGCACCCGGGGGATCCGTACTGTTCTCCGAGTTGTCCGACGTGAGCACCGACTCCGGTCGGCCCCGGACAGCCAATCCGCACGTACCACTACTGATCGACGTCAGCAGTCTGTCTGTCGGCGCTTCATCGGTATGCGTATTCGCGGAATGAGGAATCCGCACCCGAAAGGGAGCAGGACCCCGATTAGGTCGGGAGCCGGGAATCCGCTAAAGTCTCACTCGTCGGAACGGCCCGCAACGGCCGGAAAGACGGACCCCGCTGACTGGGGGTCAGGTCGAGAAAAAGATCTGATAGAGTCGGAAACACCGAAGGGAAGCGCCCGGAGGAAAGCCCGAGAGGGTGAGTACGAAGGAAGCGTCCGTTCCTTGAGAACTCAACA
>NZ_JBIWGC010000039.1:0-24863 GCF_044763335.1 Streptomyces sp. NPDC096105
GTGACCGTCGCCGCCTGCGACGTCGCCGACCGGGACGCGCTCGCCGCGCTGCTGGCGGAGCACCCGCCCACCGCCGTCTTCCACACCGCCGGCGTCCTCGCCGACGGCGTGATCGGCACCGTCTCGGCCGACGACCTGCGCGCCATCCGCGCTCCCAAGGCCGACGCCGCCCGCCACCTGCACGAACTGACCGCCGAACGGAACTTGGAGCTGGACGCCTTCGTGCTGTTCTCCTCCGTCACGGGCACCTGGGGCAACGGCGGGCAGGCCGCCTACGCCACGGCCAACGCCTCTCTCGACGCGCTCGCCGAGCAGCGCCACGCCCAAGGGCTGCCCGCCACGTCCGTCGCGTGGGGGCTGTGGGGCGGCGGCGGCATGGCCGAGGGCGCCGGCGAGGAGAGCCTGAGCCGTCGCGGCATCCGTCCCATGGACCCGGACCGGGGCATCGAGGCCCTGCACCGGGCCCTGGACCACGGCGACACCTGCGTCACCGTCGTCGACGTCGACTGGGAGCACTTCGCGCCCCGCACGTGCGCCCTGCGTCCGGGACCCGGCTTCGACACCGTGCCCGAGGCGCGTCGGGCCCTGGAGGCCCGCGACGACCGTTCCGCCGGGTCCGCGGCCGGGCCCGCCGACGGACTCGCGGGACGGCTGGCCACCCTTCCCGACACCGAACGCACGCGGGTACTGGTGGAGCTGGTGCGCGCCGAGGCGGCCGCCGTGCTCCGGCACCCCGGCACCGACGCCGTCCGCCCCGACCGTTCCTTCAAGGACGCCGGATTCGACTCGCTGACCGCTCTGGAACTGCGCAACCGCATCAACGCCGCCACCGGGCTCACGCTGCCCGCGACCGTCGTCTTCGACCGGCCCAGTCCGGAGGTGCTCGCCGAACACCTCCTCGGCAGGCTGCTGGGCGACTCGCCGGCCGCCGCGCCGGCCCCCGTGGTGCCCGCGTCCGCGTCCGCTTCCGCCGCCGACGGCCGCGACCCGGTCGTCATCGTCTCCATGGCCTGCCGCTACCCGGGCGACGCCGCCACTCCCGAGGCGCTGTGGGACCTGGTCATGGCCGGACGCGACGTCATCGGCCCCGCCCCCGCCGACCGGGGCTGGAACCTGGACGAGATCTTCGTCCCCGACCCCGAGAACCTTCCGCGTGGCCGCACCTACGTCCGCGAGGGCGGTTTCCTCCACGAGGCCGCCGAGTTCGATGCCGAGTTCTTCGGCATCTCGCCCCGCGAGGCCCTGGTCATGGACCCCCAGCAGCGGCTGCTGCTGGAGACGTCCTGGGAGGCCCTGGAGCGAGCGGGCATCGACCCGCGGACCCTGCGTGGCAGCCGCACGGGCGTCTTCGCGGGCCTCACCCACCAGGAGTACGCCTCCCGGCTGCACGAGGCCGACGAGGAGCACGAGGGCTACCTGCTCACCGGCAAGTCCGCCAGCGTGGTCTCCGGCCGCATCTCGTACGTCCTCGGTCTGGAAGGCCCGTCGGTCTCCCTCGACACGGCCTGCTCCTCCTCCCTGGTGGCCCTGCACCAGGCGGTGCAGGCACTGCGGGCGGGCGAGTGCGACCTCGCTCTCGCCGGCGGTGTCACCGTGATGGCAGCGCCCGGACTGTTCGTGGAGTTCTCCCGCCAGCGCGGCCTCTCCGCCGACGGCCGCAGCAGGGCGTTCGCCGACGCGGCGGACGGTACGAGTTGGGGCGAGGGCGCCGGCATCCTCCTCGTCGAGCGGATGTCCGACGCCGTGCACAACGGACACCCGGTCCTCGCCGTCGTCCGCGGCTCCGCCGTCAACCAGGACGGCGCCAGCAACGGCCTGACCGCGCCCAACGGCCCCTCCCAGGAACGCGTCATCGTCCAGGCCCTCGCCAACGCGGGACTCGATTTCGCCGACGTGGACGCGGTGGAGGCGCACGGTACGGGCACGCGCCTGGGCGACCCCATCGAGGCGCAGGCGCTGCTGGCGACCTACGGACAGCGGCGGGACACCGGACAGCCCTTGTGGCTCGGCTCGTTGAAGTCCAACATCGGACACCCGCAGGCCGCCGCAGGTGTGGGCGGGATCATCAAGATGGTCATGGCCCTGGAGCGGGGCGTCCTGCCGAAGACCCTGCACGTGGACCGGCCCTCCTCGCGGGTGGACTGGTCGGCGGGTGCGGTCGAGCTGCTGACCGAGACCCGGCCGTGGCCCGGCGTCGACCGTCCGCGCCGGGCGGGCGTGTCCGCCTTCGGTGTGAGCGGGACCAACGCGCACGTGATCCTGGAGCAGGCCCCCGCCGTCGTGCCGGCCGAGGAGCCGACGACCCGCGACTTGCCCGTCGTCCCGCTGGTCGTCACGGGCCGTTCGGCCGAGGCGCTGCGGGAGCAGGCGGAGCGCCTGGACGCCGCCCTGGAGCACACCGGTGCCAGCACCCGCCTCCCCGACGTCGGCTACACGCTCGCCTCCGGTCGGTCGGTGTTCGAGCACCGGCAGGTCCGGGTCGGGGACGTCACGGTGGAGGGGGTGGCGTCGGCGTCGCCGGGCCGGTCGGTGCTGGTGTTCCCGGGTCAGGGGACGCAGTGGGCGGGGATGGGCCGGGAGTTGCTGGACGCTTGTCCGGTGTTCGCGGCGCGTATGGCGGAGTGTGCGGGGGCGTTGGCGCCGTTCGTGGACTTCGATCCGGTGGAGGTGCTGCGTTCGGGTGCGGCGTTGGAGCGGGTGGAGGTGATCCAGCCGGTCACGTGGGCGGTGATGGTGTCGCTGGCCGAGCTGTGGCGGTCGTTGGGTGTGGTGCCGGATGCGGTGGTGGGGCATTCGCAGGGTGAGATAGCGGCTGCTGCCGTGAGTGGTGCGCTGTCGTTGGAGGACGCGGCGCGTGTGGTGGCGTTGCGGGCGCGGGTGATCGGCCGGGAGCTGGCCGGTCTGGGCGGGATGGCGTCGGTGTCGCTGCCGCGTGCGGAGGTCGAGGCGCGCCTGGCCTCGGTCTGGGCGGGTCGGTTGGATGTGGCTGCGGTGAACGGCCCTTCCAGCACCGTCGTCGCGGGGGATGCGGACGCGGTCGTGGAGTTCGTGGAGGCCTGCCGGGCCGAGAAGGTCCGGGCCCGTCAGGTTCCCGTGGACTACGCCTCGCACTCCGCGCACGTGGAGCGGATCGAGGCCGAGCTTCTCGACGTCCTGGCTCCGATCACCCCACTCCGGGCGCGCGTCCCGTTCTATTCCACCGTTGATGCGGCCCCCGTGGACACCGCGTCGCTCGACGCGGGCTACTGGTACCGCAATCTGCGCCACACCGTCCGCTTCGAGGAGACCGTCCGGCTCCTGGCCGGCCGGGGCTTCGGGACGTTCGTGGAGTCCAGCGCGCACCCCGTGCTCACGATGGGCGTGCAGGAGACGGCCGATGTTACGGCCGTGGGATCGCTGCGCCGGGACGAGGGCGGACTGGCCCGCTTCCTCACCTCGGCCGCCGAACTGTTCGTCCACGGAACGCCCGTCGACTGGGCGTCCCTCTTCGACGGCACCGGCGCCCGGCACGTCGACCTGCCCACCTACCCCTTCCAGCACCAGCACTACTGGGCCCCGACCTCGCCCGCGGGTACGGGGGACGCCGCCGCCGCCCGGTTCGGCATGCGGTGGGAGGCGCATCCGCTGCTCGGGGGTGCCCTGCCGCTGGCCGAGAGCGGTGAGGTGGTGCTCGCCGGACGCGTCTCCCTCGCCGATCACCCGTGGATCTCGGATCACGCCGTTCTCGGACGGAGCCTGTTGCCCGGCACGGCGTTCGTCGAACTCGCCCTGCGCGCCGCCGCCGCCACCGGATGCGGCAGCGTGGAGGAACTGGGACTGGAGGCGCCGCTCACGCTCTCCGAGCGGACCGCGACGCAGGTGCAGGTACGGGTGGAGGCCGCCGACGAGACCGGTCGGCGGCGCATGACCGTCCACTCCCGTACCGAGGCCGCCGACGGCTCCGAGACCGCCTGGACCCGGCATGCCGCCGGCGTCCTCGGCGCGGACGCCCCCACGCCCGCGACCGCCGACTGGGCGGGCGCGGCCTGGCCGCCGGCCGGCACCGAGCGGGTGGCCGCGGAGGACGTGTACGCGCGGTTCGCGGACCTGGGGTACGAATACGGGGAGGTGTTCTCCGGCGTCGAGGCGCTGTGGCGCCGCGAGGGCGAGGTCTTCGCGGAGATCCGGCTGCCCGCCCGGGTGCGGACCGACGCCGTCCGCTACGGCGTGCACCCCGCACTGCTCGACGCCGCGCTCCAGCCCTGGCTCGCGGGCGGACTGCTCGACGTACCGGACGGTGCGCTGCTGCTGCCCTTCGCCTGGCAGGGCATCACCCTGCACGCTCCGGGCGCCGACGCCCTGCGGGTACGGGTCGCCAGGACGGGCGACGGCGAGGTCTCCCTGACCGCCGTCGACCTCGCCGGTACTCCGGTACTGGACCTCGCGGCCCTGGTCATGCGCCCGGTGGAGCGGGCCAGGCTGGGGGCCCTGCTCGGTGCCTCCGGCGACCGGCTGCCGTTGTACCGGGTCCGCTGGCAGGGCACCGCCGGGTCGGCGCGGCCCGTGCGGCGGCTCGCACTGATCACCCCCGACCTGATCGGCTCCGACCCGGGCTCCGGCACCCTCGGTGTGCACGCTCGCCCTTCGGGTGCCGAGGTGGAGGTCCATGCCGGCCTGGGCGCCCTGCGGGACACCGTGGCCTCCGGCGCCTCCCCGCTGCCCGACGCCGTCGTCGCCGCCTTCCCGCCCGGGCCGGTCACCCCCGAGCAGGTGCGCGAACACACCGCGCGCGGGCTGGCCCTGCTCCAGGACTGGCTGAGCCGGGACGAGGACGGGGACGGTGACGCGGTCACGGAGCGGGCCCGACTGGTCGTGCTGACCGGGCACGCGGTGGCCGCCGCGCCCGACGAGGAACTGCCGGGCCTGGCGGGCGCCGGGCTGTGGGGGCTCGTACGCTCCGCGCAGACCGAGCACCCCGGCCGGTTCGTGCTCGTCGACACCGACGGCACGGACGCCTCGGCGGCCGCACTGGCCGCCGCGCTCGGCACGGGCGAGGAGCAACTCGCCCTGCGGAACGGTGAGATACGCGTCCCCGGACTCGTCCGCCACGAGGAGGCCGCCCCCGCCGCGACCCCCGCCGCCGCAGCCCTCACCCTCGCGGCCACCGAAGCCCCGGCCGCACCCGCGGGCCCGGCCCTCGACCCCGGGGGCACCGTCCTGGTCACCGGGGGGACCGGCACCCTCGGTGCCCTGATCGCCCGGCACCTGGTCACCGCCCACGGTGTCCGCCGTCTGCTCCTCGTCAGCCGCAGCGGGTCCGCCGCCGACGGGGCCGGCGAACTGGAACGGGACCTGACCGACCTCGGGGCGCACGTCCGGATCGCCGCCTGCGACACCGGCGACCGCGCCGCGGTGCGGGCCCTGCTCGAGGACGTCGACCCCGGCCACCCGCTGACCGCCGTCGTCCACGCGGCCGGCGTGCTCGACGACGCCCCGGTCACCGCGCTCGACGCCGAGCGGCTGGACACCGTACTGCGGCCCAAGACGGACGCGGCCCTGCACCTGCACGAACTGACCGCGGACCTGCCGCTGGCGGCGTTCGTGCTCTTCTCGGGCGCCGCCGGACTCCTCGGCCGCCCCGGGCAGGCCAACTACGCCGCGGCGAACACCTTCCTGGACGCGCTCGCCGCCCACCGCCGTGCCACCGGCCTGCCCGCGACCGCCCTGGCCTGGGGGCTGTGGGGGGAGGCCAGCGGCATGACCGGCCACCTCTCCGACACGGACCTGCGGCGCCTGCGCCGCTCCGGCATCGCGCCCATGAGCAACGCGCAAGGGCTGGCGTTCTTCGACCGGGCCCTGGCCCGGCCCGGCGGCCCGTCGCTGCTCGTGCCCGCGAAGCTGGACACCCACGCGCTGCGCGGGCCCGGGGCCCAGGCGCCCGCCCTGCTGCGCGGACTCGTCCCGGCGGCCACCCCGGCCCCCCGCACCCCGGCGCCCGGCGGTGCGGCGGCGCGGCCGGCCGGAGCCCCGCAGGACATCGCCGAGCGCCTCGCCGGTCTCGACGCGGCAGCCCGGGAACGGGAGCTGCTCACCCTGGTCAGGAGCGAGGTCGCCGCCGTCCTCGGCCTCGGCGGAGCCGACGCGGTCGACCCCGGCCGTACCTTCCGGGACATCGGCTTCGACTCCCTCACCGCGGTGGAGCTGCGCAACCGCCTCAACGCGGCGACCGGGCTGCGGCTGGCCGCCGCCGTGGTCTTCGACCAGCCCACGGCCCATGCGATCGCCGCGCACATCGGCGCCGAACTGGCCGCCGTCACCGGAGGCGCCCGCCAGGCGGGGGAGACCGCCCTCGCCGGACTGGAGACGCTGGAGGCGGCCGTCGCCGCGCTCGCGGACGACGACATCCGCCGGGAGACCCTGCACCGCCGCCTGGCCGCGCTCGTGACCGCCCTCGGCGGCCCCGACGGCGGCCCAGCGGACGGTGCCGGTCCTGACCCGCTCGTGACCGCACCGCGGGACCTGGCAGGCATCGACGACGAGGAACTTTTCGCCTTCATCGAGGAGCAGTTGTGACGACGGCACGCCCCGACAGTCCCGACAGCACGGCCAAGGTGCGCGACTACCTCAAGCGGGTCACCGCCGAACTCGTCGACACCCGCGCCCGGCTGAAGACCGCGCAGGAGGCGGCGGATGCCGCCCGCGAGCCCGTCGCGATCGTCTCGATGAGCTGCAGGCTGCCCGGCGGCGCCGACACCCCCGAAGCCCTGTGGCGGCTCCTGGAGACCGGCACCGACGCGGTGTCCGGGCTGCCCGAGGACCGCGGCTGGGACCTGGCGGCCCTCTACGACGCCGACCCGGACGCCCACGGCACCAGTTACGCCCGCGAAGGCGGCTTCCTGCACGACTGCGCCGACTTCGACCCGGAGTTCTTCGGCATCTCGCCCCGTGAGGCTCTCGCCATGGACCCCCAACAGCGTCTGCTCCTGGAGACCGCCTGGGAAGCCTTCGAACGCGCCGGACTCACCCGCGACGCCGTCCACGGCAGCCGTACGGGGGTGTACGCGGGCGTCATGTACGACGACTACGGCGCCCGTCTCCCGCACACGCCGGGCGGCCGGCTGCCCGAGGGCCTGGAGGGCTACCTCGTCAACGGCAGCGCGGGCAGCGTCGCCTCCGGCAGGGTGTCGTACACCTTCGGGCTGCGCGGCCCCGCCGTCACCGTCGACACCGCCTGTTCCTCCTCGCTGGTCGCCGTGCACCTCGCCGCCCGGGCGCTGCGGGCGGGGGAGTGCGACCTGGCGCTCGCGGGCGGGGTGACCGTACTGGCCACGCCGACGATGTTCATCGACTTCTCCCGGCAGCGCGGACTCGCCGCCGACGGCCGGTGCAAGGCGTTCTCCGACGCGGCCGACGGCACCGCGTTCGCCGAGGGCGCGGGTCTGCTGCTGCTGCAGCGGCTGAGCGACGCACGGCGTGAGGGCCGCACCGTCCTCGCCGTCCTCCGCGGCTCGGCCGTCGGCCAGGACGGCGCCGGAAACGGCCTGACCGCGCCCAACGGGCCCGCCCAGCAGGCCGTCATCCGGGCCGCGCTGCGCGACGCCCGGCTCACCGCCGACCAGGTCGACGCCGTGGAGGCCCACGGCACCGGCACCAGCCTGGGCGACCCCGTCGAGGCGGAGGCCCTGCTCGCCACCTACGGGCAGGCCCGCACCGCCGGCCGGCCGCTGTGGCTCGGCTCGCTGAAGTCCAACATCGGCCACGCCCAGGCCGCCGCCGGCGTCGCCGGTGTCGTCAAGACGGTCCTGGCCCTGCGGCACGGACTGCTGCCCCGGACCCTGCACGCGGACGTGCCCTCCTCCCGTGTCGACTGGGCGGGCGGCGCGGTGCGTCTGCTGCACGAGAACACCGCCTGGCCGGACCGCCCCGGCGAACCGCGCCGTGCCGCCGTCTCCGCCTTCGGCGCGAGCGGCACCAACGCCCACCTGATCCTGGAGCAGTCACCGGAACCCGCAGCCCCCGCCGCCTCGGAGGGGCCCGCACCCTCGAAGGCGCCCGCCGGACCGGGTTCCGCGCCCGTCGGCGCCGCCTGGGCGTTGTCCGCCCGTTCCGGGCCCGCCCTGCGGACGCAGGCGCGCCGCCTCCTGGCCCACCTGGACGCCGCCGGCGCCGACACCGATCCCGGTCTGCTGGCCGGGGTGCTGGCCCACCGGCGCACCGCCTTCCCTGAGCGGGCCGTCGTGCTCGGCACCGGACGCGACGAGCTGACCGAGGGACTCACCGCCCTCGCCGCCGGCCGTGCCGCCCCCGGCCTGGTCACCGGGCACGCCACCGCCGGGCGCCGCACCGCGTTCCTCTTCACCGGCCAGGGCAGCCAGCGCCCCGGCACGGGCCGTGAACTGCACGCTCGGCACCCCGAGTTCGCCCGCGCCCTCGACGAGATCGACGCGGCCTTCGCACCCCACCTGGAGCGCCCGCTGCGTGAGGTGATGTTCGCCGGCCCCGGTTCGGCCGACGCCGCGCTGCTGGACCGCACCGAGTACACCCAGCCCGCCCTGTTCGCCCTCGGAGCCGCCCTGTACGCCCTGGTCACCGCCCGGGGCCTGGTCCCGGACGCCGTCACCGGCCACTCCGTCGGCGAGATCACCGCCGCGTACGTCGCCGGTGTCCTCCCGCTGGAGGACGCCGCGACACTTGTCGCCGCCCGCGGCCGTCTCATGGGCGAACTCCCCGAGGGCGGCGCGATGGCCGCCCTCCAGGCCACGCCCGAGGAGGTGCTGCCCCTGCTGGCCGGCCGCGCCCACGAGCTGGACCTCGCCGCCGTCAACGGGCCCACCGCGGTGGTCGTCGCCGGGGACACCGCGGCCGTCACGGAACTCACCGAGCACTTCAAGGGACTGGGACGGTCCGTCAAGCACCTCAAGGTCTCGCACGCCTTCCACTCCCCGCACATGGACGCCATGCTGCCCCGGTTCGAGACCGTCGTCCGCGGTCTGGAACTCCGCCCGCCCACGATCCCCGTCGTGTCGAACCTGACCGGAGCCCTCGCGGACGACGCCACCCTGTGCGACCCGGACCACTGGGTCCGCCACGCCCGCCGGCCCGTACGGTTCCTCGACGGGCTGCGCGCCCTGCGGGCCACCGGCACCGACACCTTCGTGGAACTCGGCCCCGACGCCGTCCTCACCGCCGTCACCCGCACGATCCTCGACACCGACGACGCCACCGCCACCGGAACCGAC
This sequence comes from Streptomyces sp. NPDC096105, assembly GCF_044763335.1. Taxonomy (NCBI): domain Bacteria; kingdom Bacillati; phylum Actinomycetota; class Actinomycetes; order Kitasatosporales; family Streptomycetaceae; genus Streptomyces; species Streptomyces sp. NPDC096105. Next base: position 9,219 of record NZ_JBIWGC010000039.1, read on the forward strand.
GGTGCCACCGGCACCGACGGCCGCACCCCCGGCGGGCCGGACGTGCTCACCGTGCCCGTGCTGCGCCGCGGCCACTCCGAGGGGGCCGTCCTCGACCGGGCGATCGCCACCCTCCACACCCACGGCCTGCCCGTGCGGCCGGCCGCCGAGCCGGACCCCGGCCCCGCCGCCGAACTCTCCGCGGCACTGCCCACGTACCCCTTCGAACGCACCCGCTACTGGCTGGACGCCCCCGCCCCCGCCGCGCCCCTGGCCACCGCCGGACTCGACGACGCCGGGCACCCGCTGCTCGCCGCCGCCGTGGAACTCCCCGACGGCCAGGGCGGCGTGTGGACGGCCACCCTGTCCACCCGCACCCACCCCTGGCTGGCCGACCACACCCTCGCCGGCCGGACCGTCGTCCCCGGCACCGCCCTGCTCGAACTCGCCCTCGCCGCCGCCGGCGACGGCCACGGGATCGCGGAACTCACCTTCGGCCGGCCCCTCGTCCTGCCCGACGACACCGCCGTGCGGCTGCGGGTACGCGTCGGCGCCGAGGAAGCCGACGGCTCCCGCCCCGTGACCGTGCACTCGGCGCCTCTCGACCCCGGCGCCGCATGGACCGCGCACGCCACCGGCCGCACGGAACCCGCCGGGGCGCCCGAGCACACGCCGGTCACCGACCTGGCCGGGACCTGGCCGCCGCCCGGCGCGGAGCCCGTGCCGCTCGACGACGAGCATGCCCGCTTCACCGCCGCCGGCGTCGGCTACGGACCCGCCTTCCAGGGACTGACGGCCGCCTGGCGGCTCGGCGACACCGTGTACGCGGAGGCCGCCCTGCCCGCCGCCGAGGCCGCGGAAGCGCCCCGCTACCTGCTGCACCCCGCCCTGCTGGACGCCGCGCTGCACGCCGTGACCGCCACCCGGCCCGACGCCCACGGCCTCGTCCCCTTCGCCTGGACCGGCGCCGGCCTGCACGCCCGGGGCGCCGACGCACTGCGCGTCCGCATCACCCCGGAGGGCACCGACTCGGTCGCCGTCACCGCCGCCGACCCCACCGGCCGCCCCGTCCTCACCGCCCGCGGCCTCGCCCTGCGGGAGATCGCCGCCCACCAAGTCATCGCCGTGGCCGGAACCGCCACGGCGCCACTGCTGCGGCCCACCTGGACCCCCCTGGCCGCCGGACACCCGGCACCGGACCCCGGCACCTGGTACCTGCTCGGCGCCCCCACCCCCGGCCTCGCCGAGGCACTCACCGCCACCGGCGCCACCGTCCACACGGCCGACGACCCGCACGGCGTCCCGGCCGACGGAGGCGCCCCGCCGCACGTCCTGGCCGCCCTGCCCACGACCGGTGACCCGCACCGCGCCGCGCACCTCGCCCTCGACCTCGTCCACCAGTGGCTGGCCGCCGAACACCTCCCCCCGGCCCGCCTCACCGTGCTCACCGAGGGCGCCACCGACGCGGCCGGCCCCGTCACCGACCCCGCGGCCGCCGCCGCCTGGGGCCTGCTGCGCACCGCCCAGACCGAACACCCCGGCCGCTTCGCCCTGGTGGACACCGACACGACCGAGGCCTCCCACCGGGCCCTGCCCGCCGCCCTCGCCGCAGCCGGACCGGACGCGCAACTGGCCCTGCGCGCCGGAATCGCGCACACCCCGGCCACCGCCCGCGCCCGCGCCACCGGGAACGGCACCCGCTTCGACCCCGACGGCACCGTCCTCGTCACCGGCGGCACCAGCGGCCTCGGAGCCGCCGTCGCCCGGCACCTCGTCACCGCCCACGGCGTGCGCCACCTGCTGCTCGTCAGCCGCCGCGGCCCCGGCACACCCGGCGCCCGCGAACTCGCCGCCGACCTCACCGCGTCGGGCGCCGAGGTCACCGTGGCCGCGGGCGACGCCGCCGACCGTGAACGCCTCGCCGCCCTGCTCGCCCACCTGCCCACCGCCCACCCGCTCACCGCCGTCGTGCACACCGCGGGCGTCCTGGACGACGGCGTGCTGACCGCCCAGACCCCCGACCGCGTCGACGCCGTCCTGCGGCCCAAGACCGACGCCGCGCTGGCCCTCCACGACCTCACCCGCGACCTGGACCTCGACGCGTTCGTGCTCTTCTCCTCCGCAGCCGGCCTCCTCGGCAGCGCCGGACAGGCCGGCTACGCCGCCGCCAACGCCCACCTCGACGCCTTCGCCTCCTGGCGACGCGCCCAGGGCCTGCCCGCTCTCTCGCTGGCCTGGGGACCCTGGGCGGGAGACGGCATGGCCGCCGCCCTCGACGGCGCCGACGCCGTCCGTCTGCGCCGCACCGGACTGGTACCGCTCACCCAGGACGAGGGCCTCACCCTGTTCGACGCCGCACTGGACACCGAGGCACCCGTCCTGCTGCCGCTGCGCTTCGACCCGGCCCGCGCCGGCACCGGCGTACCCGCCGTGCTGCGCGGCCTCACCACCGGCGCCCCGCACCGCCCCGCCGCCCGAACGGCCGCGCTCCCTGCTGCCGCGCCGGCCGGACCCGCCCTCGCCGACCGCGTCGCCGGCCTGCCGCGCGCCGAACGCGCCGCGCTCGTCCTGGAACTGGTCCGGGCCGAGGTCGCCGCCGTCCTCGGTCACACCGGCACGGACGGCATCCCGGCCGGCCGCAGCTTCAAGGACGCCGGCTTCGACTCCCTGACCGCCGTGGAACTGCGCAACCGGCTCACCGCCGAGACCGGTCTGCGCCTGACCCCGACCCTCGTCTTCGACCACCCGACCCCCCAGGCACTGGCCGCTCACATCGACGGCGCCCTGCCCGGCGCCGACAGCGCGGTCCTCGCCCTGCTCGGAGAGCTGACGCAGGCCGTGGACCGGGCCGACACCCTCGACGACCGAGCCCGGCAGACGGTCACCGAACAGCTCCGCCGGCTGCTCACCCGGCTCGACGAGGGCGGCGACGCCACCGCACCCGCGGGCACCGAACCGGCCACTGACGCCGCCGAAGCCACCGGCGACGTCACCGAACTACTCCGATCCGCCTCCGACGACGAACTGTTCGAGCTGCTCGACAGCGGTTTCCGCGCCGTCTGACGCCTCGGCAACCACACCTTCAGGGGAGAGCTGTGTCCGCCAACGAAACTCATAAGGACGCCGCCGGCAACGAGGTCCGGCTCCGTGACTACCTGCGCCGTGCCATGGCCGAACTGCACGAGACCCGGGAGAAGCTCCGCCAGGCCGAGGAGCGTGGCACCGAACCCATCGCGATCGTGGGGATGGCGTGCCGGTTCCCGGGTGGGGTGGGGTCGCCGGAGGGTCTGTGGGATCTGGTGGTGTCGGGGGCGGACGCGGTGTCGGGTTTCCCGGTGGACCGTGGCTGGGACGTGGAGGGGTTGTTCGATCCGGAGCCGGGCCGTCCTGGGCGTACGTATGTGCGTGAGGGTGGGTTCCTGCACGGGGCGGGGGAGTTCGACGCGGGGTTCTTCGGTATTTCGCCGCGTGAGGCGGTGGCGATGGATCCGCAGCAGCGGTTGCTGCTGGAGACGTCGTGGGAGGCGTTGGAGCGGGCGGGTGTCCCGGCGGAGGGTCTGCGCGGATCACGGACCGGCGTCTTCGTCGGCGCCATGTACCACGACTACGGCACCGACCGCACCGCCGCCACGGACGACACCGGCGGCTACGGAGGCACAGGCACCTCCGGCAGCGTCGTCTCCGGCCGGATCTCCTACGCGCTGGGCCTGGAGGGCCCCGCGGTGACCGTGGACACCGCCTGCTCGTCCTCCCTCGTCACCCTGCACCTGGCCGCGCAGGCCCTGCGCGCCGGGGAGTGCGACCTCGCCCTCGCCGGCGGCGTCACCGTCATGTCCACCCCGAACACCTTCGTCGAGTTCTCGCGGCAGCGGGGGTTGTCGGTGGACGGGCGGTGCCGGGCGTTCGCGGAGGGTGCGGATGGTACGGGCTGGGGTGAGGGTGTCGGGATGCTGCTCGTGGAGCGGTTGTCGGACGCGCGTCGGCTGGGTCACCGGGTGCTGGCGGTGGTGCGGGGTTCGGCGGTGAATCAGGACGGTGCGTCCAACGGGCTGACGGCTCCGAACGGTCCGTCGCAGCAGCGGGTGATCCGGGCGGCGTTGGAGTCGGCGGGGTTGTCGGCGGCTGATGTGGATGTGGTGGAGGCGCACGGTACGGGGACGCGGCTGGGTGATCCGATCGAGGCGCAGGCGCTGCTGGCGACGTATGGGCAGGGGCGTGAGGCGGGGCGGCCTTTGTGGCTGGGGTCGTTGAAGTCGAACATCGGGCATGCGCAGGCTGCTGCCGGTGTGGGCGGGGTCATCAAGATGGTCATGGCCCTGGAACGGGGTGTGTTGCCGAAGACCCTGCATGTGGACCGGCCCTCCTCGCGGGTGGACTGGTCGGCGGGTGCGGTGGAGTTGCTGACGGAGCAGCGTGTGTGGCCGGAGGTGGGTCGTGCGCGTCGGGCGGGTGTGTCGTCGTTCGGGGTGAGCGGGACCAACGCCCACGTGATCCTGGAGCAGGCGCCGACCGTCGAGGCGGTCGGGGAGCCGGCCGTGGTGCGTGACCTGCCGGTGGTCCCGCTGGTGGTCAGCGCCAAGTCCCGGGAAGCCCTCCGGGAACAGCAGGCACGCGTGCGCGCCCTCCTGGACCAGGACCTCTCCCCACGCCCGCTCGACGTGGCCTACAGCCTCGCCACCGAACGCTCCGCCCTGGAGCACCGCTCGGTGACGCTGCACCAGGCCACGGTGGAAGGCGTGGCCCCGGAGACCCCCGGACACACGGTGCTGATGTTCCCCGGTCAGGGGACGCAGTGGGCGGGGATGGGCCGGGAGTTGCTGGACGCTTGTCCGGTGTTCGCGGCGCGTATGGCGGAGTGTGCGGGGGCGTTGGCGCCGTTCGTGGACTTCGATCCGGTGGAGGTGCTGCGTTCGGGTGCGGCGTTGGAGCGGGTGGAGGTGATCCAGCCGGTCACGTGGGCGGTGATGGTGTCGCTGGCCGAGCTGTGGCGGTCGTTGGGTGTGGTCCCGGATGCGGTGGTGGGGCATTCGCAGGGCGAGATAGCCGCTGCTGCCGTCAGTGGTGCGCTGTCGTTGGAGGACGCGGCGCGTGTGGTGGCGTTGCGGGCGCGGGTGATCGGCCGGGAACTGGCCGGTCTGGGCGGTATGGCGTCGGTGTCGCTGCCGCGTGCGGAGGTGGAAGCACGCCTGGCCTCGGTCTGGGAAGGCCGCCTCGACATCGCCGCGGTGAACGGCCCTTCCAGCACCGTCGTCGCGGGGGATGCGGACGCGGTCGTGGAGTTCGTCGCCGCCTGCCGGGCCGAGAAGGTCCGGGCCCGTCAGGTTCCCGTGGACTACGCCTCGCACTCCGCGCACGTGGAGCGGATCGAGGCGGAGCTTCTCGACGTCCTCGCCCCGATCACCCCACTCCGGGCGCGCATCCCCTTCTATTCCACCGTTGATGCCGCCCCCGTGGACACCACGGCCCTCGACGCGGGCTACTGGTACCGCAATCTGCGCCACACCGTCCGCTTCGAGGAGACCGTCCGCCTGCTCACGTCCAAGGGCTTCGGGACGTTCGTGGAGTCCAGCGCACACCCGGTACTGATCATGGGCGTGCAGGAGACGGCCGACGTGATGGCCGTGGGATCGCTGCGCCGGGACGAAGGCGGACTGGCCCGCTTCCTCACCTCGGCCGCCGAACTCTTCGTCCACGGAACACCCGTCGACTGGGCGTCCCTCTTCGACGGCGCCGGCGCCCGGCACGTCGACCTGCCCACCTACCCCTTCCAGCACCAGCACTACTGGCTGGAATCCGGCACGCCGGAGAACGACTCGCTCACCTACCGCGTCCAGTGGAAGGCCCTCGGTGTCGACGAGGGCGCCACCCGGATGTCCGGGCGCTGGCTGCTCGTACTGCCCGAGGGGCCCGCCGGGGACGCCGCCGCCGACGCGGCCCGGCAGCACCTGGCCGCCCGCGGAGCGGTCGTGGAGTCGTTCACCGTCAGCCCGGCCGCCACCGACAGGTCCCTGCTGCGCGCCCGGCTCGCCGAGACGGCCGACCGTCCCGGTGCCGAACCACTGACCGGCATCCTGTCCCTGCTCTCCCTCGCCGAGGGCGAACACCCCGACCACCCGGCCGTACCGCTCGGGCTCGCCGCCACCCTCACCCTCGCCCAGGCCGCCGCCGACGCGGGCACCGGGGCGCGGCTCTGGGCCGTCACCGAAGGCGCCGTGACGGTGACCGCCGCCGAGGTGCCGTCCCCCGCCCAGGCGCAGGTCTGGGGCCTGGGCCGGGTCGCCGCCCTCGAACTGCCCACCCTGTGGGGCGGGCTGGCCGACCTGCCCGCCGGCGGAGCGGCCGACGCGCGCTCCTGGCAGCAGCTCGCCGTCCTGCTGGCCGCACCCGGCACCGACGACCAAGTGGCCGTCCGCGGCTCCGGCATCTTCGGCCGCCGCATCGTCCACGCCCCGCTCGCCCCGGCCGGCGGCGCGCGGCCCACGCACGGCACCGCGCTCGTCGTCGGCGACATCGCGGGCGTCGCCGAGCCACTGGCCCGCCGCCTGCTCGCCTCCGGCACCGCGCACGTCGTCCTCGCCGGACTCACCGGCGCCGTCGCGGACGACCTCGCCGACCTCGCCGACCGCACCACCGTCACGCCCTGCGACCTGACCGACGACCGCGCCCTCGGCGAACTCCTCACGCGGCACACCCCGTCCGCCGTCTACGTCGCACCGCCCGCCGCGCCGCCGACCACGCTCACCGCGACCACGATGGAGGGCTTCGCCGCCGCCGTCGCCGCCAAGACGGACCTGCCCACCCGCGTGGACGGACTCCTCGCCGGCAGCGAACTGGACGCGTTCGTCGTGTTCTCCTCCGTCGCGGGCGTCTGGGGCGGCGCCGGCCAGGGCGGCTACGCGGCCGGAACCGCGTACCTGGACGCGTTCGCACAGACCCGCCGGGCCGCGGGCCTGGCCGCCACCTCGGTGGCCTGGACCCCCTGGCGGAACACCTCCGGCGTCCTGGCCGGGCACCTCGCGCGCACCGGCCTGTCCCTGCTCGCCCCCGAACGGGCCCTGGACGCCCTCGACGCCGTCCTCGGCCGCGACGAGACCGGCATCGCGGTCGCCGACGTCGACTGGAGCCGCTTCGAACCCGCCTACACCGCCGCCCGGCCCTGCGCCCTCCTCGACGAACTGCCCGAGGTACGGCGGGCGCGCCACGAGGAACGGGCCGCCACCCACCGCGAGGACGGGACCACCGGACTCGCGGCCGTCCTGCGCGGCAAGTCCGACCAGGAGCAGGAACGGGAACTGCTGCGGCTGGTGCGCACCCACGTCGCCGCGGCCCTCGGACACACCGACGCCGACGGCATCGCCCCCGACCGGGCCTTCCGCGCCCTCGGCTTCAACTCCGTCACCGCCGTCGAACTGCGCAACAGGCTGCGCGAGGCCACCGGCCTGCACCTCGCCGCCTCCCTCGTCTTCGACCACCCGAACCCCGCCGCGGTCGCCCGCCACCTGAAGGAGCTGGCCACCGGCACGGGCACCGACCGGTCCGCCGACGCGCCCTTCGCCCTCGCGCCCGCCGACCGCGCCGGCGAGCCCATCGCCATCGTCGGCATGGCCTGCCGCTTCCCCGGCGGCGTCAGCACCCCCGGAGAGCTGTGGCGGCTCGTCCTCGACGGCGGAGACGCCGTCACCCCCTTCCCCACCAACCGCGGCTGGGACCTCGACGGCCTCTACGACCCCGACCCGGAGGCCAAGGGCCGCACCTACGTCCGCGAGGGCGGCTTCCTGCCCGAGGCACCCGACTTCGACCCGGAGTTCTTCGGCATCTCGCCCCGCGAGGCCCTCGCCATGGACCCCCAGCAGCGGCTGATGCTGGAAACGTCCTGGGAGGCGTTCGAACGCGCCGGACTCGACCCCGCCCACCTGCGCGGCAGCCGCACCGGCGTCTTCATCGGCACCAACGGCCAGCACTACATGCCGCTCCTCCGGAACGGCGACGAGGACTTCGACGGCTACCTCGGCACCGGCAACTCCGCCAGCGTCATGTCCGGCCGCCTCTCCTACGTCTTCGGGCTGGAAGGCCCCGCCGTCACCGTGGACACCGCCTGCTCGGCGTCCCTGGTCGCCCTGCACCTGGCCGTGCAGTCGCTGCGCCGCGGCGAGTGCGGCATGGCCCTCGTCGGCGGCGCCACCGTCATGTCCACCCCGGAGATGCTGGTCGAGTTCTCCCGCCAGCGCGTCATGTCACCCACCGGCCGCTCCCGGGCCTTCGCCGCCGGAGCCGACGGCGTCGCCCTCGGCGAAGGCGCCGGCACCCTGCTCGTGGAACGGCTCTCCGACGCCGTACGCAACAACCACCCGGTGCTCGCCGTCATCCGCGGCTCCGCCGTCAACCAGGACGGCGCCAGCAACGGCCTGACCGCCCCCAGCGGCCCCTCCCAGATCCGGGTCATCCGCCAGGCCCTCGCCGACGCGGGCCTGCGACCATCGGACGTCGACGCCGTGGAGGCGCACGGCACCGGCACCGAACTCGGCGACCCCATCGAAGCGCAGGCGCTCCTCGCCACCTACGGCGCCGAGCGCCCCACCGGCGACCCGCTGTGGCTCGGATCGGTGAAGTCCAACCTCGGCCACACCCAGGCCGCCGCCGGTGTCGCCGGCGTCATCAAGATGGTGCTCGCCCTGCGCGGCGGCGTACTGCCGCGCACCCTGCACGTCGACGAGCCCACCCCCCGCGTCGACTGGACCGCGGGCGCCGTGTCCCTGCTCACCGACGACGTGGCCTGGCCCGAGCGGGACACCCCGCGCCGCGCCGCCGTCTCCGCCTTCGGCATCAGCGGCACCAACGCCCACGTCGTCCTCGAAGAGGCCCCCCGTCCCGAGCCGCGGCCCGACGCCGCCGGCCCCGGCCGGGACGACGACACCGACTGGTGGTCGGAGGTCACCGTCCCGCTGCTGTTCTCCGCCCGCAACGAATCCGCGCTGCGCGCCCAGGCGGCCCGGCTGCGCGCCGGACTGATCGAACACCCTGACACCCACCCCGCCGACGCCGGCTACACCCTGATGACCGCGCGCTCCCGCTTCGAGCACCGGGCCGCCGTCATCGGCGAGAGCCGTGAGGAACTCCTCGACGCCCTCAACTGCCTCGCCCAGGGCCGCCCGCACCCCGTCGTGCTGCGCGGCACCGCCGGGCCCGGCGACCGGATCGTGTTCGTCTTCCCCGGGCAGGGCTCCCAGTGGGCGGCGATGGCCGAAGGCCTGCTGGAACGCTCCGCCGCCTTCCGCGCGAGCGTGCGGGAGTGCGACGAGGCGCTGCGCGCCCACCTCGACTGGTCCGTGCTGGACGTCCTGCGGCAGGTGCCCGGCGCCCCCTCCACGGCCCGCGTCGACGTGGTCCAGCCGGTGCTGTTCACCATGATGGTGTCGTTGGCCGCCACCTGGCGCTCCCTGGGCGTGCACCCCTCGGCCGTCGTCGGGCACTCCCAGGGCGAGATCGCCGCCGCGTACGTCGCGGGCGGCCTCTCCCTCGACGACGCCGCCCGCATCGTGGCCCTGCGCAGCCAGGCCTGGCTGACCCTGGCCGGGCAGGGCGGCATGATCGCCGCGTCCCTGTCCGCCGAGGCCCTCCGGGCCCGCCTCGCCCGCTTCGGCGACCGGCTCTCCGTGGCCGCCGTCAACAGCCCCCACACCGCCGCCGTCGCCGGCGAACCCGGGGCGCTGAAGGAACTCCTCGACGAACTCGCCGCCGACGGCGTCCACGCCCGGCCCATCCCCGGCGTCGACACCGCCGGCCACTCCGCGCAGGTCGACGCCCTCAAGGACCACCTCCTGGAGGTCCTCGCCCCCGTCGCGCCCCGCAGCGGCGACATCCCGTTCTACTCCACCGTCACCGGCGGTCTGCTGGACACCGCCGCACTGGACAGCGGCTACTGGTACCGCAACATGCGCGACCCGGTGGAGTTCGAGGCCGCCACCCGCGCCCTCGTCGCCGACGGCCACGAGGTGTTCCTGGAGCCCAGCCCCCACCCCATGCTGGCCGCCTCCCTCCAGGAGACGGTCGCGGACTGCGGCGCCCGCGCCTCCGTCCTCGGCACCCTGCGCCGCGAGAAGGGCGGCGCCCGCTGGTTCGCCGCGGCCCTCGGCACCGCCCACGTCAGCGGCGTCGAGATCGACGCCGACGCCCTCTTCGGCACCGGCTCCCGCCGCGTCGAACTGCCCACCTACCCCTTCCAGCGCGAGCGGTACTGGTACAGCGCCCCGGCCCGGCGCGGCGACCTGTCCGCCGTAGGCCTGCGCGAAGCGGCCCACCCGCTGCTCGGCACCGGCGTGGAACTGCCCGAGTCGGGCTCCGTCGTCTACACCGCGCGCCTGGGTGCCGACACCCAGCCCTGGCTGGCCGACCACGCCCTGCTGGGCACCGCCCTGCTGCCCGGCGCGGCCCTCATGGACCTCGCCGGCTGGGCCGGACGGCAGTCCGGCTGCGCCCGCACCGACGAACTGATCCTCCAGGCACCCGTCGCGCTGCCCGACACCGGCGCCCTGGAACTGCGGCTCCTGGTCGCCGCCGCCGACGAGGACGGACGGCGCACCCTCACCGTCCACTCCCGCGAGTCCGGCGCCGCCCCCGGAACCCCCTGGACCCGGCACGCCGAAGCCGTCGTCGCCCCCGCGCCCGCCGCCGCACCGCCGGCCCCCGCACCGGCCCCGTGGCCGCCGACCGCCGCGACCCCCGCACGGCACACCGAACCCGCCGCCTTCTACGCGGAGTTCGCCGACCGCGGCTACGACTACGGGCCGGCCTTCCGCGGCTACCGCGCGGGCTGGAGGGACGGCGACACCGTGCACGCCGACGTGCACTTGCCCGACCAGGCCACCGGCACCGGCTACGGCCTGCACCCCGCCCTCCTCGACGCCGCCCTGCAGGCCATGAGCCTGGGCCGGTTCTTCCCCGAGGACGGGCTCACCCGCATGCCGTTCGCCGTGCGCGGCGTGACCCTGCACACCGAGGGCGCCGCCCGGCTGCGCGTCACGATCCGCCCCGCCGGAGAGGAGGCCGTCTCCCTGCACGCCACCGACGACAGCGGACGGCCCGTCCTGGACATCGAGGAACTGCTGGTCCGCACCGTCTCCGACGCCCAACTGGCCGCCGCGTCGGCCGGCCGGGCCGGACACCACGGCTCCCTGTACGAGGTGGACTGGCCGACGCTGCCCGTCCCCGCCGCGCTGCCCGTGCGCCGCCTCGCGGTCGTCGGCGAGGACCACGCCAAGGTGCTCGCCGCGCTGGAGGCCGCCGGCACCGACGGCGACTGGTACCCCGACCTGGCCGCGCTGCTCGCCGCCACGCGGACCGGACCCGCCCCCGACACCGTGGCCATCTCCTTCCCGCAGCACCCCTGCCCCGACGCCGCGGCCGCCCACGCCACCGCCCACCGGGTCCTGGACCTGGCCCAGAGCTGGCTGGCGGCCGGCGACCGGCTCGCCGGCACCACCCTCGCCCTGATCACCCGCGGAGCGGTGGCCACCGCCGCCGACGAACAGGTCGGTGACCCGGTCGCGGCCACCGTGTGGGGCCTGATCCGCTCCGCCCAGTCCGAGGAACCCGGCCGCTTCGTCCTCCTCGACGTCCACGACGTCGACCACCCCGACACCCTCAAGGGCACCACCCTGGCCGCCGCCCTCGCCTGCGGCGAATCCCAGGCCGCCGTCCGCGGCAGCACCGTCCGCGTCCCACGGCTCGCCCGCGCCGCCGACGCCACCGCACGCGGCGACCTGCTGCTGCCCCCGGCCGACAGCACCGCCTGGCGGCTCGCCACCACCGGCACCGGCACCCTGGAGGGCCTGCGCCTGACCGACGCCCCCGACACCCTCGCCGCCCTCGAACCCGGACAGGTGCGCATCGCCGTACGCGCCGCCGGCGTCAACTTCCGCGACACCCTCATCGCGCTCGGCATGTACCCGGGCGACGCCGTCATGGGCGCCGAGGGCGCGGGCATCGTCACCGAGACCGGACCTGGCGTCACCCACCTGGCCCCCGGCGACCGCGTCCTCGGCATGTGGACCGGCGGCTTCGGCCCCTTCGCTGTCGCCGACGCCCGCATGGTCGCCCCCGTGCCCGACACCTGGAGCTACGCCGAGGCGGCCTCCGTACCGGCCGTGTTCCTCACCGCCCACTACGCCCTCACCCGTCTGGCCGCGGCCCGGCCCGGCCAGACCCTGCTCGTCCACGCGGCCGCCGGCGGGGTCGGTATGGCGGCCCTGCAGCTCGCCCGCCACCTCGGCCTGACCGTGTACGCCACCGCGAGCACCGGCAAGTGGGACACCCTGCGCCGCCTCGGCCTGAGCGACGACGCCATCGCCAACTCCCGCACCACCGAGTTCGCCGACACGTTCCTCGCCGCGACCGGCGGCAAGGGCGTGGACATCGTCCTCAACTCCCTCGCGGGCGACTTCGTCGACGCCTCCCTGCGGCTGCTGCCGCGCGGCGGGCACTTCCTGGAACTGGGCAAGGCCGACGTACGCGATCCCGAACATCTCGCCCGGACCCACCCGGGCACCGCCTACCAGGCGTTCGACCTCGTCCAGGCCGGGCCCGACACCGTCGGCGAGATGCTCCGCGAACTGCTCGACCTGTTCGCCCGGGGCGTCCTGAGCCCGCTGCCGCTGACCACGTACGAGATCCGCGGCGCCCGCGAGGCCTTCCGCACTCTCAGCCAGGCCCGGCACACCGGCAAGCTCGTCCTCACCATGCCGCCGTCCTTCGGACCGTACGGCACCGTCCTGGTCACCGGCGGCACCGGCACCCTCGGCAGCACCGTGGCCCGCCACCTGGTCACCGAGCACGGCGTACGCCACCTCGTACTCGCCGGCCGCCAGGGACCCGACGCGCCGGGCGCCATGGAACTCGCCGCCGAACTGACCGGACTGGGCGCCGAGATCACCGTACGGGCCTGCGACGCCGGCGACCGCGAGCAGCTCGCGGCACTCCTCGCCGACATCCCCGCCGACCGGCCGCTGACCGGTGTCGTGCACACCGCCGGCGTCCTCGCCGACGGCACCGTGCCCGCCCTGACCCACGACGATCTCGACGCCGTCCTGCACCCGAAGGTCGACGCCGTGCTCAACCTGCACGACCTCACCCGCGACCTGGACCTCACCGGATTCGTGATGTACTCGTCCTCGTCGGCGCTGTTCGGCAGCCCGGGCCAGGGCGGCTACGCCGCCGCCAACGCCTTCCTCGACGCCTTCGCCGGATACCGGCGTTCCCTGGGCCTGCCCGCCGTCTCCCTCGCCTGGGGCCTGTGGGCCGGCGACAGCCGGATGGCCGGCCACCTCGACCAGAGCGGCATGCACCGCCGGCTCGCCCGGGGCGGGATCCTGCCCCTCACCGACGCCGAGGGACTGACCCTGTTCGACGCGGCCCAGGCCGCCGACAGCCCGCTCCAGGTACCCATCCGGCTCAACCACGCGGCCGTCCGCGCCGCCGGACCCGTCCCCGCCTTCCTCAGCACACTCGTCCAGGGCGGCACCACCGAGGCCTCCCGGCCCGCCGCGCAGGAGGGCACCGCCGACGCGGGCACCCTCACCGCCCGCCTGGCCGGACTGTCCGCCGAGGAACAGGAGGAACTCCTCCTCGACACCGTCCGCGGCCACGCCGCCGCCGTCCTCGGCCACGGCGGACCCGAGGGCATCGCCGCCGACCGGGCGTTCAAGGAGACCGGCTTCGACTCCCTCACCGCGGTCGAGATGCGCAACCGGGTGGCCGCCGACACCGGCCTGCGCCTGCCGGCCACCCTCGTCTTCGACCACCCGACGCCCCTCGCCCTCGCCGCGCACCTGCGCGCCGCACTGGCTCCCGAGGAGACCGGGACATCACTGCCCGCCCAGGCCGACGGCACGTCCGTCATGACGGAACTCGACCGTCTGGAGGCCCTGTTCGGCGCCCTCGCCGGACAGGCCGCCGACGGCACCGCTCCCGACACCACCACACACCAGGAGATCGCCGGCCGCCTCACGGCCCTGGCCGGACTGTGGAACGGCATCGGCGGCACCCGCGGCACACCCGCCGCGGACGGAACGACGGCCGACTCCCTGCAGGACGCCGACGACGACGAGATCTTCGCATTCATCGACGAGCGGTACTGAGCCGCGACCACGTGACGGGGTGACCAGACAGACATGGCGAACGAAGACAAGCTCCGCGACTACCTGAAGCGGGCCACCACCGAACTGCACCGCACCAGCGAACGCCTGCGGGACCTGGAGGCGCGGGCCCACGAGCCCGTCGCGATCGTAGGCATGGCCTGCCGCCTGCCCGGCGGCGCCGCCTCACCCCAGGCGCTGTGGGAGCTGGTGTCCACCGGCACCGACGCGGTCTCCCCCCTGCCCGGCGACCGCAACTGGGACACCACGGGCCTGTACGACCCCGACCCGGACGCGGCCGGCCGCACCTACTGCCGCGAAGGCGGTTTCCTGCCGGACGCGGGCGCCTTCGACGCTGCGTTCTTCGGCATCTCACCGCGCGAGGCGGTGGCCATGGACCCCCAGCAGCGGCTGCTGCTGGAAACCTCCTGGGAAGCCCTGGAACGCGCCGGCGTCGACCCGCGCTCCCTGCGCGGATCCCGCACCGGCGTGTTCGTCGGCGCCTGGGACGGCGGCTACACCTCCACCGTCCGCGAGCCCTCGGCCCAACTGGAGGGTGACCTGCTCACCGGAGGCGTCGTCAGCTTCACCTCCGGCCGCATCTCCTACACCCTCGGCCTGGAAGGGCCGTCGGTGACCGTGGACACCGCCTGCTCCTCCTCCCTGGTCGCCCTGCACCAGGCCGTCCGCGCCCTGCGCGCCGGGGAGTGCGACCTCGCCCTCACCGGCGGCGTCACCGTCATGTCCACCCCGGCCGTCTTCGTCCAGTTCTCCCGGCAGCGGGGCCTCGCGGCCGACGGCCGGTGCAAGGCGTTCGCCGACGCCGCCGACGGCTTCGGCCCCGGCGAGGGCGCCGGCATGCTCCTCGTGGAGCGACTGTCCGACGCGGTACGCCGGGGCCACCGCGTCCTGGCGGTCCTGCGGGGCTCCGCCGTCAACCAGGACGGCGCCAGCAACGGCCTCACCGCCCCCAGCGGCGCCGCCCAGCAGCGCGTGATCCGCCAGGCCCTCACCGACGCCGGACTCACCGCCGCCGACATCGACGCCGTGGAGGCCCACGGCACGGGCACCCGCCTGGGCGACCCGATCGAGGCCCACGCCCTCATGGACACCTACGGCCGCGCCCGAGCCGCCGAACGCCCCCTGTGGCTGGGCTCGCTGAAGTCCAACATCGGCCACACCCAGGCCGCCGCCGGCGTCGCGGGCGTCATCAAGATGGTGATGGCGCTGCGCGCCGGTGTCCTGCCGAAGACCCTGCACGTCGACACACCCTCCGCGGAGATCAACTGGTCCGCCGGCGGTGTGGAACTGCTGACGGAGACCCGTGACTGGCCCGAGGGCGCCGACGGCCGTCCCCGCCGGGCGGGTGTGTCGTCGTTCGGGGTGAGCGGGACCAACGCCCACGTGATCCTGGAGCAGGCGCCGACCGTCGAGGCGGTCGAGGAGCCGGCCGTGGTGCGTGACCTGCCGGTGGTCCCGCTGGTGGTCAGCGCCAGGTCCCGGGCCGCACTGGAGGAGCAGTCCGCGCGCGTGCGCA
>NZ_JBIWGC010000040.1:0-16630 GCF_044763335.1 Streptomyces sp. NPDC096105
CAGAGGCCAGCGCTACGCGCTGTAACGGCGGCGCTGCCGCGCCACCTCGCGGCCTCCGGCCGCGGGGCTGGGGCCGGCCTTCGGCCGGTACAGTGCGGGTGCGTGGTGGGGGGGCTCGCCTACGGCGGCCGGGGTGTCGTCACTCGGGCTTCGCCCTCCTTCCTGGTGGTGGCCAACGGGGAGCACTGTACCAGGGCATGACGAAGCCCCCTCGACAACTCGCGGTTGTCGAGGGGGCTTCGTGTTCCGGGGGTACCCTCCCCGGTCCCCTCACGTCCTGTGTGTGACTCCCCATGGGGGCACCTGAGGGCCGCCGTGTCACCCCTCGTGGCGAGGCTTGCGCGTCAACGCTGGCACCGGGCTTGTCCCGGCGATGCTCCCCCGCTCGCCTTAGGGGGCCCGTTTGGTCAACTATACTCGGGCAGCATCTCCCACGTGATGCGCGCCTGGCACCGGACGGTCTTGCCGTCCACGATGCCTACCGCCATCGTGTGGCCTTCGTGGACGGTGTGGCCGTCGCCTCCGTCCTTCATGCAGTGCCCTCCCTGTTCCAGGTACGTACGGCACTGCCGACGGATCAACTCCGTGTTGGAGCGCTCGTGCAGCTCGCGTAGCTGCTCCATTGTCATCTCGTCCAGGTTCACCGGTACAGCCCTTCCGTGAAGCACCACCAGGCGCTGAAGACGCAGAAGGACGTGCCGAGGATGCTGAGGAGTGCGCCGCCGGCGGTCTCCGACTCGATGACGGAGCACAGTCCGAGGATGACGCCCAGGATCATCAGGCATCCGGTGATGATGGGGAAGGCGATCACTTGTCCTCCTTCGCGTCGTACATCTGCCGGGCGATCGAGACCAGGGCGGACAGGCACCCGCGCAAGAGCGCGGCTTCGTCGGTCATCAGGTCCACGCGGTTGAAGCCCAGAAGGGTGCTCTCGGCCTCTGCCAGGTAGTCAAAGGCTGCGTCGCGCTCGCTCACTGGTCCTCCTTCCGGGCGGCCGACGCTGCGGCCACCAGGAGAGCCACCAGGGCTACACCGACAACGACTCCGACGACGACTCCGGCCGCGAGGGCAACGCCCGGTTCGGTGAGAGCGTCCCGGACGCGACGCCGTACCAGATAGCCGCGGACGCGAGCCATGAGAGCACCAAGCCCGCGCGGGCGGTGCGCGGGGGCCGGAGGGGGAACCGGCCCCCCACCAGACGGGAGTGCGGCGATCGGGGTGCGTCGCTCACGTCGGAGCCTCACCGCTTCGGGGTGGGGGTGGTGAACAGCCGACGCCACGTCTCCGGGCCGGGGTACCCGTCCGCGTCGTCGCCGGTCCAGCCCTGCGCGCGCTGGAACTCCTTGACGTTGGTGCGGGTCCACTTCGTGAACTTGGGGCCGGCCTGGTAGCCGTCACCGTCGTGGCTCTTGGTGTACCCAAGCCGGATGAGCTGCTTGTCCAGCGCGGTCACGTGAACGCTCGTCTTGCCGATGCGGAACATGTGGCGGCCGGGGAACGGGGGAGCGGCCGGGGCCGGGCGGGGGCCGGCGGGGTCCGAGACGAACGGGCTCATGTCGATGTACCCGACGATGTGCGAGCTGCGGGTGCGCTGCGCGCAGACGTTCGCGGTGTTGCCTTCGATCGCCACGACGGTGCCGGACGGGGCCGCGGAGACGACTATGCCCGTGTGGTTCACGAAGCCTTCGTCGCCGTCGGGGAGCTTGTAGTACACCAGGTCTCCCGGCCGGGCGGTCCGGATGTCGGTCCGCCAGAGGCCGCGGTTCTGCGCGGCGTGGACGCCCTGTGTGGTGGCCGCCCAGAACGGGGTGAACTCTTTCTTCAGGTCCACGCCGAAGGACTGGTAGACGTACCAGGTGGTCATCGCGCACCAGGCACCGACGTACCCGTACTTCTCCGTGATCTTGTTGCGGTTGGAGCCGGGAGGGTTCTCCCCGATCCCGATGAGCGATCGTGCCTTGGTGACGATCTGTGCGCGCGTGGGCATGGGGGAATCCTCCCGGCAACCGGTGTGGGTGATCAGTACCTCAGTGCGGGTACGAAGCTACCGGGCTCCGGCTTCAATTCAAGTCGGGTCAGTCCAGGGGCCAGGACATGCCGGTGAAGTCGTACGTGTCGCTGGTGGCGACGGCTGACGACGTGTAGATGACGACGACGCCGCTGGGCTGCACCAGACAGCCGAGGGCCGGCGGACTGCCGCTGGTGGCGCGGGGGGCCGCGTAGTAGTGGTTCTTCAGCGGGCGCAGCTCAGGCGGGATGGTGAATGCGTTCTGTCCGCCGCTGCTGTAGGCGGTCTTCGTGGACGCGGCTCCGTCCAGGTAGGCGCGGGTCCCGTCGGTGCCGATCCGGAGTGACTGGTACGTGGTGAGGCTGGGGGTTGTGTTCCAGGCTCCGGCGGTGAGGGTGGTCCACTCCTCCGGTACGGGTACGCGGCGACCGCCGACGTGCAGCGTGCCGAACACGTCCACATCGTCGGTCACGGTGAGGATGCCGGTCACCGTGGCGTAGCCCTGGCCGGCCTCTGCCATGAGGTTGAGCGGTCCCAGGGTGTGGTACTGCTCGCCCTCGGGGCCGACGCTGAGGGTGATCTCTGGCGGGGTGTGGGGGCCGTGCGTCGGCGGCTTCAGCACCAGGTAGCCGTACTGCATTTCCGATCCGTCCGACGTGATCCCGGTGACCAGCTCGCCGGGGGCCGTCTCGGAGGCAGCGCCGGAGAATAGGATGATGTCCCCCTCCGGAGTCAAGAGGATGCGCTTGCCGTCCGCTGCCGTACGGATGGTGGACCCGGTGATGAGCTTGCCGTCGATCGCGTCGGCCGCGAGCTGGGACCCTTGGATCTCGCCCTCGATCGCGGACGCGGGGAGGGTGGTGGTGGGATTGCGGAACGGCACCGTCACGCCTCCTGATACTCGACACGGGCGAGCGCCTGGCCGTCGGTGGTCTGCCAGACGACACAGAGGTCCTGGCCGGCCGGGACGTAGAGCGGTCTCAGGTACTCGCACTCATCGAACCTGCCGCTGTTGGTGCCGGAGACCAGGTTGCGCCGCTCCGGCTCTCCGACGTACACGTACGCGCGGGGGGACGTGGCTCCGTCGTGCTGCACGGTGATGCGGCTGACGTACAGGCCGCGGCCGGCGGCCGGGGCGGAGAGTCGGCACGTGAGCGCGCCCAGCTCGGGCACGGCGTCCGTGGCCGTGATGATGGGGAGTGAGGGAGCGGCCGACAACCCGGAGTTGTCGGCCGCCGCGCTCATCCCCGGACGGTAGATATCTGCGGCGAACCGGCCGCCGTGGGGACCGTACACGTCAGCCGTCCAAGTGTTCCGCGAGCCACGTGACCCGGCCGTTTCCTTGGACACCGCCGGCCTTGATGTAGATGGGGTGCCGGGTGGTCAGCGTGATCTCCTGACCGGTGTAGAGCATGTACGCCGTTCCCGCGTTGCATTCCTCGCGCGTCGGGGCAAGGTACATCTCTGACTCCCAGATGTTCTTGATCGTCACCCGGACCCGCGACGGCACCGCACCGATGAGGAGTTCGGCGTCCGTCGTGCTCGGGGTGAGCTGGCCGCACGTCCACCGCCGGGTAGGACGGTCCTCGATCGGGAGCGGGTGGGACGCCACGACTTCCACCGCCACCGGGTCCACCTTCGCGGGGGCCGGGTTCGTCTCCATGTAGTCCGCGTACGTCTCTTCGTGCATCAGGTTCCTTCCGTCGCCGGGGCCGCCGCGGTCTTCTTCGCGGGGGCCGCGGTCTTCTTCGCTGCGGTCTTCTTCGCCGGAGCCTTCGCGGTCTTCGCGCCGGACACGGCGGCGCTGGCCGGGTGTGCGCTCGCGGCAGCCTTCGCGGTCTTCTTCACTTGGCCCACAGTGGCGCGGCCGGCCTTGACGGCTCCGCGCGCTGCGGTGCCGACGGGGCCGCCGACTCCGGAGTCCGCAAGCATCTTGATCCCCAGGATGACGACGCCGGTCCCCGCGGCCACCTCGAGGACGCGGAGCCAGTTGTGTGGGTTCATCAGCCACACCGCGGTTTTCATGGCCATTTCGGTGATCTGCCCGGCGTACTTGATCAGTTCCACAGGGAACATGAGCGCGTCCCCGAGTCCGCCAAGACCGGGCGCCAGGTCCTCCGGGGACGGGACGATGCCGAACGGGTCCCACCACTCCGCGTCGATGTGCACGGCACCCGGATTCTGAATGACCTTCGCGGCGGCCAGGGTGGCGCGGCCCATCTGCGTGGCCGCCGATCCGTTGGTCCATGTGGTCCACTGTGACCAGGACTTGCCGCCGTTGCTGATCCGGTAGACGTGCTTCGCCGCTTGGACCGGGTTGAACGCCTCCGCGTCGGACACTTCCTTGTGCCAGTAGTCGTTGATCTGCCACAAGCCACGGTCACGCGAGGGCGGGGTGTTCCCCGACTTGTTCACCGCGTTGATCCGGCCGCCGGACTCCGCGAGCGCCACCGCCACCGCGCGGCTCAACGTGGTGCGGTCCTTGAAACCAGCGTCATACGCCACCCGCGCGATCTCTTCGGGGGTGAGCGTCGTCTTGGTCGCGTTAGGCATACTGCGCTCCCGATCGGGCTGCGGTCCGGTAAGCCGCCGCGTACGCGATGACCATGATTGCCCCGACGGTCAGCACTTCGGACGACCGGGTAACAGCCGCGGCGACACAGACCACCGCGGTTGCCGTGAGCGTCGCCATGCGTTCCGCGTCCACCAGGTGGCCACCCTCCCCCGCCCGCACCAGGGCGAGCGGGGGAAGGGCGGCCCCGTAGATGGTGGGCACCAGGCCGATCACCGACAGGGTGAGTGCGGCGTGCGCCTGGTCCACGTCGTCACCTCTTGGGGTAGGGCAGCACGGTGGTACCGGCTGCGTAGATCAAGTGGGGGCCGCGCTTGCGGAGCGTCGCCCGTGTGGCGGCGGACCGGCCGGCCTCCTTGCTGAGTTGGTACTGGTACAGCTCCATGCCGCTGATGCCCAGCTTGTACTTCGCGGCGATCGTGCTGTAGGAGGAGTTCTTGCCGTTGACCACCGACTTCCACCGCTTCGGGTAGACGCGCGCCGGCGGCTTCGTCGGCGGCTTGGGCTGCGGGAGCGGCTTCGTCGGGTTCGGCGGCTTCGGTCCGGGCTGCGGCGGGTCCGGCTTCGGCGGCTTCGGCGTGATCGGGTCCACCGGGTCCGGGTTGGTCCCGCCGGGCACTTCCGGCGGCGGCGGCACCGGGGGCGGCCCCATCACTACAAGGGTCTCTGCGATCAGGGCGCGCTCTGTGACGGTGAGGGTTTCACCGGCCAGATACTTCCTGATGGCAGAGTCCACCAGCGTGGGGTTGTACCCGCGCGCAATCATCCGCTGGATCGCTTGGCGGCCCCACTGTTCGTTGGTCTGCGGGGTCACGTCGAGATCGTCGCGGTCGTCGTCGTCGTCGCCGTTCTGCCCGACCCCGTTCGGTTGCCCGATGATCGTGCCGTCCGGTACGTACGGCTCCGGCTCCGCGTCGTCGTCCCCACGCTGGCGGACCACGTACGCGATACCGATGCCGCCGACGACCGCGGCGATCCAGACTCCGAGCGGCAGCGGGCCGACCTTCTTGCCGAGCGTCGCGCCGAGCCCACCGCCGGCCGTGCCGTCGTCGTCCGCGTCGCTCACAGTCTCCACCTCCTTCCGCTCATCGGGGCCGATACCGGAGCGGCCTCCGGGTCGGTGACGGTCAGTCGCTCGTCCCAGGGGCGCGGGACGGGCCGGTACGTGTTCGGGTGGCTCCCGGCCGCGGTGTTGTTGTTCACTGTGATGCCGTCCCCGCCCGGATTCGGTTCGTAGTGCTCGGTCGCTTCGTGCTGCGCGTACGGGGTGGCCGCGAGCGGCGGAAGCGACTCGATCTTGACGATCGCCGGATCGTGGTCCGCCGCCCACTGCCCATACGGGCGGTTGAACAGGGGCACGCGTACTTCCGGCGCGCGGGCCGGGTCGGTGCCGTTGAGGCCACCGCGAGCACGCGGCGGCGCGTCCGAAGGCGTCACCGCCGGGGTGCCCTGCGCGTTGCGGGACTCCTCCGGGCTCGGACGCATCGACTCGTTCGCCGGCTGCGGGTACCCGGCGGGGTAGAGCGCGTCGTACTGTCGTCGCCGGTCGGGCCGGCCGCCGCCCACGTGGGACCCGGTGGGGTCCCCGTCGAAGGTGGCGGCCCCGTCCGGCTCCGGCTGATAGAACTGCGGTGCGCGCCACCGTGACCGCACGTACTGCGGCTCCTCCCCCTCCGTGCCGGAGGACGGGAGATCGTCGCCGGGTACGTCGTAGTTCACCTTCGCGTCGGCCAGGTGCTCGTGCGGGACCGATGCGTCACCGACCTGATCGCGGGTGTAGTAGCTGCGGACCATGGTCACTTACCCTGCGCCGCGCGGAGCGAGCCGGTGAACGCGTCACCGATCGCCCGGATCACCTGCGCGCTCGCGGGGTGAGAGACGACGGTAGTGACTCCGGCGACGACGACGAGCATCGACGCGATGCTGAAGAGCTTGTCCAGGTTCATGGTTCCCCCTCTCGGGGTTGATCAGGGGAGCAAGTCCCCGAGTGTTCTCCATGCCTTGCCGCCGTAGACGACCGACGAAGACAGGAGTAGGACGATTGCGAAGCCACCCCCAAGGGATGGCGACGCTTGCGCGAGCGTGCCGAGCAGCACACCCGCGACGGTCAGCCCGATCGCCAGACGGACGGGCGGCACCTTGTTGTCGCTGGCGTCGCGGACCAGGACCAGCGCGCCGGACACGGCGAGACTGGTGACGATCCACGTGTTCGCCTGGTCCTGTGTCATGGCCATCAGGTCACCGCCGATCCGCTGCCGCCGAGCACGTCCCGGTAGTAATGGCTGGCCCAGTTCACCGACTCCACCAGGACTCCCTTCCGCGGGTTGGCCGCGTGCAAGAGCTGGCCGCCGCCGATGTATATGCCGATGTGGTAGGCCGGTCGGCCGTAGCACACCAGGTCTCCGGGCTGCGCCTGCGCGGCTGACACCGACCGGCCGCGCAGCGCCTGTAGCTGGCTCGGGGCCGGGATCGAGAGGCCGGCCGCGCGGCGGTAGACGTACTCGACCAGGCCGGAGCAGTCGAACGTTCCCGGTCCCTTCGCGCCGTAGACGTACCGCTTGCCGAGATGCTGCCGGGCCTCCGCGAGCACTCGGCCGCGGACGCCGGTAGCGTTGACCGGCATCGAGCCGCCGCCGCCACCGGCACCGCCGCCACCACCGCCGCCGGAGATGTTGCCGCCGGCGTCGCGGATCTGTTGGATACCGGCCGCGGAGCCCTCCGCACCGATCCCCTTGATGCCGCCGCGCTGGCTCGCGGTGGTCGGCTCGCCTCGCAGTACCCGGCCGATCTCAGCGACCAACCCGTCCTCCGGGTTGGTGAAGCCGGCCCAAACGAGCGCGGCCCCCGCCCCGGTCACCAGGATCGCCACCGCGAGGTTCGTAGCCATCGCTACTTGCCGCCGGGGCCGAACCGGGCATCGAGCTCCGCGCCCACCACGTCCGCGATGCGCTTGCTGAGCACGCCGTTCGTCTGGTGGGTGATCTGCGTGAGCGCCTGGTCCTGCGCGTCGCTGCGGGCGTCCACCCGCGACACCACGAGCAGTGCACCGATGACCGGGGTCACGAAGGTCAGCAGGCCGGTGGTCTCCTGTCCCTTGACGGTCAGGAAGACGTACGCGACGACGGAGGCGACGAACGCCACCAGGCCAACGACGAGAGTGGAGCGGTCCTTCACGACGCACCGCCCAGCTTGGAGCTGGCGAAGGAGATGACACGGGGGAGCACGAGCGCCCCGAGTGCCGCCCCGATGATGAGGCTCTTGGTGTCGAGTCCGAACATGATGCGGTCCTTCCTGCGGGCCGGGGGCCGCGTGGCAGCGCGGCCCCCGACAACCCGCGGTTGTCAGTCGATGGAGGCGGAGATCCCGCCGAATCCCTTACGCAGCAGCGCGAGGGTGCCGAGAGCGGCGAAGACGAGCAGTGCGGACACCTTGGCGGTGTCGGTGGTCCACTCACCCATGGGTGGGGCCTCCTACTCCATGAAGATGGGACCGGCCGGAGCCACGTCGTTGGTAAGGATGGTGAGCGTGCCGTTGCTGCCGAAGTTCCCGGACAGCTCGAGCCGCGTGGACTGCACGGTGCCGAGCCACCCGTCGCGCAACTCATTGCCGAGCTGGCCGTCGAATTCGTGGGTGAAGTCCTCCAGCCACACGCCGTTGTCCCGGCCGCCGGCGGCTTCGGCCGCCGCGGTGTACCGGGACCGGCGGACCATCTGCGACTTCCACAAATCCTTGTGGCGGGTGAAGAGGTTCTTGCTGTCCCAGAACATCGAGATGTCCGAGGGGAAGTTGGTCTCACCGCTCGCGCGGGTGCCGTCCGCGCCGCGGAAGATGAACAGCACGTTCCTGATGTAGGAACCGACGCGGGTGAGTCGCGGCTGTTGGAAGCCGGCGCTGATTGTCTGCGTCGTCTTGCTGAGGTACTGCGTCGTACCCATGGCCGGGGGCTGCGTGGCGTTGGCGTTGCCGCGCAGGTCGGTTGCGTTGGGCTGCGTCCACGCGTCGAGCCAGGCTCGGACGCGGACGGTCGGCGCGGTGGTCGGGGCGGTGGTGTACACCTCGGACGTGGGGGCGAGCGTCACGCGGAGCTTGTAGGTGCTGGCCGCGTTGGCGTTGGGGAGCGAGCCGAGTCCGTCCCGGCCGGAGATCTCGACCGGCACGTACAGGAGGAACCCGAAGTTCCCGGAGGCGTTCGCGCCGGTCACCGGGGCGACGTACATCGAGGACAGCCTGGGATCACCGATGTTCCGGCCGAACCACTTGTTGTCGAGGTAGACGTCGTATCCGTTGACGGGGCCGACGACGTTCGCGCCGTTCACGTCAATCAGCGCGAGTTCGCTGATGATGGACCAGGGCGCGTCTTCCTTCATGGCGACGGTCGCCGTGCCGGAGCCGCCGGTCGCGGAGACCCAGAGCCAGATGCCGCGCATGTAGCCGTACGCCGGGACGTCGAACGGCCCCATGGCTACGGAGCTGGCGCCCATGGCCTGACTCACGTCAAGCATCGGCTCCTGGTGCTCCTTGGCCGCGCGCGTGAACGGCTGCGGCATCACCGCGGCCTTCTTCTTCGGGTCCCGACCGTCGGTCGAGCCCTGCGCCTGGGCCGGGTGTGATGTGATGGTGGCAGGCACGCTGCCTCCCTTCATGGTGGTGGTGTGTGCTGGCCGTGCGGCCCCGGTGATCCGCCAAGATGTGTCGGGGCCGTACGGTGCTAGTAGATGTAGGCCATGGCCTTACCAAGCGGGGTGTCGCTCAGCTTGGCCGCGACGGTGCGCCACATGAAGCCGAAAATGACCATGTAGGCGGCCACCGCGAGGAACTCCACCGGCGAGACGTGCACGCTCACGCGCGTCACCTCTTCTCTGGTTTGGTGATCAGTAGGTCACCGGTCACCGTGTTGATGTACAGGAACTCGTACTGCCGCAGACTCCCGAGGGTGTCTGCGATGAGCCGGGCGTCGTTGCCGCCCAGCGATCCGAGACGCATCACGTCCCGGTGGTCTGTGGTCCGCGCGAAGAACAGGTGCGTCGCCTGCGAGTAGGCCATGAGCGGGAGCCAGGCCGGCCGCTGCGCGCCGCCGACGACGGTGATCCCGATGGACCGGGCCTGAGACCAGAACACTTCGAACAGCCTGGCCATGCCGAGGAACCGACACAGGTAGTACAGCTCATCCGCAAAGATCGTCCACCCGCCCGCGGCGAAGATCTCGCGCAACGCAGCGTCGATCACCCTCTGTTGCTCCACTACGTCCTCAGGCCGCTCGAAGCGCGGCCACAACGCAATGCGCTGCGAGCGCGCCCCGATGACCGTCGGCGGCGGCCACTCCCGAATGCGCCTGTATTTGTCCTTCCGGATCAAGGACAGCATCGTCTCGTCCTTCGGCTTGGTGCCGATGGCACACACGAAGTCGCGCTGCGGCAGAAGCTGCTGTGCCAAGTTGGTCTTGCCGGAGCCGGTCTTGCCCACCAGCGTGACGTGCTCGCCCTGGTCCCACACGAGATGCCGGGACAGGAACTCGCCCCAGTCCACGCGCGGGATACGGGGGTCACGCACTCGCGGCCTCCGGCGGGGGAGCGGCCCCGAGCAGGCCGGCGGGGATCAGGCCGTGATTCGCCAGGATCGGGACCGCGATGCCGCCCAGCGCGGTGAACACCTTGAGCCAGGCCCCACCGGAAAGCGCACCCTCCATGAACTCGCGCGCCTTCGGGGACTCCTCCGCGAGACCGGCGAGCGCTTCGGACAGGGCCGGCGCACCCTGCACGATGGCGATGCCGTCCGCCTGGTTGAACGCGCCGACCATGATGCCGAGCGACGTCAGGTTGGTGCCCAGGCGCGTTTCGAGCTTGGGTTGCCGCGCGCCTCCGCGCGGCGTGCGCGGCTTCGCGTCGGCGGTCGTCTTGGCCGCCCGCGCCCGTCGCTTCGGAGGCGCGTCGGGCGCGGGCGGTGCCTGTACGGGGTCCACGGCCGGCAACTCGATGCCGGTCTGTCCCTCGATCATGCCGGGTGCGGTGTCACTCATCAGTCTCTCCTCCGAAGCGGCTTGAACCACCAGTGCGATTCGCGCGGTGGGGTGTCGCGTTTGCGCTCGCGCGGCGGTGCGGTCTCCTCCGGGGCCGCCGGGGGTTCGTCCGCCTCCGGGTCCGCGTCCGCCTGGTCCGCGTCGTCCGGCGACAACTCGGGGTTGTCGTCGTCCGCGTCGTCGTCCGCCGACAACCCGGAGTTGTCGGCCGCCTCCGTGATCGCTTCCCCTGCGGCCTCCGCCGCGGCCTCCGCCGATTCGGCCGCCTCAGCGGTGCCGGCGACTTCCGCGGCCACCGCCGCCGCCGCCGCGGCTTCGCCCGCCACCGCCGCGTGATCGGCCGCCGCTTCGTCGTCACCCTTGCCGGCCGCGCGCTCCGCAGATTCCTTCGCGTCCTGCGCGGCCTCCGCCGCATCGGCCGCCGCCGACTCCGCGGCTTTCCGCTCGCGGTCGGTATCTGCCTTGTCCACCGGCGATCCCTCGCGCGCTGCGCTGATCTGCGCGCGGAGCCACGCGGCTTCGTCTTCGGTAAGCTCAACAGGCATGGGTGTACCCCGGTACGTGTGACGGTTTTTCACGGACTTTGGCGAGTCGTGAAACAGCGTGCCGGAAGTACGCTTCAATGCAAGCGCGCGCGACAACCGGCGGTTGTCGCGCGCGTGACGCACTGCGGCCACCTGGTCCCCGTGGACCAGGTGGCCGCTCCCTTGGTCACCACCAGATCGGCGGTGGCGGCGGTTTCTCCCCGCCGTTGCACTCCGGGCACTTGACGCGCCCTGTGTCGCATCTCGGGCAACCGCCTACGCAATAGTCACAATAGATCGTCTTGTGACCGGCGCAGGTGCCGCAGTAGTACCAGGGCTCAGCAGTCCCCGGCCGCCCGCTTAAGCGCGACGACTTCCCCATCGGCTTCCCCCCACACCTGGTGACGCGCCCGCGCGGCCCGCACCTTCGCCAAGTTGATGACGTTCGCCACCGCGGCCGGGCCGAGCTTGCGCGCCATGGACGCCGGCCCCCAGCGCTTCACCGCATTCTGCCGGGTCATCGGGTGCCCGAACTCGGTGAGGAACCGGGCGATCTCCCCGAGGGAGAAGCCAGCGTCCGCGTGCAGACTCGCGGCGGCCCGGTCGGTCTCCTCCTTCATCGTCTGCTGAAGGGTCAGCATGAACGCCAGCGCCTCCGGGTTGGTGCTGGCGCGACGCCCCATGGCCGTGATGAACCTCCCGGCCGCCTTGGCGAAGTCGTCGTCTTCGTACTCCTTCTTGCGACGTTTGGTGGTTGCCTTACGTCCCGTCATCGGGGGTCCCTTCGTTACTGAGTTGGGCGACAACTCGCGGTTGTCGCCCCGTTCGAGGAACACACTACCGCTGCGTTCTTTAACGCGCTACAGTTTCGGCACGGCCCGTGAGGGTCGCACTCCTTTGCACTGAGGGGACACACGATGACCGACGAACACCTTCGGCAGTACATGCCGCCCGGCGGCCGGCTGCTGCTGCTGCTGCGCGCCGCGCTCTCCTACTCCGACGATGGGGGGCCGTTCCTGGTCATCCGTCGTGCAGGCAACGTCTACCAGCACGACGTGCGAGTCGAGCGGCTGGCCGCGAATCCCGCGAGCATGTGCGCTCTCACGGGTGACGACGCGTTGGCCTTCGCGGAGACGCACGGCTGGCGGTCCGTTCTGGACCCCACCGCGGTCGAGCTGCGCGCGCTGATGCACCATGCGGTGACACTGCGGGACGTACCGATGTGGGCCGACGACTTCCACGTCTACAGCTCACACATCACCCTGCCCGAACAGCAGGAGAGGTTGCGGCTCATCGAGCGCGGCCACCGGGCGGCGGCGGCCCGCGCACGGTTGGCGTTCGTGCGGTGAGCCACCACCCGGAGTGCGAGCGGTACCGACGCGCGTATCGGGAGCGCTACGGGAGCTGCACCAAAAAGGTCTGCTGCTGCAAGACCTACCAGTGACAACCGCCGGTTGTCGCCCAACCGCCGCCGCCCGGTCCGACCGGGCGGCGGCCCTACGTTGATACGAGAGAGACACACATGACGACGCAGACAGCCGCTCAACTGCGCGCGCTGATCCGGCGGGACACCGCTCAGCTCGCCAAGCTCGCGGACCAGGTGGCCGCGGTCGAAGCGCGCCGCGCAGAGCGCATCCGACGCGCGCGCCAGCTCGGGGCGAGCGGTGCCGAGCTGGCCGCCGACGCCAAGTTGAGCGAAGGCCGGATCTCGCAGATCGCCCCGGCGAAGGAGGCAAAGAAGGCGGCCCGCGCGGAAAGGCCGGCCGATGGTGTCCCCGGTCCCGAGACGTGGCGGCTCATGATGCGCCAGCCTCTCGGGGAGAAGGAGTTGCCCGCGCCGTTCCGGCCCGGTGCGGCGACAGCAATCAAGGCCACCCTGTCCGGGCTGGCGACGGACCGGTACGCGCGCAAGTGGGTGGAGCGGGA
This sequence comes from Streptomyces sp. NPDC096105, assembly GCF_044763335.1. Taxonomy (NCBI): domain Bacteria; kingdom Bacillati; phylum Actinomycetota; class Actinomycetes; order Kitasatosporales; family Streptomycetaceae; genus Streptomyces; species Streptomyces sp. NPDC096105. Next base: position 13,047 of record NZ_JBIWGC010000040.1, read on the forward strand.
GACGCTGTTCGTTGATCTGGAGTCCGGCGAGTGGGCCACCCCGGACGCGAAGCGCGGCCGGATCACCTGGCACCAGCACACCGCGCACGAGCTGCTGGCGCAGATCCCCGAAACGGTAGAGCGGGTGTACCTGGTGGGACCGAACAGGCCGGGCGTGCGGCCGGGGCACCCGTACGACACGGAGGCGGACGCGGTGCGGGTCTGGTTCCTCCGGGACGTGCCCGGCTGGGAGGTGGCCGAAGGCGGGCACTGGCTCGCGGACGAAGACAACCCGGTCGGCCGGTGGCGGCAGGGCGAGGGCGAGCGCGCTCGGTCGGTGGAAGTCCTGCGCGCCGCCGCCTGGTTCGGTGAGGGCCGGTACACGGTGCGGGATGCCGCGTACGCCTGGTGGACGCTGCGCAAGGTAATGCTCCGCGCGTTCGGGGACGGGGCGATCCTGTTGAGCACTCCGGCGACGACCGGGCGGGACATGTGGCGGCGGACGATCGGGTACCAGCGCGACGGCTCCCCGAAGTCCTACCCGGTGCTCTCCGATGAGCTGCGCGCGCTGATCCAGGCCACCAGCGGACAGGGCCGCCGGGAGATCCTGCCCGGTACGGCCGGGGAGACGATCGGCGGGTTCGTGCAGTACGACATGCGGTTTGCGTACGCCGCGCTCGCGTGGGGCCTGCCCGTCGGTGAGCCGACGATGTGGACGCGCAGGAAGTTGGACCAGGCGGCCGACGACGACATTGCCGCGATGCTGAAGGGCCGCGGGCGGTGGTTGGTCACCGCGACGGTGCCAAGCGGGTGGGACCGGGTGGGACTACTCGGGGCACCGGCTGCGGATCACGCCTGGTGCTACCCGGCCGCGCCCGGTCAGAAGTTCACCACGTGGGCGAGCGGGGGCGAAGTCGAACTCGCGCGCGCGCAGGGCTGGCGCGTGGACCTCCGCGAAGGGTTCACGTTCGCGGAGGGTAAGCCGCTCAATGGCTGGCGGGACAAGCTCACCGACGCGTACCAGGCTGCGGAGGCCGGAGAGTTGCCCGCGGAGGTGGCGCCCCTGGTCCGGGCCGCGCTGCGGAACATGGTGCTGATGACGATCGGTGCGTTCGCGGCCCGCTCGCACATGGTGTCCCGAGCCATGCCCGCCACGCCGGAAAACGACGGCAAGCTCCCCAGCAACCGGCCCGTGCGGGAAGTAGAGGGCATGTACCTCTGGGAAGAGCCGGGGGAGGTGTCGGAGTGGGTGAAGCGGCAGGCTCACCCGGAGTGGTCCGCGGAGATCTGGGCGCGGTGCCGTCTGCGGCTGCTCGATGCTCCCACCGCGGACCGCACGGTTCGCGCGGGTGCGCTGCACGTCCCGGCCGGGACCGTGCTCGGGATGCGCACGGATGCGCTGTACCTGTCCGCCGATCCGGGGTGGCCGGACGACGGCAAGCCCGGCCGGTTCCGGCTGAAGGGGAAGCTGGTCGGTGAGATGCCGCGCCCGGTGAACGACGCGCAGCTCGACGCGGTGAAGACGAAGGCGGCGGCCAATGTCTGAGGCTCGAGACCTGATCCTGCAACTCCGCGCGGCAGGGATGAGCAACAGGGCGATCGGTCGGGAGATCGGCCGGAATGACAGGTTGATCAAGTACGTCGCCGACGGGGAGAAGCCCGGCCGGAACCTGGTGGAGTCGCTGCGCGCGCTCGCGGCGAAGCGCGGCGGGGACCAGGCGGCCACGGTGCCGGAGGCTCCGCGTCGGAAGGGCGCTACCGGTGCGCCGGCCAAGGTGCGCCGCCGGACCCGGTGGGCGCAGGGCCGCACGGTGAAGGTGAAGCAGCAGGCGGTGAAGAACGGCGCGAAGGCGATCGTCGCGCGGTTGGACGCTGCGGCGGCGGCCGGGGACCGGGTGGCGTTCACGGTGGTCTACGGGAGGAACGTGAAGCTCACCATGTCCGACGGGACACCGATTCCGCCGGACGGCAAGGAACAGTATGCGGAGATTGGCAACCGCGGGAACGGGTTTCCGGCCGCGTGGGTACAGGCTCAGGCCGGCGGGGACCTGGTGGGGTGGCTCGGACAGTACCTGCGGGACGCCAACCGGTTGGCGGCTCCGGCCGATCCGATCGGGCTGGAAATCCGAGTGTGGAGCGGAACCGACCGGCAAGCCGCCGGGGATGAGGGGTTGTAACCGATCCTTCACAGGACTCACACATGCCCGTGCGGTAGACCACCTGGATAGCGGGATGGTTGTAGCAGAAAACGCACAATCTGTAATGACGATTCCGCTTTCCGTCAAGGGTGACGCGGGGTACTGTGATCTCGCACTGAGGTTCCGTTGGATCACTGAACGAAGGGGGCTCTCCATGGCCTCTGCTACTCGCACCAGAGCGGGAATGCACTACCGCAGGAACGCCGGCAAGTCGGGGGTCACGTCCCCCACCCGGTACGCCGACAGGGACCGCGCGTACCGGCAGGCACTCGGACTCTCCGACGGGGAGCCACTGCCACGGCGCATCGGATCAGGCCGATAGCGCATACGGTCCCGACGGCACGAAGCGGCCCCCGGACCATACGGACCGGGGGCCTTTCGCACGCCAGGCGGCTACTCACTCACCCGTTACCGGGTTGCACTGAGGGAAGATCACCAACACCGGGTGTGCGACTCGACGGTATCAGGTAGGTACGCTTACGCCTACGCGGAGCCGCTATGCTCACAGCGCACCATCTCTAAATCAGTCATCCCCTCCCGGAGGCGTCGCACCCAACAAGTCCACCAGTCACAACACAACCTCATACGCGGTGACCGTCTGCCAACGGTCGGCCGCATCAAAACCCGGAGTCTGCTCCTTCGGGCCTTAGCTGTGTCTTGCACTGGCTAAGGTAGCACGCCCTTACCACACGCGCAGGACGACAACCGCGAGTTGTCACCCTGTGGTAACGCGAGAGCGCCGGCCTCCGCACCGCGGAGGCGGACAAGAGCGAGCACGCCGTGACGGTGTCCTCGCGGAGTCGTCGCCCGTATCGGACCGCAGCCGCGAGACTGCGGGCATCCGGCGGGTGAGTCGCCGCAGCGCGACGGCACGTCGGGACGACGTGACCGAAGCGGCCGACGCTACCGGGTGCCCACCAGGGCCGCGCCGCTCACGCGGTGGAAGCCGGATCTGGTCCCCGTGCGCCCGGCGGCCCTCGCGGTGCAACAGCTCCCCCTGGTCACCCGCCCGGCGAACAGCGGACCGGGTAACGCCGGAATCACGCGAGCCTCACGGGGGGACAGACGGTGTGTGTCGGCCGCGCTCGCGCGCGGTGGTGGTGGAGAGCAGGCGGTGTTGCGTCCGCAGGACGCCACGGACAGAGGTTGCAGGGGGTTGCAAGGGGTTGCGGTGGCGTCCCCCCGTAGGGTGACAACCTTGGGTTGTCGGGGGTGCCGTTCTGTGGCTGAGGTAGAGTCGGGATGGAAGTCGGGAGCGAAGGAGGTGTGCGGGGTGGCACAACGGAGGGGCCGAAGCCCGCCGGAGGCGGGTGGGTGAGCACGACGACGCGGGACCGGGGCCGGCCGAAGGCCGGAGGGGTGGCGCGGCAGCGCCGCCGGTTACAGAGCGTAGCTCTGGCCTCTGCC
>NZ_JBIWGC010000041.1:0-12946 GCF_044763335.1 Streptomyces sp. NPDC096105
CGGTACGACAAACTCGCCGTCCGCTACGAAGCGACCGTGCTGGTCGCAGCCATCAACGAGTGGCTGTGACCAGCACTTTCACAACAGACCCTAGCGCACGCGGTCGGCGTGTTGCGGGGGTAGCGGCCCGGATGAGCGACAGGACCTGGGGGGCGACCAGGCCGCTGCCCGCGCCCTGCACCAGCCGGGCCGCAATCAGTGATGCGGTGTCGGGGGCACACGCGCCAGCCACCGAGCCCGCGGTGAAGACCACGGTGCCCGCCACGAACAGTCGGCGGTAGCCGTACCGGTCGCCCAGCCGTGCGGCGGGGATGAGCAGGCACGCGTACGTCAGGGTGTATCCGGCCAGGACCAGTTGCACGGCGCCGGAAGAAGCGTCCAGGCCGGCCTGGATCGAAGGCGCGGCGACCTGGGCGACAGTGACGTTGAGCAGTTGCACGAAAGTGGCGCTGAGCACCACCGGCAACACCAGGCGATGGCCGCTCACGGCAGCAGAGCCGCAGCGAGCTCACGGGGCCGGGCGGCGAACGGGCTGTGGCTGCCCGGGAGGGTGCGCACGGTGAACGGATTTCCGGGCATGGCCCGGTCGGCCTCCGCGATCATCAAATCCTGCACGGCCGGCGGCAGCGCCCGGTCGTCCGCACAGCGCAGGAAGGTCCGCGGTACGCGCCCCCAGCGTTGCGGAGTCACGATGACCGGCGTGGTCGGGATCGCCAGCGGCAGATCGGGGCTCAGTGCCGAGCGCCAGCGGTCGAAGCGGTCCAGAGCGGTGTCGTGGTAGTGGGTCTGCCGCAGTTCCTCGACGTAGGCGGGATCCTGTGAGAGCGGGTTGATCCGCACGGCGCCCAGTTCCCCGGGGTCGCCGAGGTTGAGGCTCTGACCTCGTGCCGTGGCGTTCTCGGGCGAGTCGAGATAGTCGAAGAATCGCGGCCGTCCGGCGGGCACGAAGGCCGAGAGGTAGACGATTTCGTCGACCAGTTCGGGTGCACTCTCGGCGGCCAGTGACGCGGGGCCGCCGCCCGCGCTGTGCGCGACGAGCACGACGCGACGGTGGTGGCGGGCCTGGCGCAGCGTGTCCAGTACGGCCTCGGCGCAATCGTCCATCGTCATGGTGGCGAGCGCGGACTTTTCGGTCAACATGCCCGGTTGGTCCGGCTGGAGGTATCCGCTGGGCAGCGGTGCGTCGAAGCCGTGCCCCGGCAGGTCGACGGCCATGCTCGCGGCACCGAGTCCGGCGAGTGCGCGCTGCGTCGCCGCCCACTGCCCGGAGCCGTGCCAGGCCCCGTGCACGAGGACGAAGACAGTATCTGCGGAGGAAGGATGAGTCATGACTGCATTCCACGCGGCCCGGTCTCGATCATCCAGTAAAAGATTTGGGAAGCTGATCGACGATACCTATGAGATATGACTGGAGGCTGACGTGGAAGCGCGGCACCTGAGGTACGCACTGACCCTCGCCGAGCACGAGCACTTCGGCCGGGCGGCCGCTGCGCTGGGCATCGCGCAGCCTCCGCTGTCCAAGCAGATCGCCGACCTCGAACGGGAGGTGGGCAGCCGCTTGTTCGATCGCACCCGCCAGGGGGTGTTCCCGACGGCTGCGGGCGCAGCCTTCCTCTCTCGGGCCCGCAGGGCGCTCGACGAAATCGCGGCGGCCTCGGTCGACGCGGCCAGGGCAGCACGCGGCGAGACGGGCCGGCTACGCCTGGGGTTCATCGCCTCGGCGCTGCTCGAACCCCTGCCGGACGTCCTCGGCCGGTTCGGTCGCGAACGGCCCGACGTGCGCCTGGAACTGCACGAGATGGCCACCAACCGCAGCACGGCGGCGCTCGTCGCGGGCGAACTGGACGTGGGGATCGGCCTCGGCCGGCCACGGGGCGTCGGGGCCGAGCAGTTAATATCAGTCCCGATCGGCCACGATCACCTGGTCGCGGTCGTGAGCAGCACGCACCCGTACGCGGGTCAGTCGTCGGTGGACGTGGACCAACTGCGGCAACAGCCGCTGATCGTGGCACCGGGCGAGGACGAGCCCGCCGTCGTCACCGGGCTGCGGGCCCTGCTGGGCAAGGACTCCCCGGCGCTCTCCGGCGCGACCGTCGCGAGGGACATCCACACCATCATCGGCCTCGCCGCCTGCGGGGTGGGTGTCGGCCTGGGCCCCTCCCGCATGCTGACGGCCCCACGACGGGGCACGTGGTTCTGCGAGGTGACCCCGCGCACCCCTCTGCCCGATCTCGTTCTGTCCTTCCTAACCCGGGACCGCTCCCCGGCTCTGAACGCCTTCCTCGACGTCATCCGCACGAACTGCCCCGACGTCGGTGCCGCGCTCGACCACCAGCTCGGCCCACTGGGATCACGAGGAGAAGACCGCCACAAGTGATGCGGTGTGGGCATCGGTCCCTGTGCGCATCACCTCACGCGGCACTGTCACGTTGGCTGACCGGTGGGATGATCTTCGGGTTGATCAACCTGGGAAGGGTCGTCCGTGAGGAGCGCGTCGCCGTCGTGCAAGGGTAACCGGTACCCGGTCGAGGTCATCTCCCACTGTGTGTGGCTGTACTTCCGTTTCCCGCTGTCGTTCCGCGAGGTCGAGGAGCTGATGCTCGAGCGCGGGATCGTCGTCTCCTACGAGACGATCCGCCGTTGGTGCAGCAAGTTCGGGCAGACCTACGCAGGCGCGCTGCGCCGTCGACAGCCCCAGTTCGGGGACAAGTGGCACTTGGACGAGGTCGTCATCAAGATCAACGGGCGATTGCAGTACCTGTGGCGGGCCGTCGACCAGGACGGGCACGTCCTCGACATCCTCGTGCAGAACCGGCGGGACAAGGCCGCAGCCCGACGCTTCTTCCGCAGGCTCCTCAAGAAGACCCGCACGCCACCGCGGGTGGTCGTCACCGACAAGCTCCGCTCCTACGACACGGCCCTCCGCGAGGTCATGCCCTGCGTCGAGCACCGACAGTCGAAGTACCTGAACAACCGGGCGGAGAACAGCCACCAGCCCACCCGGCAACGCGAACGGACGCTGAAAGGCTTCCGCTCCGTGGGCGGAGCACACCGGTTCCTCTCCGCGTTCAGCGGCACCTCACCCCACTTCCGGCCCCGCCGCCACCTGATGACCACCCCGAACTACCGCGCAGAAATGACCGTCCGCTTCGCAAACTGGAAGCACATCACCGGCGTCACCGGCCGGCCTGCCGCGGCCTGAGTCCAGGGCCGGCACCCGGCCCCACCACACCCGGCACCCCGTCAGGCACTCACACACCCAACAACGTGACAGCGCCCAGCTCACAGCCGCTTGCGCCGCCGCGGACGAACTCGCCCGGGCGGTGGAGGAAGTCTTCCCGCAGCATCCTGACGCGGAGATCATTCTCAGCTTTCCCGGCCTTGGCACCCAGCTCGGGGCCCGTGTGCTGGCCGAGATCGGAGACGATCGCACCCGGTTCGCCGACGCCCGTGGCCTGAAGGCCTACGCCGGCGCCTCACCCATCACCCGGGCCTCGGGGAAGAAGTCGAGCATCACCCGGCGCTGGGTGAAGAACGACCGTCTCAACCATGCGGCATACCTCTGGGCTTTCGCCTCCCTGACGGCCTCCATGGGAGCCAAAGCCCACTACCGACGCCGCCGCGACGAGCACTCCGACTGGCACGCCGCCGCCCAGCACAATCTCTTCAACCGGTTGCTCGGCCAGCTCTACCACTGCCTCAAGAACCGCCGACTGTTCGACGAACTCGCTGCTTTCCCACTTTCGGGCGAAGTACTTGGTGCGGCGACCGCATAGGTCGCGGACCGATCAGGCCGGAGATTTCACCCAGGGAGCCAGACGTTCCCCGACCGCGAGGTTCTCGCGCCAGTACCGGAAGACGGTCTCCTGGACGATGTCGAGCTGCCCAGCTGCGATCAGGCCGGAAGCGAGACTCGGCCCGCCCGCATCGGCCTCGAAGGCAACTAGTACGGGAGGCGCCTCGCCGACCTGCCGGGCAATGAGCCGGACCTCGTCAGGCGTCGGCGCACGAAACACAGGATCCTGGAAGGCGGCCGGGCACGTGACAAAGACCGGGTCGCCGAACACCAACTCCAGGCCGTGGGCATACGAGATGTCGTGCCCGGCGCCCAGACGCAACCGCCCGGGTTCCCAGGCGACAATGTCCCAGTCCCACCATGACCCTTCGGGAAGCTCAATCACAGCTCGTTGCCCGCCCTGGACCGCGCCGTCAATCGGAAATCACCAAACCAAACTCGCGCAGCCGCGGAAGGCAGACCTCCAGGCACGCCTCCAGAGAGACGGCGTCCGCGCGGACCAAGAGATCATCCCGAAGCGGAGCCCCGCTCGCGACGAAGGTCCAAGGCTTCGTCGCATCGCGCATGTGCTCGGCGTCGACCTTGAGCAACACCGTCACGCCCTGCTCTGCCAACGACTCCATGACCCGCACTACGTCCATCGCATCCCACCCCCTGCCTGAAATCGAACAGCCAGAAGGCTACACCGGCCTCTCACGACCCCGGCTTGACCGCTTGGCACCGTGAGGTGTCTACCGCCTCGCCAGCACCCGAGCACGAGCCGAAGCACCCGCCAAAGCAGGCTGAATCAGCGGGAGCAGATCACGCTGACAAGAGTGAACGACGCGTAGAACGGCCCCTGGGAGAGGCTGGCGAACCAGCGATGGCCGCGGTCTCGGTCGATGCGGCCCTCGTTGATGGCTTGCTGCATGTTGCGGCCGAGTCCCAGAGTGTGGTCCGCCTCTTGGAAGTCACAGAAGACAGGTGTCGTGGCGAGTACAGCTTCCACGCAGAAGCCTGCCTGTTCGGCGAAACGCGCAAGACTGCGTCCGATGGTCGCATGGCGGACCACTTCTGCAGTGGTGTAGCGAGTGAAAGCGCGGCTCGTCTCAAGATCCTCAGCGTCAACGATCAGGGTGTCCCAATCGGGTTCGGCAAGGCCGATTCGCGCGCCTGACCGAGTTGCACGATGGAGCTGCGCAAGAGCCTCTGCGGGGTCGACAACATGCATGAGGACTCGGTCAATCTTGGCCCGATCCACCGTGCCCGGCTCGACGGGGAGAGCGTGCACGTCCCCTTCACGGATCTCCACCCGGTGCAGATCGTTCGTGCGTTCGCGAGCCTGGGCAAGCATGGCCGGGTCACGGTCGACCCCAATCACTGTGCCCCTGTCTCCGACACGTTCTGCCAGCGCTGGCAGGTCTGTGCCCGGGCCGCATCCCACGTCCAGGACAGTCTGGCCTGCCTGAAGATCCAACAGGTCCAGCAACTGCTGCTTGTACGCGCGCCCGGCGTCGCCAGCGGCAGCCCGCAGCATGTAGGAAGCCTGATCGGGCCGGGGCACACCAAGAGTCGATGACATACAGGCCAGTCAAACACTCCGTTCCCCAGCTGACGTCATTTCTCGTCAACATCCACGACCTTCAAGATCATCAGCTGCCGCCCGAACCTGCAGACAAACGCTGCTGCGGGACTAAGAGGCCCTGTCTTCATGCTCGCGACCAGCCGCAAGCTACCCGAACGAGACACCGGTTCGACACCCAATCCTCAAGATCGAACGACAACGACTACTAAGCTCGCTGCGCAGAGGACTGCTGCAGGCGGGATCACGTCCCGCGACGTCCGCAGTTCCGTTCAAAGGATCATCAGTCGTCTTCAATCCCCAGCGGAGACGGGTCGCTTACCCAGGCCAGATCGAGGACATACCGTTCGGTATGGGAGGGTGTGTGCCTCCAGTCGTCCGCCAGGCGGGCTTCCGGTCCAGATGCGGCCAGATCGCGCAGTGTCGCTTCGTGATAACTGCCCATGGCCTGGCGGCCGGTCCACCAGGCCGTTCCCCGGTACACACCTGGGCGGGGCAAGGTCATGTCCCCGGCGGGACCGTAGCTGAGCTGGTTGACGACCAGCGCTCCGGTCTCGGACTCGAGGGTGATGGCGGCGTGGCCTTCGGCGTCTCCCGGAGCAGGGGGCGGTGCGTCCCAGATGCGGATGTCGACCTGGGCGGGGATGTCGGCCTGAAGGCTGTAGAGGTACAGGTGGTAGCCGTTGCCGGCCACCACCTGTCGGCGTGCGGCGTCCATGGCGGCTGCGTCGTCGAGGTAGGCGTCGGCGTCATAGACCTCGATGAAGCGACGGCCGGGGACGGCGTTGACGCTGTACTCGGACAGGAGCCCCATGAACGGGCCTTTCTCTCAGCGGGTGATCTTCACGTAGAACGGGTCGCCGTCCAGTATCCGGTTGAGGGTATACATCGTGTTGAGCCGACGTCCTCCTTCCTCATTGTCGGTTTTGTCGATCAGGCGGACGGAGTACCGGTCGTCGCCCTTGTTCGACCCTTCCTTGGTTGAAGCGAAGGGATACTCGTCGCACTGCAGGGACGTCCCGCTGTAGTCGCCCCAGACGTTGTTGCAGGTCGCGATGGACTTGTTGCGGTTTTTCTGCTGCTCGTCCGCGTCGATGAGCCGGTGCAGCGGCTCTGTCGCGCCGGGGACGGTCTTGTTCGGCCAGGACGGGAAGGTCCGCTCCGGCCGATTTTGCGCGTCGTAGATGTGCAGAACGCTTTCGTCGACATTCGGGTCGCTCTGGCTCATGCTCAGTTCGACGCGCAGGGGCCGTTGCATGATCGCGATCCGTCCGGAACGTCGTGCTGGTCCGGTCCTGGAGGGGACGTCCCGGTTCGGGCAGGGGGTGGACGCAGTGCAGGCACGGTCTCGGTGATCATGTGAGTGTCGAAGTCCCATGAACACCTGGCGAGTCCGTGCCTGCTCCTGCATCTTCTCCCATCCCCACCGCGCTGGACCAATTGGGCCGGACTGCCGCGCCGGTCCCGCTGGCGGACGCGGTCGCGCTGTCCGGTTTCCTGGGTCTGGTGCCCGATCCGCGAGGCGTCCGTGGCCGCCGCTACCGGTTGTCCGCCCTGGCCGCCGCGGCCGCTGCCAGTGTCCTGGCCGGTGCCCGCTCGCTCACCGCGATCACGGAATGGATCGGCGACATCCCCGCGTGGGCCTGCCGGGTTCTCGGCTTCCCCGTCGACCCGCTGACCGGCACCGTGTCCGTCCCGCACCCCCACACCCTGCGCCGTCTGCTCGTCCAGCTCGACGGCGACGCCCTGGACCGGGCGATCGGCGCCTTCCTCACCGCCCGCGCCACCCCGGCCGGCCCCGGACCGCGGGCGATCGCTGTCGACGGCAAGGCCCTGCGCGGCTCGCGCACCCACGTCACCGGGCACGTCACCCTGCTCGCCGCGATGGACCACACCGGCCACGTCCTGGCCCAGCGCCAGGTCACCGACAAGAGCAACGAGATCCCCGCCTTCCGGCCCCTGCTGGACAGCGTCGACCTGACCGGCACGGTCATCACCGCCGACGCGCTGCACACCCAGCACGCTCACGGCACCTACCTCCGCGAGCGCGGTGCCCACTACATCGCCCAGGTCAAGGCCAACCAGCCCGGCCTGTTCGACCGCGTCCGCCGCCTGCCCTGGCGCGAGATCACGCTCGACCACTACGACCGCACCCGGGCCCACCACCGCCTGGAGATCCGTCGGCTGAAGACCGCCGCCTTCGCCCACCTCGGCTATCCCGACGCCCGCCAGGCCCTTCAAGTCGTGCGTTGGAGGAAGGACTTCACCAGCGGCAAGCTCACCATCGAGCGCGTCTACCTGATCACCAGCCTGCCGCCCGGCGCGGTCACCGGCGCCCAGCTCGCCGACTGGATCAGAGGCCACTGGAAGATCGAAAACCTTCTGCACCACGTCCGCGACCGAACGTTCCACGAGGACGACTCCACAATCCATGTCGGCCATCTCCCGCGCATCATGGCCGGCCTGCGCAACCTCGCCATCGGAGTCCACCGCCAGGACGGCCACACCAACATCGCCGCCGCCCTACGTCACACCGCCCGCGACTGGCGAAGGCCCCTGGCCGCCCTCGGCATCACCGGATGAATCCGGACAGACCTCGATCATGCAAGGGACCCTGGTTCGACGCGGGCCTCGGTGAACACGGTTCCCTTGTACTTGCCGGCAACCGGTCCGGCGTAGTCGAAGCGGACGCCCGAGCGGTAGGCGTCGACTTCTGTAGAGCAATGCTCAAGACCTGTGGATCGGACTCGGGAGGGGTGCCTCGCGGAACGCGGAGGGCGTACCTTCCCGAGTGATCGACTTCTGGTCATCGAGTAGGCCCGCGTTGCAGCGCGGGTCGGGAAGGCACGCCCGTGCTGAGCGTAGTCAACGAGGACGGCACCACCCAGAGCGGCTCCCTGATGGACGACATCGTCCGTGAGGGCGCCCGTCGGATGCTCGCCGCGGCTCTGGAAGCCGAAGTCAACCAGTACATAGCCGAGTTGGCGGGCGAGCGGGACGAGGCCGGTCGCCGTCTGGTGGTCCGCAACGGCCACCACCGCGAGCGGACGGTGGCCACCGCCGCCGGGCCGATTGCGGTGAAGGCACCGCGGGTGAACGACAAGCGGGTCGATGGCGAGACGGGCGAGCGCAAAGGGTTCTCGTCCAAGATCCTCGCCCCCTGGTGCCGGAAGTCCCCGAAGATCAGCGAGGTCCTGCCCCTGCTCTGCCTGCACGGTCTGTCCTCCGGCGACTTCGTGCCCGCGATGGAGCAGTTCCTCGGCTCGGCCGCTGGGCTCTCGCCGGCCACGGTGACCCGGCTGACTAAACAGTGGAGCGACGACCACGCCGCCTTCCAGGACCGGGACCTGTCCGGATCCGACTACGTGTACGTGTGGGCCGACGGCGTCCACCCCAAGGTCCGCCTCGGCCAGGCCCGCTCCTGCGTCCTGGTCCTCATGGGCGTGCGCACCGACGGCAGCAAGGAGCTGATCGCGCTCGCCGAGGGCTTGCGCGAGTCGACCGAGTCCTGGGCCGACTTCCTGCGGGACTGCCGCCGGCGCGGCATGCGCGATCCCGAGCTCGTCGTCGGCGACGGAGCCATGGGTCTGTGGCGGGCCCTGGCCGAGGTGTTTCCGCAGGCCAGACATCAAAGGTGCTGGGTTCACAAAACCCGGAACGTGGTCAACGCTCTGCCGAAATCGGCCCAGCCCGGCGCGAAGAAGGCGCTGCAGGAGATCTACAACGCCGAGGACCGCGATCACGCCGAGAAGGCGGTGAAGGACTTCAGGCGTGCCTACGGCGGGAAGTGGCCCAAGGCCGTCAAGAAGATCACCGACGACGTCGATGAACTCCTGGCGTTCTACGACTTCCCGGCCGAGCACTGGGTCCACCTGCGCACGACAAATCCGATCGAGTCGACCTTCAGCACGGTAAAGCTGCGGACCAAGGTCACCCGCGGCGCCGGCAGCCCGGCCGCGGCCCTGGCGATGGTGTTCAAGCTCGCCGAGTCCGCCCAGGCCCGCTGGCGCGCGATCACCGCACCCCACCTCGTCGCCCTCGTCCGCAACGGCGCCCGCTTCGAACGCGGCGTCCTGGTCGAGCGTGAGCAAGAGGCTGCGGCATGAGTGAGCGCAAGGAACGCCCGCTGCTGTTCCTGGACGTCGACGGACCTCTCCTGCCGTTCGGCGACGGCCCGCAGCGCGAGCCGTCAGGCACCGCGACAGATTCGCACCTGACGCGGCTCGACCCGCGCGTCGGGCCTCGCCTCGCGGCACTGCCGTGCGAGCTGGTCTGGGCCACCACCTGGGAGGAGGAGGCGAACACCGACATAGCACCGCGGCTCGGCCTGCCACCCCTGCCGGTCGTGCACTGGCCGGAACCCTCCGACGAGCATGAACGCGAGGACCAGTGGTACGGGCTCCACTGGAAGACCCGAACCTTGGCGGCATGGGCGGACGGACGCCCGTTCGTCTGGGTCGACGACGAGATCACCGATGCCGATCGGGACTGGGTGTCCACCCACCACCCCACCCCGGCCCTCCTCCACCGCATCGCGTCATCCCGCGGCCTCACCAACGAAGACTTCGCGATCCTCGATCAATGGCTGCGGGCCACTTGAGGCTCCCGCGGTGATCCACAGGAATTGACAATTGCTCACTCGCCGCAGTTCGAACCCGTACTGGAGAAAGTCCGCGTGCCCCGCATCGGACCGGGCCGGCCACGCGTCCGCCCTGATCGGGTCCGCGCAGACAAGGCGTACGCCTCCCGCAGAAACCGCGCCTACCTGCGCCGCCGCGGAATCCGCTGCACCATCCCGGACAAGGCCGACCAGGCACGCAACCGCCAGAAGCTCGGCTCCTGCGGCGGCCGGCCACCGCATTTCGACCCGGTCGACTACCGCGAGCGCCATGCGGTCGAGTGCGGGATCAATCGCCTCAAGAGGCACCGCGCTGTCGCCACGCGATACGACAAGCTCGCGGTCCGCTACGAGGCGACTGTCCTCGTCGCTGCCATCAACGAGTGGCTGTGACCCTCGGCCGTTACGCGGTAGGATCCACGTTCCACGTCTCCGGCAGATCGCTGCCGCAGAAGACGCAGACGAAGTCGTCCTCACGCGATGTTGTGCTCCTGGCAGTCAGGGCACCGCCGGAACACCACCTCGTGGGTGAAGCCGGAGGGCTGCCCGAGCCCTACATGGTCCAGAGCACGGGCGACTGCCGACCTCAGGTGACGGGGACGTTGACGGCTTGCCTCATGGTGGGTGGCGGGGGTGGTCCAGGCCGGGCGGGGACGCCCCGCACGCCCTTGGGAGGCCGTGGTGCTTGCTGGGGAGTTTGAGGGGCGGGGGTGAGGTCGCTGTCATCGAGCCGCAGGGTGAGCAGCGGCCCGTCGAGGATGCCCGTGTCGAGTACGGCTCTGGTGTGGCGCGCTGTCGCTTCCAGTACCGGGACGAGGCCGGGGAATTCTTCGCTCGATGCGTCTAGCCGCCCCTGCACTGCATCCCACCAGGGGTGTGGAGGACGAGGTTTGGTGCCGGTGGCGCCCGGCTCGAACCGCTCGGTGCACTGTCCGTCCCGCCAGTAGGCGAAGCCGTTCATACCGTCCCCGCCTCGCAGTACGCTGAAGGTCTCCGTGCCGCGGGACAGCGCGGACAACGGGCCGGACATGCATCCCATGACCCCGTAGTCCTCAAAGCAGAACGACCAGTCACCCGTCCGCCCTGCCCGCAGTACCGAACCCTCCGGCAGGTCGTCACCGGCCAGCTGGGCGGCCTGCTGCCGGGTGAGAAGCCGGGCGGTGCGGGCGTCGGCTCCGTAGCGGGCGAGCACTTCTTCAGGAGTGATGCCGTAGGTGATGGTCACGCACCACATCACGGCGCGCGGATCCTCGGCCCATGCCCATGGCCCGGTGGTGGAGTTTTTCACTGGGGCTCCTTCGGGTTTGCCGGGCGGGGCCCCGAGCATTATTTTCGGGGCCCCGGCGTAGTGCTGCTGTCTCCTCTGTTACTCGATGACGGAGACGTTGTACTTCTCGATGTCGAGGATGCGCGCGCTCTTCACGAGCGCACCATACTTGCCGCCAGCAGACGAATTGGCCTCCCCGGAGACGTGGGCACGCACGCACGGCTCTTCGTAGGTGAACGGCTTGTCAGTCCGAGCCGGATAGATCCACCATGCCCCGTCCTCGTACCGCGGGATGATGTCGGCGCACAGAGCGCCGTCGGTCCCTCCCTCGAGGGAGCCGGCGAAGGGGAACTCGTCACAGGTGTCCCCCAGAACTTCATCGTACATATGTACGAACGGGTCGCTGCTTCCCTCCTCGCAGGTCCGCTTCCGGTTGGCTGTGTTGAGGCCGTCCGCCCGAGTCAGCGGGGCCCAGTCGCGCAGGCGGCCCTGAGCGAAGCTGTAAGCCGCCGAAGCTGCGGCGTGCTTCGGGTCGGACAGCGAGTATTTGAGGCTGGCGCGAATGTCGGAGAAGACGCAGCCGGGTGTGGTGAGCTCGGCGTCGCAGCGAAGATTGGCCTGGTACGGGAGCTCCCAACTGACGTTCGGCTTGGTGGGGGTGGTGCCCGTCGCGGTGATGTACATGTGGTATTTGGTGCGGATATTGTCCCGCATACCGGAAGCTACATTGCTGGTGTAGGTGACCGATCCGGATGCCTCTGCGCCCTGGCCGAGGGTTTTTGTCCCAGTCCAGGGGCGGTTGTTGGTCGGGGAACAACTCGAGGTGCAGTCCACGTCGAATTTGATATTGACGTTGCTTACGGCATTGGTCACCTTGGTCACCTTGACGGTGATCAGTTCGTTCCAGGTGAGGCTGTCGTACCTGAGGTTCATGCTGCTCTTGACGTCTATTAGAGCAGTACCCAGGACGGCGCCCTGTTCGTCGCTGAGCGTGAAGGTCACTTCCTTGCCGTTCAGGCATATGCCTTTAGTTCGTTCCCAGGTCCACTTGCCCGGCTTGGTTATGTCGCAGGCTTCGACAGTGTCGGCCTCCTCGGCAGTCCGCGCCGTTACGGTGCTGGATGCCTTCATCGGCCTTGTCTCGACGCACGCCTTGACCGCGCCACCTAAGGCCGCACGTTCGGAGGCGGCGACGGGAGAACACGATTCCTCGATACTAACCATTGCCTGGCCACGCTCAGGCTCCGTCGGCAGGTCAACGGTCTTGGCGACACCGAGCGCCTGCTGTCTGTTCTCCGGCTGCTGGGCTTCGTCAGCAGCCTTGGCGCTACCTGCCAAGGAAAGAGAGGCTACTGCTGCCAGCGAGGCTGCTAATGAGGACAGCCGCCGGGCGTGACGATTCATCAATTTCTCTCCCTCGTGCACACTCAGGACACCCGAATAGATGCGCGGGATTCGTGAGGGATCCTACGGACGGCTGTGGCGCAGGTGTGCGGAGTGACTGAAAAATGATGACGGGGAATCACCTTTTGGCTCAGAAAGCCCTTTTGTGGTTGCTGTAACTGTAACGCATCCCAAACTGCTGGGTAATTGAAAAAAGCCATCCGGTTACTGAGGTTGAACTCGTGATGTCGGCTTCGGTGATCAGGGGTTGATGGTCAGTCCCGTCTCGGCGAGGCAGCCGTCTATGAGGTGGCTGCGGTA
>NZ_JBIWGC010000042.1:0-9774 GCF_044763335.1 Streptomyces sp. NPDC096105
TCCGCGATCTGCTGCAGCGTGGCGCCGATGTCCGACGTCCGCGTCGTGGTCATCGACTGCACCGACACCGGCGCGTTCCCGCCCACCGCCACCGAACCGACCTGGATCTGCCGGCTCTTCCGGCGCACGGCGAGCGTGGCCGGGACCTCGGGGAGGCCCAGGGAGACCGTGGTCATCCGCTTCGCTCCCTGCTCGACGAGACGGTGTCGCGCAGGGCGCGCAGGGACTCCTTCAGCGAGCCCATGGTGGCGAGGACGGCGGTGGGCTCGTAGCCGCAGTGGGCCATGCAGTTGGCGCAGCGCGGGTCCTTGCCACGGCCGTACCGGTCCCAGTCGGTGTCCTCGATGAGTTCCCGGTAGGTCGGCACGTACCCGTCGCTCATCAGGTAGCAGGGACGCTGCCAGCCGAAGAGGGAGTAGTTGGGGATCGCCCAGGCGGTGCACGGGAAGTCGACCTTGCCCTCGAGGAAGTCGAGGAACAGCGGGGAGTGGTTCAGCCGCCAGCGGCGCCGGTTGCCGCCCGCGAAGGCCTTCCTGAACAGCTCCCGGGTCTGCTCCACGCCCAGGAAGTGCTCCTGGTCGGGCGCCTTCTCGTAGGCGTACGCGGGCGAGATCATCATCTCGTCGACCTCGAGCTCGTCGTTGAGGTAGTTGAGCACCTCGACGACCGTCTGCGGGGTGTCGGTGTTGAAGAAGGTCGAGTTGGTGGTGACCCGGAAGCCGCGCCGCTTGGCCTCCTTGATGGCCGCCACGGCCTCGTCGAACACGCCCTCCTTGGCGACGGACTCGTCGTGCCGCTCCCGCAGCCCGTCGATGTGCACGGCGAAGGCGAAGTACGGGGAAGGGGTGAACCTGTCCATCTTCTTGCGCATCAGCAGCGCGTTGGTGCACAGGAAGACGTACTTGCGGCGGGCCACCAGCTGGCGCGCGATCTCGTCGATCTGGGGGTGCATCAGGGGCTCGCCGCCGGCGATCGACACCATGGGCGCCCCGGACTCCAGGACGGCGCCGACGGCCTGCGCGACGGGCATGCGCTGCTTGAGCACACCGGCCGGGTGCTGGATCTTGCCGCATCCCTCGCACTTGAGGTTGCAGGCGAAGAGCGGTTCCAGTTCGACGATGAGCGGGAACTTGTCCCGCCCGCGGAGCTTCTGTTCGGCCAAGTATGTAGCGACCTTGACGGACTGACGCAGCGGCATGGCCATCTGGCTCACCTCCTGGGGAGCAGCAAGGAACGGTGCCATTCATAGAAAGCCGGAAGGACGGAACGAAGGACACGGAAAGCCGATATTCCACCGCGGACCGTGCCGATGCGGACGAGTTCGTGTTCAGGAGCGTCCACGACCACCCGGACGGCCGCAACCGGGCGCTCGGCCGCGCGGACGGCACTCAGGAGCGTGGCCGCCGACTCCATGTCCGCCGCGATCGCGCCGGTGGCGAGCAGGCCGGAGCGTTCGTGGCCGCGGACGACGTGGTCGGAGCCGGTGAGCGGGCCGGTGTGCACGGTGCGTCCGGGCACCGCGCGCACCAGCTCCTTCACCAGCAGTTCGGTGCCGACGCAGGGCACGCTGCCGCGCGGGTCCCGGGTCTCCTCGGCGACGACCAGGTCGCCGGGGTGCATGCCGGGGGCGAGGCCGGCGCAGAAGCCGGTGGCGAGGACGGCGGCGCCGTGCAGCGCCGGGTCGGCGAGCACCCGGGTGACGGACCGCTCGGCCGCCGCAGGTCCCATGCCGGTGCGCAGCACGGTGACCGGCCCGCCCGGGGTGGTGTGCTCCCGCCTGCGCAGCGCGAGCTGTTCGATGCCGAGCGCGCAGGCGATCAGCAGCGGGGCGGGGGCGGGCCGGCCGCTCATCAGCCGCCCTTCGCCTCGGCGAGCGCCTGTCCGGCGCCGGCGGCCGCCTCGGCCGGTTTCTTGCTGAACGGTTCGCCGTGGACGTACCGGCCGAGCGCGGTGAGCGGGAAGACCTGCCGGTAGAGGTGGTAGTTGATGGAGAAGTCCCAGGGGAAGCCGGTGCCGGTGAAGTACGGCTCGTCCCAGGAGCCGTCCTCCCGCTGGGTGCGCGCCAGCCACGTGACGCCGCGTCCGACGGCGGCGGAGTCCCGCTCCCCCGCCGCGAGCAGCGCCATCAGCGCCCAGGCGGTCTGCGAGGCGGTGGAGGCGCCCCGGCCGCTCCACTCCTTGACGTAACGGTAGGAGCGCAGGTCCTCGCCCCAGCCGCCGTCCTCGTTCTGCACCTTCTCCAGCCAGGCCACGGCCCGCCGGACCGCCGGGTGGGACGTCGGGATGCCGGCCGCGGTCAGGGCGGGGACCACCGACCCGGTGCCGTAGATGTAGTTGACGCCCCAGCGGCCGAACCACGAGCCGTCCGGCTCCTGTTCGGCGAGGAGCCACTCCACGCCGCGCCGGGTGCGCGGATCGTGGGCGAGTCCTTCGACGGCGAGCATCTCCACGACGTGCGCGGTGACGTCCGCCGACGGCGGGTCGATGACCTCGCCGAAGTCGCAGAAGGGCAGCCGGTTGGGGAACGGGCTGGTGTTGTCGACGTCGAAGGCGCCCCACGCGCCGTTCCTCGACTGCATGCCGAGGTTCCAGCGCACCCCGCGCCCGATGGCATTGTCCACCCGCTCCGGGTCGTGGTGCTTGACCCGGCGCAGCGCGAGGACCACCTCGGCGGTGTCGTCGATGTCGGGGTAGTTGTCGTTGTGGAACTCGAACGCCCAGCCGCCCGGCGGGAGATGGGGGCGGCGCACGGACCAGTCGCCGGGCCGCACCACCTGCTCGCCCAGCATCCAGTCGGCGGCCTTGACCAGTTGCGGGTGGTCGGCGGGCACGCCCGCGTCGGCCAGCGCGATGGTGGCCAGGCAGGTGTCCCACACCGGGGACTGGCAGGCCTCGATCATCCGGGCGCCGTCCTCGCGCCACACGGCGAAGCGGTCCAGGGACTCCAGACCGGCGCGCATCACCGGGTGGTTGAGGTCGTAGCCGAGCAGGTGCAGGGCGATGACCGAGTACACGGCCGGGGGCTGGATGCCGCCCCAGCAGCCGTCGTTCTCCTGCCGTTCGATGATCCAGCGGGCGGCGGTGTGCATCGCGGCCCGGCGCAGCCGGCGCGGGACGGCCCTGCGCAGCGCGTGCAGGCCCTTGTCCAGCCGCTGGAAGGCGCCGTCCCAGGTACGGGCCGGGGCGAGCCGCCGGGGAGGGTTGGGGTTGTCCGGGTCGGTGTGCAGTTCGTCCAGCGGGAACGGGGCGGGACGCACCGGCCGCTTGGCGGAGACGATGGTGAGCGGTACGATGGTCTGCCGCGCCCAGCAGCCGAAGTCGTAGATGTTGAGCGGCGCCCAGGCGGGGAACCAGATCAGCTCGGGCGGCAGTTCGGGCAGGTCCTCCCACTTCCACCAGCCGAACAGGGCGAGCCAGATGCGGGTGAAGACCCGCGACGAGGCGATGCCGCCCTGCTCGCGGATCCAGGCGGAGGCCTTCGCCATGTGCGGGGCGTCGGGGGCGTCGCCGGCCAGTCGCAGCGCGACGTACGCCTCGATGGTGGTGGAGAGTTCGCCGGGGCCGCCGTAGAAGGTGGCCCAGGTGCCGTCCTCGCGCTGCTCCCCGCGGATGAACAGGGCGGCGGCGCGGGTGGTGTCCTCGTCGCGGATGCCGAGGAACTGACGCAGCAGCAGGTCCTCGGCGTCCATCGTGACGTTCGTGTCGAGGTCGCCCTTCCACCAGCCCTCGTCGCTCTGACGGGACAGCAGGAAGTCGGTGGCGCGCCGTACGGCGCGGGCGGCGATGTCGGGAACCCCGGCCGCCTCGGGGCTGTCGGTGTCGTGTTCGCTGGCCGCGGCGAGCCGGGACGGCGAGGCCGCCCCGGTGCTTCCGTCGGTCGTCGCTGTCATGGCTTCCCCTTCGTGCAGTCCTGCAAGTGGTGCGTCTGCTGTGGGTCCGCCGTCGGCCGGTGGGGGTGCTCCCGTACCACCGGCCGGCGACTACGCGAGGGCTATTCGACCGAAAATAATGATCATCTCTTTCGTACGACGACGAAGTCCGCGAGCGCCGTGAACCGGTCCCGCACCCGGTCGGGCATGTCCACGGTGTCGAGGGCCTCGATGGCGATGGTGTGCTGACGTCGTGCCTCCTCGGCGGTCCACTCACGACCGCCGGCCTCCTCGATGAGGGCGGCACGGGCCGCGAACTCCTCCTCGGAGAAGTTCGCGAAGTCACTGCTCTTGGCGTCGGCCGCGAGGATCTCGCCGAGCCGGGTGGCGGCCGGGCCGTCCGCGGCGAGCGCGGCCACGACCGGGAGGGACTTCTTGCGCTGGCGCAGGTCGCTCCAGGTCTGCTTGCCGGTGGCCTCCGGGTCGCCCCAGATGCCGAGCAGGTCGTCGACCGCCTGGAAGGCGAGGCCCAGGTGGTGGCCGTACCGCTCCAGGGCGTCGGCGGTGCGGTCGTCGGCGCCGCCGAGCACCGCGCCGATGGAGCTGGCGCAGGCGAGCAGGGCGCCGGTCTTGTTGCCCTCCATCTCCAGGCACTCCTCGACGCTGACCCGGTCGCGGTGCTCGTAGGAGATGTCCTGGGCCTGCCCGTCGATGAGCGCCCGGCTGGCCCGGGTGAGGCGGCGCGTGGCGCGGCCGGCCTCGACGGTGCCGAGCTCGAGGAGCACCTCGTTGGCCAGGGCGAACAGGGCGTCGCCGACCAGGATGGCCTGGGCGGGGCCGTGCACCTTCCAGACGGTGTCGCGGTGCCGGCGCTGCTCGTCGCCGTCCATCAGGTCGTCGTGCAGCAGCGAGAAGTTGTGGACCAGTTCGACGGCGACCGCGCCGGGCACGCCGGTCTCCGGGGCGGCGCCGGTGACCTCGGCGGACAGCACGGCGAGGGCGGGGCGCACGGCCTTGCCGCCGTCGCCGTCCGCGGGCCGGCCCTGGGCGTCGATCCAGCCGAAGTGGTAGGCGGCGACCGTGTCCATGGGAGGCGCCAGGCGGTCGACGGCCGCCCGCAGTACCGGCGTGGCCAGGGTCCGGCCGCGCTCCAGGAGCGCGGACACGTCCACCGCGGTCCTTCGAGCGGCTTGCGAGGCCGGGGGCACAGTGGGCACAGTCTCTCCTCTTGTTGCGGTACCGGGGGTGCGGGGACCTGCCGCGCCGCTCTGCCGGAGCATCAGGCCGCCTCCTCGAGGGCGAAGAGGTGGCGCGGGCGGGGCCGGCCGAGGGCGCCCAGCGCGGCGTCCGCCGCGCCGACGCCGCTGCGGACCGCACTCTCCATGGTCGCGGGCCACCCGGTGGCGGTCCACGCTCCGGCCAGGTAGAGGCCGGGTGCCTTGGTGCGGGCGCCGGGCCTGAGGCGTCCGACGCCGGGGGCGGGAGCGAAGGTGGCGGTGCGCTCCCGGGTGACGAAGAAGTCCAGCACCTCGGCGTCGCGCGTGCGCGGCAGCAGCCGTTCCAGTTCGGGCAGGTACCGCTCGCGCAGGGCGGCGACGGGCGCGTCGATGTCGTCGTGCGCGACCGACTGGGACAGCGCCAGGTACTGGCCGTGGCGCAGTCCGGAGGCGGCGGTGCGGTCGAAGACCCACTGCACGGGGGTGCCGAGGGCGGCGAGGAAGGGCCGGGTGAGCACCGTGCGGTCGTAGACGACGTGGACGTCGAGGATGGGGGCGGTGCCGATGCCGAGCAGCCGCTCGGGCTCGTCAAGCGCGCCCGAGGGCAGCAGGCCGTGGGCCTCGCGCTGGGGCACGGCGAGGACCACGGCGTCGGCGCGGAGCGTCTCGCCGGGGACCTCGACGGTCCAGCCGCCGGCGCCGTCGGCGCGGACGGACGTGACGCGGGTGCGGGTCTCGGTGCGCACGCCCGCGGCGTCGAGGGCCCGGCGGGCGAGCCGGTCGTGCAGCTCGCCCAGCGGCACCCGGGCCCAGCCGATGTCGGCGGCGCCGGGGTCGGACAGCAGCCCGGTCTTGAACACCATCGCGGCGAGCGCCAGCGAGGAGTCGCCGGCGACGGCGTTGAGGGTGGCGACCCCGACCAGGTCCCACAGGGCCTCCACGGCGCGCGGGGACTGGCCGTGGGCGGCGAGCCAACTGCCGAAGTCCTCCTCGTCCAGGGCGGGGTCGTCGAGGTCGAGGTCCTTCAGCGCGAGCGCGGCCCGGACCGCCCTGGCCCGGTCGGCGAGCGAGAGGTGGGGGTACGTGGCGAGGCTGCGGCCGAGGTGCAGGGGCACGGGCAGCGGGTCGCGCCGCAGCCGGCCCAGCCGCCGTCCCTCGGGGCGGCGGACGTCGACCACGGGCACGTCGAGGCGGTCCTGCAGCGGCGCGAGGGCCGCTCCCCCGATCCGGTCGAGGAACCAGCGGTAGGCGGTGCAGCAGCGCAGGTAGACGTGCTGGCCGTTGTCGACGGTCAGGTCGCCGCGCCGGAACGAGAAGGCGAGTCCGCCCAGGCGGGGCCGCCCTTCGAGAAGGGTGACGCGCACCCCGGCGTCGGCGAGGGCGAGGGCGGCGGTGGTGCCGGCCAGTCCGCCGCCGACCACGACGGCATGGCGTCCCGGCGGGACCGGGCCGTCCGTGCGCCGGGACCCCTCGGAGCGTGTGCCGTGGTTCATGCGCCCTCTCCTGCCCGGCCGGGCCGCGTGACAGGTGCGCGGCCGGCCGTCCCGGTGGGGGACGCGGCGGCGCGGCGGAGGGTTGCCCCCCGCTCGCCGTCCGGGTACCGGGTGTCCATCAGGCGCGCCTCCCGACGGTGCGCCGGGCGACGTGCCGGGTGTCGAGACCGGACAGGCCGCGCACCGCGACGTACGCCTTCTCCCGGCCGGGGAGGGAGACCCGGCCGCGCAGCACGGCCTCGGGGTCGCGCTCGATGCGGTCCAGCAGGCGGCGGTAGATGCCGGCCATCGCGGCGACGCAGGCGCCGCTGCGCCGGTCGAGCATGGGGAGCAGCCGGTAGCCCTCGGCGAAGAGGGCGCGGGCCCTGCGCACCTCGAAGTGCACCAGGCCCGCGAAGTCGGAGCCCTCCGGCGGTGTCGGCCCGGCGAAGCCGGCGGAGCAGCCGAACTTGGCGAGGTCGTCGGCGGGCAGGTAGGTGCGCCCGTTCTCGGCGTCCTCGCGGACGTCGCGCAGGATGTTGGTGAGCTGGAGCGCCAGCCCCAGCGTGTCGGCGTACTCGGAGGCGCGTTCGACGCCGCGCGCGCCGGGCTCGGCGCCGAACACGCCGAGCGAGAGCCGTCCGATGGCCCCGGCCACGCAGCGGCAGTAGACCTTCAGGTCGTCCCAGGTCTCGTACGTCTCGCCGCGCAGGTCCATCTGGACGCCGTCGATCAGTTCGTCCAGGCCGCCGAGGGGGATCGGGAAGTGCGCGGCGGCGTGGGCGAGGGCGACCGCGACCGGGTCGGTGTCGTCCTCCTCGACCGCGCCGGCGCGGACGCGGGCGAGCAGCGCGCGGGTGTCCTCGAGACGGGCCACCTTGACGTCGTCGGCGAGCGGGCCGTCACCGATGTCGTCGACCCGCCGGGAGAACGCGTACAGGGCGGACATGGCGCGCCGTTTGGACGTCGGCAGCAGCCGGATGCCGTAGGCGAAGTTGCGCGCCTGCCGGCCGGTGACGGCCTCGCAGTAGCTGTAGGCGGCGAGTACCGGTGCGGACGCGGGTGCTTGCGACTCCACGGTCCGGATCACCCCTTTCCTCGCAGAGTCACGCCCGCCTCGCGCAGCAGCTGCGTCGTGCCGGGCTTGGGCGGGCCGGGAAGTACGTCGTACTCGGCGGCCGCGATCGCGCGGACGGCCGCCCTTCCTCCCGCCACGAACCCCGCGAGCAGGAGTCTGAGCCTGCCCCGGACGCTGCTCACCAGGGGTGCGCCCTCGTCCAGCAGGTCGAGGGCGCGCTGCGCCTGGAACGCGACGAGCGCGCGCACCGAGGCGCCGGCGGTGGGCGCGGCGAGGTCGGCCTCCTGGACGTGGAAGCGTTTCATGTCCGCGGCGGGCAGATAGATGCGGTCGCGGCCGAGGTCCTCGGCGACGTCCTGGAGGTGCTCGACGATCTGCAGGGCGGTGCAGATCGCGTCGGAGTGGCGGATGCGCTCCGGGGTGGCGGTCCCGGTGACGGCGAGCACGAGGCGGCCGACCGGGTTGGCCGACAGCTCGCAGTAGGCGAGCAGGTCGTCGTAGGTCTCGTAGCGCTTGACGAGCTGGTCCTGGCGGTTCGCGGCGATCAGGCCGAGGAACGGCCCGGGGGTCAGCGCGCGGCGGCGGACCGTGGGTTCCAGGCGGAGCAGCAGGGGGTGGCGGGGGCCCGGGCCCGCGCGGTCGAACACCCGGTGGAGATCGGCTTCCAGGGCGTCCAGCAGGGCGAGGCGGTCGCCGGCCTCCTCGGCGGGGACGCCGAGGGCGCGGGCGTCGGCGCCGCCGGGGGCCAGGTCGCCGTCGCCGATGTCGTCGACCAGGCGGGCGAAGCCGTAGACGGCCATGAGGTCGTCGCGCCAGGCCCTGGGCAGGAAGAACGGCGCCACCGGGAAGTTCTCGGCGGCGGCCTTGTCGAGCGTGGCCCGTTCGAGGTCGGCGGGGCGCGCCGGGTCGGCGGCCGTCATCGCGGGCTGCCCGGGGAGAGGACGGCGCACGCTGAGTCCAGCCGGGGAGTCTCCGAAGCCATTGCCGTCACATCTCCCGTTCTACACTGCCGACCCAATTCACACTATTTCGGACACGCCACTCAGGCGTCCACCCCGTGGCGCCGAGGAAGGGGGTCGGGCAGTATGGCCCTGATTGCCGCCTTTCGGGGACCGGTACAGCTTACGTTGTACAACGCGCCGTTCCTCGACGGGGGTCTCCCGCGCCCCACGACATCACATCGCCCGGCATCAGATCTCCGCGCCGCACGAGGATCTGACGTGTCTTTCGCGGACGCCGGACCGCTCCGGCGGGGCTCTGGGCCGGACGGGCTACTTGCCCGTGAACTTCTCGTACTCGCGCAGCACCTCGTCGGTCGGCCCGTCCATGCGCAGCTCGCCGCGCTCCAGCCACAGCACGCGGTCGCAGGTGTCGCGGATGGACTTGTTGTTGTGGCTGACCAGGAAGACCGTGCCGGCGTGCTTGCGCAGCTCGCGGATGCGGGCCTCGGAGCGCTTCTGGAACTTCCGGTCGCCGGTGGCCAGCGCCTCGTCGATCATCAGGACGTCGTGGTCCTTGGCCGCGGCGATGGAGAAGCGCAGGCGGGCGGCCATGCCGGAGGAGTAGGTGCGCATCGGCAGGGTGATGAAGTCG
Organism: Streptomyces sp. NPDC096105; assembly: GCF_044763335.1. NCBI lineage: Bacteria > Bacillati > Actinomycetota > Actinomycetes > Kitasatosporales > Streptomycetaceae > Streptomyces > Streptomyces sp. NPDC096105. The sequence goes on from NZ_JBIWGC010000042.1 coordinate 9,230, forward strand.
CCCTTCTCGTTGATGCCGGAGAAGTCGACGATCTCCTGGTAGCGGGCCTTGATCTCCTCGCGGGACATGCCCATCGCGAGCCCGCCGAGGATGATGTTCCGCTCGCCGGTGAGGTCGTTCATCAGGGCCGCGTTGACGCCGAGCAGGGACGGCTGGCCGTCGGTGTAGACCTTGCCCCGCTCGGCGGGGAGCAGCCCGGCGACGGCGCGCAGCAGGGTCGACTTGCCGGAGCCGTTGGACCCGATCAGGCCGATCGCCTCGCCGCGGTAGGCCACGAAGGACACCCCGCGCACGGCGTGCACCTTGCGCACGCCCCGCTCCTCGCCGCGCCGCAGGATCCGGCTGAGCGCCGCGGTGGCACTGCCCTTGCCGGTCCGGGCCCCGTCGACGCGGTAGACGATGTGCAGGTCGTCCGCGATGACGGTGGGCACCCGCGGGCCCGTCGTGTCGTCAGCCACGGCCGTACCTCTCCTCTGCCTTCCAGAAGTAGACGAAGCCGACCACGCCGGCCAGCACCGCCCAGCCCAGCGCGAACGCCCACACGT
>NZ_JBIWGC010000043.1:0-7745 GCF_044763335.1 Streptomyces sp. NPDC096105
CACCCCCCAGGTCATCCGTTCGACAGGGGGCAAAAGTCATGCCGGGCCCGGAGGCCAGCGGCCCTCTTGCAGGACCGCGAAGAAGATAACGGGGGAACACCGGCACATGGGCTACTGGGGCTATTTCGTCGTGGGCCGCGCGGAGCGGCCGCTGGCCGGGCTGGACGCGCTGGGCGGCGCGGGCGCGGACCTGACCCTGCGCGCCGAGGCGCCGGACGGCTGGCAGGTGTGGGAGCTGCCGGGCCGCGAGGGCGAGCTGGGCAGCATGAACGAGCTGGCGAAGGAGACCGGCGCGCCCGCGCTCTTCGGCTACGTGATGAACGGCGACTGCGTGGCGGTGGAGGCGGCGTCCCCCGAGAGCGGGGTGTGGACGGCCTGCCTCGGCCGGGACGCGATGGCCGGGTACCTCGGCGGGCGCCCGGAGGGGCTCACCGTCGACGACTACTTCCTCGAGCCCGCCGACGCCGCCGGGCGGGCCGTCCTCTGGGCCGAGGAGGCCGGGCGCACGGCCGTTGCCGGGGACGTCCTGGAGGTGCTGACCGCGGACCCCGGACCGGTGGCCGAAAACCTCCTCTTCCGGCTGCTCGACCGGCTGGGCGTGGTGCCCGAGTGACACTCCCGGCTTGTCGCACGCAGTAAGGGGAAATGCGGGATTCGTGAGGGACGAGGCCCGTCGAGGCCTCATCCGGAGGCCTGCGGAACCCGCAGAGGGAGGCGTGGATGAGCCTGGAGGAACTGATCGCGCGGGCCGACGAGCGCGGACTGGCCGTGAGCGGCGTGGCTTGTTTGGATCGGTGCGTGCCGCTGCTGGGCGGCGACGACGAGGCGCTGCGGCCGCTGTGGGGCGCCCTCGCGGAGGGCACCGCCGACGGCGACTGGGGCGAGGTGCTCCGGCAGACGCGCGAGAAGCTGGACGCGGCGGCGGCCGAGGCCGTGGACGGCGGCACCGGCGAGGCGGCGGACCTCGCGCGGGGCATGCTCGCCGCCGCCCCCGCCGACCGGTCCGGAGGAGCGCTGCGGACGTGGGCCGACGGCTGCTCGGCCGACGCGCTGCGCATCCACCTCCTGCTCGACGGCGCGGGCGACGCCGATCTGGCCGCCGCTCGCCGCGAGGGCCCCACCGACGGTCTGTCCCCGCTGCTCGCCGCCGAACTGCGCCGCCAGACCGCCGTTCTGGAACTCGTCGCCGCCCACGGAGCGGCGGGGCTGCGCAGCGCGCTGGAGGTGTCCACGGAGGGACGCCGGGTGCTGCGCGCGGTGGTCTCGCGCCGCAGCCGCCGCGACGGCTGACAGGCGGGGGCGTGCGGCGACGGTCCTGTGACTGTCCCGGGGCGGTCGTGCGTCCGTTGTGGGGAGCCGCCGGACCGGGGTGACGAAACGCTTCGCCGCAGCGCTCTCCAGAGTGTGACGACTGCGACGACTGTGACGACACAGCAGGAGACCAGGCCCTCGGCGGCGACGAAGCCGGTCCGCTGGGCGGCGGACGCGGTGGCGGCGATGCGCGAGGGGGCACGGCTGCGCCTCGACTACTCGGCGCGCAGTCTGTGGAGCGTCGACCGCGTGATCGAGGACATCCGCCGTGAGTCGGCCCCCTACGCCGCCGTGGAGCTGGTGCTGCGCGGCTTCGGGGCCTACGCCGGCGAGGTGATCGCGCGCCAGACCGGCGGCGAGTGGTGGTCCTCCGGCGGCGACCACTGGGTCCGCACCCCCGACGGCCGCCTCTGGGACCCCATCGAGGAGGCCCGCCGCTGCTACACCCAGGACGGCTCCCTGCGGCTCCTGTGCCGGGACGCGACGGCGGGGGCAGACCGGGCTGAACCCCGGGCGGGACTGAACCCCGGGCGGGACTGAACCCCTGGCGAGGCCGACCCTGGCCGGGGCCCGGCGGAGTGCTCGGGCGCGTCCGGAGGGAGGTGCGCCGCCGGGGTCCCGTGGGGCCCGTGCGAGGGCCGGGACGTAGGTGACCTGTGACACTTTCCCGGCCGCGCACGCTGAGGTCGCTGGGGACGTGACACGGCGGACGTGCGCACGTCATGCGAGGCGCTTCGCGCTCGGTACGGACGAGGACGGTTCTTGGGCCACGGAGGGGAATCCCGCCGCACGCAGGCGTTCGACGGGGAACTGGGGGACGCCGTCGCGCGTGCCCAGCAGGGCGACGAGGCCGCGTTCGCCGTGGCCTACCGGCTCGTGCAGCCCGGACTCCTCGCGTACGTACGCGGACTGGTCGGCGCCGACGCCGAGGACGTGATGTCGGACGCCTGGCTGGAGATCGCCCGCGACCTCGGCCGCTTCAAGGGCGACGGCGCCGGGTTCCGCGGCTGGACGGCCACCATCGCCCGGCACCGCGCGCTGGACCACCTGCGCCGCCGGCGGGTGCGCCCCCGCGCGTCCGCGCTGGAACAGGACGTCCTGGAGCTGCCCGCCCCGCACAACACGCACGACCAGGCGATGGAGGCCCTGTCCACCGAGCAGGCCCTCGCCCTCGTGGGCCGGCTGCCCCGGGACCAGGCCGAGGCCGTGCTGCTGCGGGTGGTCGTGGGCCTCGACGGGCCCTCCGCCGCCCGTGTGCTCGGCAAGCGGCCGGGCGCGGTGCGGACGGCCGCGTACCGGGGCCTGCGGCGCCTGGCGCGGCAGCTCGGCGCCGACGGTGTGACGGATGAGGCGCCGCGGACGCTGGGTGGGTCGACGTGACCGTGGGCCGGGACGGCGGTCGCGCCGGACGACGCGGCAGGGCCCGCCGGGCCGGCGAGTGAACGGACCGGGCGGGCGGACCGTATCCGTCTGTCCGGGGCCGGACGGGCCTCCCGCCTGGTGGGAGGGGGCGCGGCGGCCGTGAGGCGGATGTGGGGCCGCGTCGCGCCGGGCCACGGGGCGGCCGGGCGGAACCGGACGGGCCGGACAGTACGGACACGATCGAGCAGGGACGGAAGCGGGCATGGGCGAACGGCAGAGCGACGGCGGGCGGGCCGGCCGCCGGCGTGTGCCCTCCGGGCACCCCGAGCGCCCCGAGGGCGTGGTGTCCGCGCCCGGCCGTCCCGTACCCGTCTCCGTCGAGGGGCCGGCCGGGGACACGGCCCGCCTGGAGGCGCTGCTCGCCGCCGCCCTGGTCCGCGACGAGGTGGACGCCGGGGCCGAGCAGCGGGCCGTCGCCGCGTTCGTGGCCGCCCGGGAGCCGGGGGCGCATGGCGCGCGCACCCGCCTCCGGGACGACTGGCGGGCCCCTCGACGGCGGTTCGGCGGGAGATCGCTGCGCGCGACGCTGGGCGCGCTGGTCGCGGGCTGCGCCCTGAGCGGGGTGGCGGTGGCCGGGATCCATGCGGCGGGGGCGCCGGGCGGAGGGCGGTCGCCGGGGGACACGGGACCGGATCGGACGCCGTCCGCCGGCCCGGTCCCGAAGGTCTCGGAAATCCCGGAGGTTCCGGACGCTTCCGGTTCCTCCCCCTCCTCCGGCTCCTCCGGCTCCTCCGGCTCCTCCGGCTCCTCCAGCGTCTCTGGGGCTCCGGAGGCGTCGGCGTCCGCCGAGCCGGGGCGCGACGGAGCGCGGGGCGGCGCGGGGCGGGCCGAGGCCGCGGGGGACGCCGAGGCGTGGTGCCGGGCCTACGAGCGGGTCGCCGGGCGGGGGCGGGCGGTGGACGCGCCGGTCTGGGAGAGGCTTGTCGCCGCGGCGGGGGGCGCGGAGCGGGTGGACGCGTACTGCGCGGGCCGCTCCGCTGCCGCGCCTCCCGCGCCGGTGCGGCCCGGTACGCCCGCGGCGTCGGAGGCCGGTGCCGTTCCGCGTGGCGAAGCCGGCGGCGCGGCCAAGGGCGAGGGCGAGGGCGGTCGAGGGGGCGTCGGTGTGCCTTCTGGGCGTCAGCCCTGAGCGTCGACGTCCTTCACCTGAACGGGGGATGTTCGCGCGGCCCGTCGTGTGCGGGGCGCCTCCTCCGGAGGCAGTGCCGCCGGCGCCCGCCGCGGCTGCCCGGCGGGGTGCGGGGACTGACGCGCCGTCAAGGTGCGTCGCGGGGACGGCCGGGGCCGCCACCCCCCACAGGAGAGGCCCCGGCCGTCGCGCGGTACGGGCCGCGCCGCGGCCCGTACCTTCTACAGCGCCGGGCATGCGTTTTCTGTCACACGTCCTGTGTCACGGATTAGTTGCATCTTGTACGGTCATGGACGGGCCGCGGTTTCAGGTCGTAACGTGCCTTTCGCGCCAGGCCGCGGGAGACAAACGACCACAACCTCCGCACGCGGCCTTGAGACCGCAACGACCGATTGAGCAATGACGACGGCGAGCAACCCGGTCCGCGAGAGCGGCGCCGGCTGAGGCGCAGAAGGGCGCACGCGTGCTGGGGGACGACGCGGAGCTGACCGCCGCGGTGCGCGCGGCACAGGACGGGGACGAGACCGCGTTCCGGACCGTGTACCGCGCCGTGCACCCGCGGCTCCTCGGGTACGTCCGGACACTGGTCGGCGAGCCCGACGCCGAGGACGTGACGTCCGAGGCGTGGCTGCAGATCGCCCGTGACCTGGATCGGTTCTCCGGGGACGCGGACCGTTTCCGCGGCTGGGCCGCCCGCATCGCCCGCAACCGGGCGCTGGACCACATCCGCATGCGCGGCCGCCGCCCGGCCATAGGCGGTGACGAGACCGAGCTCACCGGGCGGCCCGCCGAGTCGGACACGGCCGGCGAGGCGATCGAGGCGCTGGCCACCGACGGCGCGTTCCACCTGATCTCCCGGCTGCCGCAGGACCAGGCCGAGGCCGTCGTCCTGCGCGTGGTCGTGGGCCTCGACGCCAAGACGGCCGCGCAGACCCTGGGCAAGCGTCCCGGCGCCGTACGGACGGCCGCGCACCGCGGCCTGCGCCGGCTGGCCGAGCTGCTCGGCGACGATCCGGACGGCCATCCGGAATCCGCAGGGGTGCTCGACGCTCTTCCGCCCCAGAGAGAACCACGCCGTCGTACGGTGACGTCCGCGAGTGTGACGCAGTTGCGAACGCGGACGCAGAAGGACATGTGATGGCCGATGAGCGGTACCGGTGGCTGGACGCGGAGGCGGCGGAGCGCCTGCTGAACGGTGAGTCGCCCCAGGCTGCCGGTCCTCCCGCCGGTGACCAGGCCGAACGGCTCGCCGACGTGCTCCGCGCGCTCTCCGCGCCCCCGCCCGCGGCAGACGCGGAACTTCCCGGGGAGGCGGCCGCGCTGGCCGCCTTCCGCAAGTCGAGGGACGAACGGACAGGGCAGGCCGACTCGGCCCCGCACACCGGTCACGGCACCGGCCCCGGGGACGCCGACGTCGGCCTGATCCGTCTCGGCGCCCCGCGCACCGGCCGTTCCGGAACGCCCGGCGGGTCCCGCAGGCCGCGTCCCGCGCGCCTCCTGCTGGCCGCCGCGCTGGTCGCCGGCATGGTCGGGGGCACCGCCGTGCTCGCCGGGACCGGGCTGCTGCGCACGCCCTTCGACGACTCCCGCTCCGGCCCCGCGGGCGCCGCCACGGCCACCCACCCCCAGCGCCCCCTGACGTCCCCGTCGGCGCGGGGCGTCTCCCCGGAGGGCCGTCACCAGAGCGGGCCCGCCGGCGAGGGCGCCCCGGGCGGCGAGGATCCCGGTCGCACGCCGGCCACCACCCCCGGCGACGGCACGCCCGCCCGCGACGCCCGCTGGCAGCTCGTCGTGTCCGCCTGCCGGGCCTGGCACGAGGGGCGGCCGGTGAACGGCGAACACCGTCGCGCCCTGCACGAGGCGGCGGGCGGCGCCTCCCGCGTCGCCGCCTACTGCCGCACCGTCACCGCCAAGGAGGGCGCCGGCCGCAAGGACGACAAGAGCGGCAAGGGCGGCGAGGACGCCGGGAGCGGGACCGGCGTGCAGGACGCCGAGACGCGGACCGACGGCGGCGAGGGCGAGCAGCAGGACACCCACCCCGGCCAGGGCAACGGCCGCCCGGACACCGGCGACAGCGGTGAGGGCGACAACGGGAACGGGAACGGGAACGGCAACGGAAACGGAAACGGCAAGGGCGCCGTCCGCGGCAACAGCGGCTCCGGCGCCGACAAGGCCGAGGACCACCCGGGCAAGGACAAGGGGCAGGTCAACGGGAACGGCAACGGAAACGGCAAGGGCAACGGCAAGCAGGACTAGGCGGGCGGCCGGAACCCTCCGGGAAACCCCGTGACCTGCGCAAACCCCCCTGCGGAGCAGTTCCGTACCGCCCGGTGTGACACTTCCGGCCCTCGTGACGCAGTACTGAGTGAGCCGACTGGTCATCGGCCGTCGCACGGAGCCGGGGTTCCCCCCGTACCCGCGGCTCGTGCACCTGGCGCGGGCGGGACACGTTCCCCCGGTCCCGCCCGCGCCCCTCTTCTCACCAGTGGACGACGACCTTGTCGCCGTCGCGCACCTGCTCGTACAGCCGGGCGATCGCGTCCTCGTCGCGCACGTTCACGCAGCCGTGCGAGGTCCCCGCGTAGCCCCGGGCGGCGAAGTCGGCCGAGTAGTGCACCGCCTGCCCGCCGCTGAAGAACATCGCGTACGGCATCGGCGAGTCGTACAGCGTGGAGACGTGGTGCCGGGACTTCCAGTAGACGCGGAAGACGCCCTCGCGGGTCGGCGTGTACTCGGAGCCGAAGCGGACCGGCACGGTCGACACCGTCCGGCCGTCGATCATCCAGCGCAGGGTACGGCTCGACTTGCTGATGCACATCACCCGGCCGGTCATGCAGCGCGGGTCGGGCGGGTCGGCCGGCTGGCCGCCCATCAGGTACAGCTCCCACCGTCCCGGTTCCCGCGTCATGGCGCGCAGCCGCTCCCACGTCACGGTGTCCGTCACCCCGGTCCGCGGCAGCCCGCGCTTGCCCTGGAAGCCGCGGACCGCCTCCGCCGTCAGGTCGTCGTAGGCGCCGGTGGGGCCGTGGAAGATCCAGGCGATCTGACGCAGCCGCGCCTGGAGTTCGCGCACGTCCCGCCCCTGGTCGCCGGGCGACCACAGCACGCGCGCCGGCGTCGGGCGGCTGGACGGCGTGACGGACGGAGACTTCTGCGCGGGCGTCTCCGCTGTCCGGCCCGGCGACGCGGGCGCCCGTGGCGCGTCCGGCGTCCGGGACGGCACCTCGATCCGCACCGGCGGTCCGACCTGCCCGTCCGCACCGGCGGGATGCACCGTGCACCCTGCCGTGCCCACGGCCATCGCGCCCAGCGCCGCCAGGACGGTCATGCCTTTCTTCCCCACGCCCCTGCCCCTCCCACGCACCCCGGTCCCCCCTCGTCCCGCCGCACCGGCCCTGCCCGGTCGTCACCTGACTTCTACCCCGGACGTGACCGGGGCGGAACAAGCGGGCATGGTGGGGAGTGACCGGACGACGGCCGTCAGGAGGCCCTGTGAGGGGGGTCCCACGGTGGCTGTGAGGAAGGTCCCAGGGTGTGCCCCTCCACCGGGCCGCACGCGCACCGCTACAGTCCGTCGAGGGGTCGGCCCGTATTGGTGAGTAACTGACGAGTGACCGGCGATCGGATCGAGCAACGCTGCTCAGCGGGAGGCATGCACATCATGGCGCGCGAGTCGGAGTCCGGACTGCCCATCGAACCGGTCTACGGGCCCGACGCCCTGTCGGAGTGGAATCCGGCGGAGAAGCTGGGTGAGCCGGGGAAGTATCCGTTCACGCGGGGTGTGTACCCGACGATGTACACGGGGCGTCCGTGGACGATGCGCCAGTACGCGGGTTTCGGCACGGCGACGGAGTCGAACGCCCGGTACAAGCAGCTGATCGCCAAC
>NZ_JBIWGC010000044.1:0-7479 GCF_044763335.1 Streptomyces sp. NPDC096105
ACCTACCACCGGCGCCGACGCCAGAGACGCCTGGGCCGATTGACCCCCGTCGAGTACGAGACCATCATGACCCCACCCGCAGCTCTGGCTGCATAAAACCCGCTGTCACCCGATCATGCAGCAGTCCCAGACGGCGGCCGGGCATTGAGCAAGTTCTACCTGAATAACCGCATCATCGAAAAGGACAAGTTCCTGGTGTGGATCAAGTAGATGACCGCCGCCTGGCGGAGAACTACGAGATGAGCGACGACGTCACACGGGGCCAAGGGCTCGTCCCGGTCCAGTACCACCAATTCGACATCAGCGACGAAAACGGACCGACCGGCCCCGACCTCGACCGAGACCACAACGGCCTGGTTCGCGTCACCGACGGCGTCATCACCGTGATGACCGGCATCCACACCGGCGACGTCGACGTCGCCGTCACCCTCCACGACACGCGTCCCGAACCCGGCGCCGGCGAGCGGCAGGAGATCGTGGAAGTGTCCGCGCACTCCGCCTCCGGTGACCTTATGGTCCGCGGCGTCATGGACGACCTCGACGAAGAACTGTCCGTTCTGTCGTTCCACGGCCCCGGCGACTACCGGCTGCGCGTGCATACCCGCGGCCGCGATACCGCCATTGACCTGGCCCCCGACGAGGTCACCGAGTGGTACCTCATCCAGGTCTGGCCAGCCCCGCCGAACCCGTCACCGTGCTGCGCCACAGTGACCGTTACGGAGCATCGGCCCGCACACAGTGACACGCTGCTGGACTGACCCGCTCGCTCGCCGGAAGCCGCTGGGCGAGCGGGTCGGTCGCCCATGCAGTCCTCGGAGCTCACCCGGGCACCGCATTGTCTCCCGGAGTGCTCCTTCCACTGGTGCGTCCTACCCGGCCTGCTGACGGGACGTCGCCTGCTGCCTCCGGCCTTGTGCACCTCGTACCCAAGTTCCAGGGCAGGGCGTCATGCCGGAGAAACCTGCTGTGTCACGCCCAGACCGACCGGCCCGAACTCGGGTGATCTGACGCCCGGGACGCAGCCGCCGGCTGCCGCTTCGTCAGCTCCGGTCGATAAGGCCGGTGTCGTGCAAGACGCGGTCGGTGGTGTCAGCGAGGGTGCTGTCGGCTCCGATGACGCTCTCCAGGCCGCCGGGCAGAAGGTCGCGCTCGCGGTACCAGTCGCGCAGGTGCCGTTCGGTGACGTGGGCCAGGTAGTCGGCTTCAACCGTGTCGGCCATCAATCCCTCAGGTGTGACAGACAGGTGCGTTGCCTGCCCGAGGCCGGAGAAAGGTTCCACTCAAGCAGCCCGTTCTTCCGTTTCCGGCTCGCTGCCTTTCCTTGGCTCACCGTCGAGGGTCCGTTTACCCATACCATCTCGCGCTCGGGATCACCTTCGCGCCAAATCGAGCGGCCAAGCGGAGCCCTCCGTCCACTCGGCCTGCAAACTCATGGCCAGGGCGGGCGGGGACCCCGTCGCGTTTCGGCCCCGGTTCCCACGGCACGTTAGTTCGAGATTTTTCTGATCATGCATCACCGCGACCTCTCTTCACTCCTGACTCACAGGTGATGCACTGTGCGCCCACACGCGCGAAGTCTCGTCACGGCCGTTCTGACCCTGGCTCTGCTGGCAATAGCGGGGGTCGCCCCCTCCTGGGCGTCGCCCGGGGACCGGCCCCGCTCCACGGCCACCGCGGCCATCACGCACGCGCAGGCTCGGACAGCCGCCGACCTGCCCAAGCCTCCTAAGGCCATGACGCTGGCCGAGCGGCGCAAGCAGGTCGACGAGGACCGGCACGAACGGTCGCCGATGCGTGAGTACATGGACGCGCCGGAGCGAACGTCCAAAGGGAAGCCCCACAGTCGGCCGGACAAGAACCGCGTCGAACGCGGGCCCGCCGCCGGGTCGGAGGTGACCCTCCAACCCCTTGCCGCGGCGGCCGAGAACCCGACCTGGGTGTCGTCCTGGGCCACCGCGTACCCGGGCATGCTGTCGATCGGCGGGCAGGTGAAGCTGCCCAAGCGGGGGGATTCGTATACCGGGATGTGGCTGTACGTCCTGGACGAGGGCGGCTACCCCGTCGTGCAGCAGGAGATCAAGAAGTCCACAGACGATCCCAGCGGCGACACCCCGGACACCGGGGCCTGGTGCTACGACTGGTGGTCGAGCAACTCCTACCCCACGGACCAGTGTTTCTGGTGGGCCGGCAGCGCGCTGGGCGGAATTCTCGAGGACGGCAAGGAGTATTACGCCTGGGTCTTCCTCAACAGCACCGACGGGACGTCGAGTCCGGGCGGCACCACCTCGCCGCTGGTGGAGGCGTTCTACACCCCGGTGATCCCCGGTGCGCAGGCGGGAATCTGTACCTGCTACGCGCAGGCGCACCGCGCCGACCCGGTCAATACGGCGACCGGCATGTTCTTCGAACAGCTCACTGACGCCTCCTTGGTGAGTCCCGGTGTGCCTCTGGCCCTGGAGCGCACCTACCGCTCCGACTCGAGTGCCGTCGGTCTGTTGGGGCGCGGCTGGGCGACGCCGTTCGATGCCAAGCTGACCGTGGCGACGGGGAAGGTGACCTACCGGACGGACGACGGGGCGTCGTTCGTCTTCACGCAGAACAGTGACGGCACGTACGCCGCCCCGGCAGGTTCTGCGGCCAAGTTAGTCAAGGGCGCGAGCACCTACACGATCACCACGCCGGACCACACAAAGCGGACGTTCAACAGCGGCGGCCAGCTCACCTCCGTGGTCGACAGAGCCGGCAAGGGGCTGAGCCTGACGTACGCGTCCGGCACGCTCGCCTCCGTCAAGGACGCCGCCGGCCGTACCACCACCTTCACGCACGGTGCCGACGGGCTGCTGTCCAAGGTGGGCCTGCCGGACGGCACTTCGGTGTCGTACGGCTACACCAGCGGTCTGCTCACCTCGGTGACCGACCCGGCCGACAGGACGTCGTCGTACGCCTACGACGCGAACAAGCGGCTGTCCTCCTACACCGACCCGGCGGGCGGCAAGGTCACCAACTTCTACGACACCGCGGGCCGCATCAAGTCCCAGACCGACCAGAACGACAAGACCACCACGTTCACCTGGGACGGCAAGAGCGAGTCGCACACCACAGCGCCCGACGGCGGCGTATGGACCGACGTGTACGCCGGAAACGTCCTGATGGAGACGATCGACCCGTACGGCGAGAGCATCACCTACGACTACGACCGCCACCTGCGTCCTGTCGCCATCACCGACCAGCGCGGCAACACCACGGAGATGACGTACGACAGCGCCGGGCGGATGCTCACCCGCAGCGCCCCCTCGGCCCTCGGTTACGTGGAGAGCTGGACCTACGACGCCGCGGGCAACATCACCAGTCACACCGACGGCCGCAAGAACAAGACGACGTACACCTACAACACATCGAACCAGCTGACGTCGACCACGGACCCGCTGGGCGGCAAGACCGGCTACACGTACACCGCGCTCGGCTCGCTGGAAACCGTGACGACGCCACGTGGCAAGGTCACCGTCTACGGCTACGACGCGGCCGGCAACCGGACGTCGGTCACCACGCCGCTGGGTGAGAAGACGACGTTCACCTATGACAAGGCCGGCCGGATCCTGACGAAGACGGACCCGCGCGGCAACGCCACCGGTGCCGACCCGGCCGACTTCACCACGACGTACGCCTACGACGGCCGCGGGCTGCTCAGCTCGGCCACCGATCCGCTGGGCCGCACCACGACCTACGAGTACAACGGGGCCGAGCAACTGACGTCGGCCAAGAACCCGGCGGGCGACACCACCACATTCGCCTACGACGACGCCGGGCACCTGACCCGGACCACCGACCCGTCCGGCAACTCCGTCACCCGCACCTATGACGCGAGCGGACGCCTGTCCTCCCAGACCGACGCGACCGGCGGCAAGACCACCTACACCTACGACAAAGTGGGACGCCTGCTGAGCAGCGTCTCGCCGCGCGGCAACGCCACCGGCGCCGACCCGGCCGCCCACACCACGAGTTACACCTACGACGCGGCCGGCAACACCATCAAGGTCACCGGCCCGACCGGCGCGTCCACCACCACGACCTACGACGCGATCAACCGGCCCCTCACGGTCACCGACCCGCTGGACCACACCACCAGCTACACCTACGACGCCAACGACAACGTCACCAAGATCACCGACGCCGCAGGCGAGACGGTCGCCTCCGTCTACGACAAGAACAACCGGCTGACCAGCAGCACCAATCAACTGGGCAAAACCACCTCCTACGGCTACGACGCCGACGGCAACCTGCTCAGCCGCACCTCCCCGCTCGGCCACAAGGAGAGCTGGACCTACGACGCCGACGGCCGCCGGGCCACCGCGGTCGACCCGCGCGGCAACGCCACCGGCGCAGACCCGGCCCAGTACACGACCACCTACGGCTACGACCCGGCCGGCAACCCCACCACGGTCACCGACCCGCTCGGCGGCGTGACCACCACCGCCTATGACGCCGTGAACAACGTCGTCAAGCAGACGGACGCCGACAAGCGCGCCACCGCCTACGGATACGACAAGCTGGACCGGCTGACCGAAGTCACCGCTCCGGGCGGTGCAGTCACCACGTACGGCTACGACACAGTGGGCAACGTCACCGAGCGTACCGACGCCAACGGGCACGTCACCACGTACGGCTACGACGCGGCCCGCCGCCTCACCTCGGTCACCGACCCGCTGCAGCGGGAGACCACCTACGCCTACGACGCCGCCGGCAACCTCACCAAAAAGACCACGCCCCGCGGATCCACCGGCTACACCTACGACCCGCGCGGCCTGCTCACCAAGGTCGACCACTCCGACTCCACTCCCGACGCGACGTTCGGCTACAACGACGCCGGGCAGCTGACCGCCCGCGCCAATTCGAAGATCTCCGAGGACTTCGTCTACGACGCGGTCGGAAACCTCACCAAGACGCGCGGCTTCGCCTACACCTACGACGCCGCCGGACAGATGCTCACCCGCAAGTACTCCGACGGCAACACGATCACCTACACCTACGACAACGACGGCCGCACCGCCACGATGCTGGCCGACGGCAAGACCACCACCTACACCTGGGACCCAGCCGGCAACCTCACCAAGTCCGCGCTGCCCAACACCGAGACCGAGGACCGCACATACGACCGGGCCGGCCGCCTCACCGCCGTCACCTCCACCAAGGCCGGCACCACGGTCACCAAGACCGCGCACACCCTCTCCCCCGCGGGCCTGCCCACCCACGTCGACATCACCCGCGCCAACGTCGGCACGACCGGCTACGACCTCACCTACGACACCGCAGGCCGTCTCACCTCCGGCTGCTTCCCGCAGCCCTGGGTCGCCGGCTGCGCCGCCAGCCGCGCCACGTCCTACACCTACGACAAGGTCGGCAACCGCCTGACCTCCACCCTCGGCACCACCTCCACCAGCTACGCCTACGACGCGGCCGACCAGCTCACCTCCACCACCACCGGCACCACGACCACCGCCTACGACTACGACGCCGAAGGCAACCAGACCAAGAAGGGCGCCGACACCTACACCTACGACCTGGCCGGGCAGATCTCCGCCGCCACCGTTGCGGGCACCGCCTACACCTACGACCACGACGCCAGCGGCAACCAGGTCGCCACCCTCAAGGACGGCGCGGTCACCCACCGCACCCAGTGGGACCCCAACGCCCCGCTGCCGATCCTGGCCACCGAATACGACAGCGCCTGGACCATCAAGCAGTCCTACCGCTACGACCCCCTCGGCCAGCCCACCTCCGCCAAGACCGGCACAGGTGCGCTCTTCTACTACCACCACGACACCCAGGGCTCACCGGTCGACGTCACCAACAGCACCGGCACCCTCTACCAGCGCTGGGCCTACGACCCCTTCGGCACCCGCGTCCTGGGCACCACCACCGGCGGCGCCCCCGCCAGCCCTCCCTCCTACACCGGCGCCCGCTACGAAACCACCACCGGCAACCTCGACCTCCACGCCCGCCAGTACAACACCACCACCGGCCGCTTCACCCGACCCGACCCCGCCACCCGCGCCCAGTCAACCCCGTACATCTCCCCCTACGCCTACGCCGACAACATCCCCACCCTCCTCACCGACCCCAGCGGACTGACCCCCGACGACCCCAACAACGACCGCGTCGACAGCCTCGGCGAGGCGGCGCGCATCTTCGGCGACGGCTTCGTCGAGGGCTTGAAGTCCCCCTTCGTCTTCCTCGGAGACGCCTACGACGCGTTCACCGGCCAGAACGGCGGAGCCGGCGCCTTCGTCGACAAGTACCTCCCCGTCCGCCCCGCCTACCGCCTCTACCGCGCCGAATACATGCTCCGCCAGCAGGGCTGCGACGCCCTCGCCGACCTGTACGCCGAAACCGCCGAAGAACTCACCCAACAGATCGCCCTCGTAGGCATCGGCGGCCTCACCGGCTGGCGGCGGGCGGCCGTGGCACCCGAGGTGCGCGGACACGACATCCCCACGCATGGCAAGGGTGTCGGCCCGGCCGCCGAGCGACTCCCCGGTGGACGCCCTGACGGCCAAGCCGTCATCGCAGGTCACGGCTGGTACGTCCGTGGCACCGGCGACATGCAGATGCCGAGCGGCACCTGGGGTTACTTCTATGTGGAGGACGGCATAGGTCTTCGACAGTCCGTCGGGCTCGCAATCGAACAGGGAAAGAAAATTAAGCCTACAGAGATCGTCGGTCCCGGTAAGACGCTTCCCGACTACACCGTGGCTCCGGGCCACGATCTCAGGATGATGAACGGCTCGATCACGGTGAGCAAGGACACGCTGCTCAGTGAGATTCTCAAACCCAACATGGGCCCGGTACACCTGGCAATCTGCCGGAAGCACTGCGACCCCCGTGGTTGAGGAGCAACGCATGACCTACTATCCCGACCTGACCCGTTACTCCTACGACGAGTCGGACCAAGAGATGCTTAACATCGGCTGGCTGGCGTCGGAGCACGACTACTGCACAGGAATCGTGGATGAGCGCGTAGTGGACGCGTTGAAGGTTCTCAGTGCCGCCTACGACAATCAGATGCGCGGCGTCCACCATTGTGAGTTCTGCGACATCGACCGCCCCGTCGTCCTCGGCGGTCCCGCCAGGGACACCGAGGTGTGGCTCGGGTCGGCGGAGATTCGGGTGCAGGGAGCTGACGGCACGCTCTACGCGGCACCGAACCTGGTAATCCACTACATAATGACGCACCATTACTGCCCACCCGAGGAGTTCTGCCGCGCGGCAGCACGGACGGCGGGGATTGAAACGGCTGGAGAACTGACCCTGACCGATTGATCCGCGTCGGATCGTGGCCTCCGGCACCCCCGGAAGGCCACGATCCGACGGCGGGCCCTGTGCGGCGCTAGGGTCTGTTGCGAAAGTGGATCTTGTTCGGTGATGATCACGTCCTGTGGGACGTGGGGATCTGACGAACGGCCAGTGGGCCCGGCTTGAGCC
>NZ_JBIWGC010000045.1:0-7425 GCF_044763335.1 Streptomyces sp. NPDC096105
CGGTACGACAAACTCGCCGTCCGCTACGAAGCGACCGTGCTGGTCGCAGCCATCAACGAGTGGCTGTGACCAGCACTTTCACAACAGACCCTAGTAGTGCTTGGTCAGGTCCGGAGTGGGGTGGGTATGTCGCGGTGGCAGGTGGGGCAGGCGCCGGTCCAGAGGGCGAGGAGTGTCTGCAGCTCGCGGACGACCTGGTAGAGGCTCAGACTTGCGCCGCGTCTTTTGGGGCTCGTGCCAGTCGTTGCAGCGTGCAGAAGGCATGTGCGACGGAGACGAGGGTGACGTGGTGGTGCCAGCCCTTCCAGGTGCGGCCCTCGAAGTGGGCAAGTCCCAGGGCCTGTTTCATCTCCCGGTAGTCGTGCTCGATGCGCCAGCGGAGCTTGGCGAGGCGGACCAGTGTGGTCAGTTGACCATCCCCTCGTAGCGTGGAGCCCGTGATTGCAGGAGAAGTTGGGGTTCATGGGGTCCAAGAAGAAGCCGCCGTACGACGCCGAGTTCCGTGAGGGCGCGGTGCGCATCGTGGTCGAGACCGGGAGGCTGGCCGGCGAGGTCGCCGAGGAGCTCGGCATCAACCCGGGCACGCTGCACAGCTGGGTGTCGCGGTGGCGGCGCAACGGGACGACGTCCTCGGACCGGCCCGCACCACCGACAGCCGCCAGTGGCGGTGGCGGTGGCGGTCGGGTGCGGGAGGCCGGGGGCCTGGCCCCGGAAGTTGGACACGGGGTTATGCGGCTTGCGTCAGCGTAATTGATGTTCGGTCGAGCGCGTGTTCGTAGGTGATGGGGCTGCGGTGTCCCAGGCGGCTGTGGCGGCGGACGGTGTTGTAGCGGTGCAGCCAACGGAAGAGTTCGAGGCGGGCTTCGCGCTCGCTTGACCAGCTCTTTCGGTTCTGGAGGGTCTCGCGTTTCATGGTCGCGTTCCAGCTCTCCGCCGCGGCGTTGTCCGCGCTGGAACCGACGGCGCTCATGGACTGCCGGACGCCGGCGCGTCGGCAGGCATCGGCGAAGGCCCGGCTGGTGTATTGGGCCCCGTGGTCGGTGTGCATGATCGCTCCCGCGAGGCTGCCGCGGGTCCGCTCGGCGGTGGCCAGGGCGTCGACGACCAGCTCCGCGCGCATATGGTCGGCGATCGCCCAGCCCGCCAGCCGCCGGGACGCGAGGTCGATCACGGTCGCGAGATAGCAGAACTTCCCGCCGCCGACCGGCAGATAGGTGATGTCCCCGACGTACTTGGTGTTCACCTCGGTGGCGGTGAAGTCCCGGCCGATCAGATCAGGGGCCTTCGCCGCGGCCGGGTCCGCAACGGTGGTCCGGTGCTTCCTGCACAGCCGAAACCCGGCGATGCTGGCGGTCTTCATCAGCCGGGCGACCTTCTTGTGGTTCACCGACTCGCCGCCCGCCTCGCGGAGCTCGGCGGTGACCCTGGGGACGCCGTAGGTGCCGTCCGAGGCGGCGTGGACGGCGGCGATCTTGACGGTCAGCTTCTCGTCGGCCGCCTGCCGGGCGGCCCAGGCCAGCGCGGTGGCCCGCCAGTAGCAGAAACTCGATCGGGCGATCCCGAGGACCTGGCACAACCGCTTCACGCCGTGCTCGGCGCGCAGGTCGGCGACACACTGGAAGCGGTTCACCAGCGCGTCGCCCCGGCGAAATACTTCGCCGCCTTCTGCAGGATGTCGCGCTCTTCTTCCAGCTCACACACCCGCCTGCGCAGGGCGACGAGCTCGGCCTCCATCCCCCCGGCCGCCACCGGCACGGCCGGGCGCGGCGCGGTGTGGCCGCCCGTGCGCCGGCCGTCGGCCGCGCGTATCCAGTTCCGCAGTGTCTCGGTGTTCACGCCCAGGTCCGCGGCGACCGACTTGATCGTCGCTCCGGGCCGGGACCGGTACAACGCGACCGCGTCCGCCTTGAACTCGGCCGGGCAGTGCTTCATCGGGCGCTGTCACGTTGTTGGGTGTGTAAGTGCCTGACGGGGTGCCAGGTGTGGTGGGGCCGGGTGCCGGCCCTGGACTCAGGCCGCGGCAGGCCGGCCGGTGACGCCGGTGATCTGCTCCCAGATGGCGAAGCGGACGGTCATTTCTGCGCGGTAGTTCGGGGCGGTCATCAGGTGGCGGCGGGGCTGGAAGTGGGGTGAGATGCCGCTGAACGCGGCCAGGAACCGCTGCGCGGTGCCCACGCTGCGGAAGCCTTTCATCACCCGTTCGCGTTGCCGGGTGGGCTGATGACTGTTCTCGGCCCGGTTGTTCAGACCTTTGTGGGAACGGTGCTCGATGGAGGGCATCACCTCGCGGTGGGCCGCGCGGTAGGAGCGGAGCTTGTCGGTGACGATCACCCGCGGCGCCTCGCCCGTCTTCGTCAGCAGCCTGCGGAAAAAGCGCCGGGCCGCAGCCGTGTCCCGGCGGCTCTGCACCAGGATGTCCAGCACGTTGCCGTTCTGGTCGACAGCCCGCCACAGGTATTTCTGCTCACCGTTGATCTTGATGAAGACCTCGTCCAGATGCCACTCGTCCCCGGGCCTCGGCCGCCGCCGGAGCAGGAGGTTGGCGTACTGCTGCCCGAACTTGACGCACCAGCGGCGGATCGTCTCGTAGGAGACGGTCACGCCGCGCTCGAGCATCAGCTCCTCGACCTCACGGAAACTGAGCGGGAACCGGAAGTACAGCCACACGCAGTGCGAGATCACCTCGACCGGATACCGGTGCCCCTTGTACGACGGCGACATGCCCTCCACGGACGACCCCCTCCACCGTGATCAGCCCGAAGATCCTCCCATCCTGTCAGCCAACGTGACAGCGCCCCCCTTTTTCGCCGCTCCGGCGGCGTGCTGGTGGGCCCGGCAGACAGTGGAGTCGACGTTGACCTCCCAGGTGATCAGGCCCTTCGCGTCCGCCTCGGCCTGGAGCCGGGTGAGGATCCGCGCCCAGGTGCCATCCCGCTGCCAGCGCCGGAACAGGTCATAGACCCGGTCCCACGGCCCATACTGACTTCGGCTCGTTAGGGTGAGGCTGGTTCGTCGAGGGCCAGGCCGGTGCCGGCTATGAAGCCGTCGAGGGTGCCGGACCGGTACTGAAGGCGCTTGAGCCGGTTACGGACGAGGGCTTCGAGCCGGTCGAGGGCGACGACGGCGAGGTTGGCCAAGCTGCGTTTGACGTGTGCCCATACCCACTCGACGGGGTTGAGGTCGGGTGAGTAGGCGGGCAGGAGGAACACGGTCAGCCATTTCCGCTCGGCGATCAGCTCACGCATGGCGTGGGAGACGTGGGTGTTCAGACGGTCCCAGACCAGCACGATGGGTGCCTTGAGGAGCTGGTGGACGCCGTCGATCAGTGCGATGAAGTCCCGCTCGCCCATGCTGCGGCGCTTGCCCCTGCCCGCTCGGTGGGTGCGCAGGCGGTGGCACAGCCGGGTGCGGGAGCCGGGCCGCATGGCGATCAGTCCGGCCACGGACAGGCGTCCCGAACGGCGTCCGCTGACCGTCACCTGCGGAGTCACTCCGCGTCGGCCCCAGGTGCGTCCTTTGGGCGGTCTGCGGGTGAAGCCGGCTTCGTCCTCGAAGCAGATGTAGCCTCCGCAGGCCGCCCGGGCTCTTTTACCTCCGCCCAGGTCGCCTCCTTCCAGACGGTGACGGCCTGCTCCTCGCGTTCGGCGACTCGCCGTGCGGGGACCTGCGGGCTGAAGCCGAGCCGGTGCATCAGCCTTGTGGCGCCCGAGACGCTGTAGGAGACGTGGAACTTCCTGCCGATCAGGGTGGCCACCCTCGATGCGGTCCACACCTGGTCCTCCACCCAGCCGTGCGCGGCCGGACCCTCATCGAGGTACGCAGCCAGTTTCTCCAGACAGCGCGGGGACAGTCGGCACCGCGACCCGCTCGGGCCACGGGAGGCCAGAGCCTGAACACCGCCGTTCCGCCACAACTGATGCCACTGATAAGCCGACTTCGCGCTCACCCGCAGGCGCCGTGCCACCTCCGGCGGCTTGATCTCCTGCTCGAACAGCTCGGCCGCCTGCATCCGCACCGACTCCCGGCGCTGACGCCCCGCAGGGGACAGCCCGCCCCCATCCGCATACCTCACACACCACGGAATACAGCCACCACACCGAGCCCATCAGGAACTTCATCAAAGTTCACCCTGACGAGCTGAAGTCAGTAAGCAACCCTGCTGTTACCAGAAGCCGCCCCCACAGACCCGCACGACGCTAGCGTCAATACATGATCGTATGGCTCAACGGCACCCACGGCGCGGGCAAGACGACGACCAGTGTGCTCGTACAGCGGCTGATCCCCGATTCACGGGTGTTCGACGCCGAGAAGGTCGGCGAGATGCTCATGGACATCACGCCGGAGCTGCCCGCGACGGACAACTTCCAGCACTGGCCACCGTGGCGGCCCCTCGTGGTCGAGACCGCCCGACGCGTCCTCGACTACACCGGCGGCACCCTGGTGATGCCCATGACCGTCCTGGTCGAGCAGTACTGGCGCGAGATCAGCTCGGGTCTTGCCGAGTACGATATTCCGGTCCGGCACTTCGTCCTCCATGCCGATCAGGACACTCTCCGCGCGCGCATCGCGGGCGACACCGTTCTTGGCCCCAACTCGCCGTTCCGTCTCCGGTACCTCGAGCCCTACGCCGAGGCGGCCCGCACGTGGTTGCACGCCGAGGCCGAGGTCGTCGACACCACGCACCTCACCCCCGTCCAGGCCGCCCAGCAGATCGCAGAGGCCGTCAAGATTTGAGACCTTCCGGCACCGCATCTCCAGGTGACAACAAGACTGCCTATGTGACAACTATCGTGCTCCGGCTCACCTGAGCCGGAGCACGATAGTTGTCACATAGGCAGAGCCGGATGACGTGGTGAATGGAACCGAACGAGGCAGCGTGGTGGTCACCGACGAGGCACAGGGCTTGTCACGATCGCTCATTCAGCAGCCTTGCTGTCACCCATCCCTCGACCAGCTGCTGGAGGGGTGCGCGGCCGTATACGTTCTCCTTGAGGCCCGAACATGATCAGATACTCGGCCGGTCCGTCGGATCCGGCGTTCGCGACTCCGTGGGGGATGCGGGTGTCGAACTCGACGACGTCCCCGGCAGTCAGGACGAGGTCCTGGGTGCCGAGTGCGAGCCACAGCCGCCCGTACAGGACGCACAACCACTCGTAGCCCTCGTGGGACACCTGTCGGGGCCGCCTGGGCGGCTCCTCGACGGCAGGCAGGACATGCTTGTGGGCGTGCAGGCCGCCGACGTACCGGGTCAGCGGCAACACCGCCTTGTCGTCGCCGAAGCTGTGCGGCGCCGTGCTGCGGGGCTTGGCTGCAGGGGCGAGTGCGGTGCCGGCCAGCTCGTCGAGGGAGACTTCGTATTCCTTCGCCAGCTGCAGCACCACCTCCAGGGTGGGCTTGCGCCGGCCGGTCTCGGTCCGCGACAGCGTGCTGGGCGAGATGCCGGTCGCGCGGCTGACATCGGTGAGTGTGACGCCACGGCGCTCGCGTACGGCCCGCAGCCGGGGCCCCATCGCCGCCAGCGTCCGGGCCACGTCGTCCTCTGCCACTGTCGCTGTTCCTTTCCGCCGCGCCGTTTCATCTCCCTGCCTGCAAGTTTGCCAGGATGGCAACGCTGATCGCGTCGAGTGGCCGCCGCGCCGCATGATCGAGGGGTAGCCGCCGACCGTCCGCGACCGAGGAGAAGTCCCCCATGCAATCCGAGCCGACCGCCGTCCTTCGCCACCGCACCGTCGAGGCCCCGGCCGGGCGCCTGCACCTGGCCGAGCAGGGCGCCGGCCCGCTGGTCCTGCTCGTGCACGGCTTCCCCGAGTCCTGGTACTCCTGGCGCCGCCAGATTCCGGCCCTCGCCGCGGCCGGGTACCGGGCGGTGGCGATCGATGTGCGCGGCTACGGCCGCTCCTCCAAGCCCGCCGTGGCCGACGCCTACCGGATGCTCGACCTGGTGGAGGACAACGTCGCCGTCGTGCGTGCCCTCGGTGAGGAGAACGCGGTGGTCGTCGGCCACGACTGGGGCTCCAACATCGCCGCCACCTCCGCCCTGCTCCGCCCCGAGGTCTTCCGGGCCGTCGGCCTGCTGAGCGTCCCGTACGAGCCACCCGGCGGCCCCCGTCCCACCGACATCTTCGGCCGGATCGGCGGCCCCGAGCAGGAGTTCTACGTCTCCTACTTCCAAGAGCCCGGCCGCGCCGAGAGGGAGATCGAGCCTGACGTGCGGGGCTGGCTCGCGGGCTTCTACGCGGCCCTGTCCGCCGACACCATGCCAGCCGAGGGCGAGCCCGACCCGCACTTCGTCGCCCAGGACGGCCAGCTGCGTGACCGTTTCCCCGCCGGCCCGCTCCCGGCCTGGTTGAGCGAGGAGGACCTCGACGTCTACGCCGGGGAGTTCGAGCGCACCGGCCTGACCGGCGCCCTGAATCGCTACCGCAACATGGACCGCGACTGGGAAGACCTCGCCTCCTACCGCGGAGCCCTCATCAAACAACCCGCCTTGTTCGTCGGCGGCACCCTGGACGCCTCCACCACCTGGATGGCCGACGCCATCGACGCCTACCCCACCACCCTCCCCGCCCTGTCCGCCTCCCACCTCCTGGACGGCTGCGGCCACTGGATCCAGCAGGAACGCCCCGACGAGGTCAACAAGCTGCTGACCGACTGGCTCGCCACCATCCAGGACTGACCCAGGCAGGCCAGCTGGGCAGCCTGGCGGTGCGTTTCGGGCGGGCCGCGCCGAGGCAGCCCATGGCCATCTGCTCGGTGATGCCGACCTGTCACACCGCACGTACTTCACTACGCCGTTGACAACAAGCGTGCCTACGTGACAACTGCTGAGTTTTTCGTTAGTTCTGTGGTGTTTGGGGATGAATGGTCAGGCCGGTGTGGGTGAGGAAGGACCACGGGAGTTGCTCGCTGGAGCAGACTCGGTGGATGCCGCGTTCGGCTGCGTCAGCGACATCGGCGAGGTGGTCGCCGGCGAGGTTGGCGAGCTCGCGGGTCTTGATGGCCGACCACAGTAGTTCGACCGGGTTGAGTTCGGGTGCGTAGGCCGGCAGCCGTTCGAGGGTGAGCCAGTCCTGCTCGGCCGCCCAGGCCCGCATGCCCCGGCTCCAGTGGGCGGACAGTCCGTCCCACACCAGCACCACCGGCTCACCGGCGTAGAAGGTCTTGATCTGTTCCAGCACCTCGATCAGGGAAGCGGTGTCGTAGCCGCCCGGCTCGAGGTGGAAGCACAGCCGCGGGCCGCGTTCGGGGTCGGCGGCGTGGTAGCCCAGCGCGGCGGCCATCCCGGCTCGTTTCCAGTTCAGCCGGTGCCGCAGAGTAGGGGTGCGGCCGCGGGTGTGGCTTCTCCTTGATCGTGGACACCTGGGGACTGGGGCGTGAGGTTCCAGAGGAAGCAGCACCAGGGGGGAAGCAAGTACACGAAGCGGT
>NZ_JBIWGC010000046.1:0-5009 GCF_044763335.1 Streptomyces sp. NPDC096105
CAGACCGTCGACCTCACCTCGGCACGGCCGAGGTGAACACCGAGCCCCGCCAAAGTCCTCGACGCCCCACCGCCTACTGTGCACGAGCTCGTTAGGCGTCCTCCCAGAGCCGGACGATTGCCCGGTACTTCGTTCCCCATTTCTCCTGGAACTCGCCGAACCGCTCGGCTGCTGCGGCCTCGGTCGGAGCCGTGCAGACAGGCCGCAGGTCCTTCGCGAGTTTCTCCCGGTCCTGTCGGCCCGCGTAGCGGAAACTGTTCCGCAGCAGATGAACCACGCAGGTCTGGACCACGGCCAGGGGCCAGACGCGGGTCACGGACTCGGGAAGTTCCCTGGGCCCGTCGCAGACCGCCATGAGGACATCCGCGACGCCCCGGGTCTTGATCTCGATGAGGACGTGCTGCCGGTACTTGGCCCCCTCACCGCCGTCACCGACCCACAGGCCGAGGATGTCGCGGGCTCCTTCCGCCGTCACGGCGAGCGCCATGTAGACGGGCCGGTTGGCGACCTGGCCGTCGCGGATCTTGACGTTCACGCAGTCGATGAACGCGACCGGGCAGACGCGGTCGAGCGGGCGGTTCTGCCATTCGGCCATCCGCTCGAGCACGCTGTCCGTGATCGTGGAGATCGTCTGCTTGGACACATCGGCGTCATAAACCTCGGCCAGATGCGCGGAGATCTCTCCATGGGTGAGGCCCTTCGCCGACAGCGACAGCACCGTCTCGTCGACGCCCGTCAGTCGCCGCTGCCGCTTCTTCACCAGTTCCGGCTCGAAGGACCCGTTCCGGTCCCGCGGAACGTCGATCTCCACCGGTCCGGCCTCGGTCGTCACCATCTTCGACCGGTGTCCGTTGCGGTAGTTCCCGCTGCGGCCGTCCTCCGTCCGCTCACCGCTCTCCCGGTCCAGGTGGTCGGTGAGCTCGCCTTCCAGAGCTCCCTCCAGCAACAGCTTCGTCAGCTGGCCGAGAAGTCCCCCTTCTCCGGTCAGGCTCACGCCGTCAGCCTTCGCCTGGGCCATCAGCTGGGCCACCAAGGCCCTGTCCAGCGACGGTGCAGCCGTCTTCTGGCCCACCTCAGCGGTCGAACGCGTGCTCTGCTTCACGGTCTTGCTCCCATCGGTCACAGCAGCCATAACTGCCGCGATCTATTGGGGAGTTAGACCCTTCACGCCACAGGCCCGATCTGCCGGTGCCGGGGCTGGTCTCGGGGGAGGCGCGTGCTTCTTCGGTCCCCAGGCCTGCGAAGTCGGAGTCGGCATCGGCGGCTTCGTCGGCGGTGCCTTCGGGGTCGGGGTGGTAGTCGGGCGGCACATCGCAGACTGAAACCGTGGGGTGGGGGCGACGCACGATCGCCTCCACCCTGCTCAGCTGCAGTTCATATCGTAAGAGCGAGAGGAGTATGTATGCGAAGCTCAGGGGACTTGCGAGAAAGCCGTATCTGGAAAATTTGCGTTTGGACGGTACTCGTTCTGTGCGTGCTCTCTTCAGGAACCTCCCTTGCGGCTGGGCGTTGGGGCTTCCTCGTCCTTAGTGGCGTAGGCGTGGTCGCAACGGCTTCGGTGCTGGTCCAGTTTCGGCGCGGAAAATAGACCAGTGAACCGTTTTCATCCTGTCCTGCAGGGGTGATGATGCAGGGCAGTGAGGTTCCCCCGCTATGCGGGAGTTGCTGACTAGCTGGTCAGGGCCGGTTGGCGTGGTTTCAGGTTCACCGGTTCGGCCGGTTCCTGGTCGGCGTAGTGCTTCTCCTCGAACTCGATGGGGCTGAGGTAGCCGAGGCGTTTTTGGATGCGGCGGGGGTTGTAGAAGCCGTCGAGGTATTCGAAGAGCGCGAGGTTCGTCTTGGCCCGGGTGGCGAAGGTCCGGCCGCGGATGCACTCGGTCCTGACCAGCATCCACAGGTTCTCGGCAAGGGCGTTGTCATAGGAGTCCCCGACGGAACCCATGGATGCCTCGATCCCTGCTCCCACCAGGCGTGCGGTGAGCTTCACGGACGTGTACTGACAGCCGTGATCCGCATGATGGATCAAATGGCCGGGTTCGACCTCCCGGGATGCGAGGGCGTACTCGAGGCAGGTCAGCACGAGGTCGGCGTCCGTGTGGGCGGAGGTCTCCCAGGCCACGACCCGGCGGGAGGACGCGTCCCGGATCGCTGACAGCCACAGGGGTCCCTCGAGGGTCGTGATCATGGTCAGGTCGGTGACCCACAGCCGGTTCGGCGCGTCGGCGGTGAAGGTGCGCCTGACCAGGTCGGGGGCTGGGTCGGCGTCCGGGTCGCGGCGGGTGAAGCCCTTGCCGTGCCGGCGCGGGCTGATCCCGGCGAGGCCGGCTTCGCGCATGAGCCGCTCGACTCTTTTCCGGCCGACGTGAACGTCCTGCCGTTTGAGGACGGCATGGACGCGGGGAGAGCCGTGGATTCCGCCGGAGTCGGCGTGGATCTGCTGGATCTGCCGGGTCAGCTCGGTGTCCCGGCGGCGCCGTTCGCACAGGTGTCTCTTCGCCCGGCGCCATCGGTAGTAGGTCGAGGAGGGAATGTGGAGTTCCCGGAGGGTGGGCTCGACCTCCAGGTGGTCGTGCTCGTCGAAGAGCGCGATCACCTGGGCCGGGTCGGGTCGAGCTGTGCCGCGAAAAAAGACGAGGCCGTCCGCAGGATTTCGTTGGACCGCTTGAGCTGGGCGTTCTCCTTCGCAGCGCGGCGAGCTCCGCGCGTTCGTCGCTGGTGAGCAGGTCGTCGCGTTCGCCGGCGTCGGCCTCGGCCTGGCGGATCCAGCCGCGCAGGGCCTCGTGGTGCACGCCGACCTCCTCGGCCATGCGGCGGATCACGGGCTTGGGCTCCGACGCGCGGTACATCCGCACCGCACGCTCACGCAATTCCAGCGGGTATTTCCTCGGGGCAGGCATCTACAGGGCTCCTCTCGGTGAGTCCCATATGACCCGCTGTCGTCATCCCCCCGCACCTCGGGGGAACCTCACATACCCAAACCGTTACGGATGAGCCGTCGCACGTGGGTTGCCGCGTGGGTGGTGCTGTGCGTGGCCGGTATCGCTGCCACCGCCGCACTGAACGCCTTTCCGGCGCCTGACCCACAGCCCGAGAAGCCCGTCAGCGCCGAGTGCGCCGAGTACATCGCGGACATCGAGACGCAGCTGGCCAAGGCCAAGAAGGAAGGCAACGACGACGGCGTGCTGGCCTTCACGCGAACCCGGGTCGGCGCGGACGGCTGCAGCGATGAAGTTCTCGACCACTTCAGCAGCGACCGGTGAGCCGCCGTGCAGGGCTCGCCGTCACAGCAGGGCTGATCTGCGCCGGTGCCGTGGCGATCACCGCCGTGAGCGCCGCGACGGAACCACAGCCGCAGCCCACCCGACCGCGGGTGCACTCCTCCTGCCTGGTCCTCCTGCCTGGCTGCCGACACCAAGCCGATGCCTGTGGGCGACGACCCGTGCGGCAGCCGTTGAAGAACCACTGAGTGACTGTCCCTCGCGGGACGGCGACTGAGGCATCTGCCCGCCCGCGTCCCTCCCGGTCAGGGCCCACAGCCGGGAAGCCACCAGCGCCGCCCCGGGCCCCCGAGCCAGAGCACCGCCCGGGAACCGGCAGCATGGGCGCGCCTCGCCGAAGTCGAGGCGGCGGGCACGCAGGCTCAGCACAATCAGGAGCCGACCGAGCACAACGCGGCCCGGGCCCGGATCAGGCGACGGTCCAGTCGCGTAGCTGGCGGGCGATCCGGGCGACGCCGAGCGATCCAGAGGCCGCATCCCGCACGAGCGCGACCGCCGCCTTGGGCAGGTAGTCGAGTTCGCGCGCGTTGAGGATCAGGTAGGCCTCAGTCGCGTGCCAGGCGAAGCGCTCGTTGGAGTGCTCCAGACACGGCAACTTCGCCAGGGTCTGCAGCAGCGCGCCGGCCTTGAGATACAGGGATCCGTAGATGTCGCGCTCCATCGCGCGGGCATTGACCCGGGCGACAGCGGCGTACAGCGGTCCGAGGTCGTCGACCTGAGGATCACCGTCGAGCAGCTCAGCGGCATGCAGGAGGAACGTGACGTCGAGCGGGTGGAGCGGTTCCGGCTGGGTCACGCGGCGTGGCCTCGCTCCTGGCGCTGTCCGAGTTCCCGCTGCGCTTCCTGCTCGGCCGCCCGCTGTTCGGCACTGGGATCCAAACTGCTGGGCTCGGCAGCGAATGCCGCGCCGCTGCGGGCCATGGATACCTGGAAACCGTCCAGGAACTTGCGTTCCACGGCGGTCGCGCGGTCGTAAGCGGCGGAGAGGATGTACTCCTGCATGCTGACCCCCGCCTGCTTGGCCGCGGCCGCGATAGCGGCCCGCTGCGCGGGGTCGGGGAAGCGCAAGCTCATTGCTTTGGGGTCCGACATGGTATCCATGATACCAGCGATACCGTACGTGTGTCTCATGAGCGACGCGGACGACCCCGGCCCCGGGCGGCCGTCGGTGAAGACTGGGCAGCAGGCCCGCTAAAGTTTCCCCGTGATCTTGGGAACTCGATCTCTATGCCGCGAGGGTGTGCTGGTGGCGCTGCCTGGTCTCAGCCGGGGTGAGGTAGCCGAAGGCCTTGTGTTTGCGCAGGCGGCGCCGGTTGTGGAACGTCTCGGTGAAGGCGAGGACCTCGGCGCGGGCGGTGGTCCGGTCGGGCCGGGTGCGGATCTCTTCCTTGAGCAGGGTCCAGAAGCTCTCCGCGGCGGCGTTGCCGAAGCACGATCCGGTGCGGCCGCAGCTTTGCCGCAGGCCCAACTCGATTATTTTCCTGCGGAATTCGGCTGATGTGTATTCGCTGCCGCGATCCGAGTGGGTGATGCGTTCCGGCTGCAGGCCGCCGCGACCATGGGCCGTCTTCAGGGCGTCGGCGACGAGGGAGGCGCGGTGGTGGTCGGCTGTTGCGTATCCGACGACCTCGCGGGTGGCCAGGTCCAGCCGGCAGGCGAGGTGGAGCCGGCCCTCGGCGGTGGGGAGGCAGGTGATGTCCCCGACCGGCTTCGTGCCCGGCCACTCGGCGT
>NZ_JBIWGC010000047.1:1963-4908 GCF_044763335.1 Streptomyces sp. NPDC096105
AGTTGCCGGCCCCAGTGCACTCGAGCGTTTTGTTCGGGGTGATGGGTGGTTGGTCGTTGTTTGAGAACTGCACAGTGGACGCGAGCATCTGTGGCCAAGTTTTTAAGGGCGCACGGTGGATGCCTTGGCACCAGGAACCGATGAAGGACGTGGGAGGCCACGATAGGCCCCGGGGAGTCGTCAACCAGGCTTTGATCCGGGGGTGTCCGAATGGGGAAACCCGGCAGTCGTCATGGGCTGTCACCCGCTGCTGAACACATAGGCAGTGTGGAGGGAACGCGGGGAAGTGAAACATCTCAGTACCCGCAGGAAGAGAAAACAACCGTGATTCCGGGAGTAGTGGCGAGCGAAACCGGATGAGGCTAAACCTACGACGTGTGAGACCCGGCAGGGGTTGCGTCGTGGGGGTTGTGGGATCTCTCTTCTGTTGTCTGCCGGCGACAGGACGAGTCAGAAACCGTTGATGTAGGCGAAGGACATGCGAAAGGTCCGGCGTAGAGGGTAAGACCCCCGTAGTCGAAACGTCAGCGGCTCGTTTGAGAGACACCCAAGTAGCACGGGGCCCGAGAAATCCCGTGTGAATCTGGCGGGACCACCCGCTAAGCCTAAATATTCCCTGGTGACCGATAGCGGATAGTACCGTGAGGGAATGGTGAAAAGTACCCCGGGAGGGGAGTGAAATAGTACCTGAAACCGTGTGCCTACAAGCCGTGGGAGCGTCGCGTTGAGTGCTTGCGCTCAACGTCGTGACTGCGTGCCTTTTGAAGAATGAGCCTGCGAGTTTGCGGTGTGTTGCGAGGTTAACCCGGGTGGGGAAGCCGTAGCGAAAGCGAGTCCGAACAGGGCGCTGTAGTAGCACGCTCAAGACCCGAAGCGGAGTGATCTAGCCATGGGCAGGTTGAAGCGGAGGTAAGACTTCGTGGAGGACCGAACCCACCAGGGTTGAAAACCTGGGGGATGACCTGTGGTTAGGGGTGAAAGGCCAATCAAACTCCGTGATAGCTGGTTCTCCCCGAAATGCATTTAGGTGCAGCGTCGTGTGTTTCTTGCCGGAGGTAGAGCACTGGATAGGCGATGGGCCCTACCGGGTTACTGACCTTAGCCAAACTCCGAATGCCGGTAAGTGAGAGCGCGGCAGTGAGACTGTGGGGGATAAGCTCCATGGTCGAGAGGGAAACAGCCCAGAGCATCGACTAAGGCCCCTAAGCGTACGCTAAGTGGGAAAGGATGTGGAGTCGCAGAGACAACCAGGAGGTTGGCTTAGAAGCAGCCACCCTTGAAAGAGTGCGTAATAGCTCACTGGTCTAGTGATTCCGCGCCGACAATGTAGCGGGGCTCAAGCGTACCGCCGAAGTCGTGTCAATCCAGCAGATAGCCCCAACGGGTGCTGGGTTGGGTAGGGGAGCGTCGTCTGCCGGGTGAAGCAGCCGCGTAAGCGAGTTGTGGACGGTTGACGAGTGAGAATGCAGGCATGAGTAGCGATTCACACGTGAGAAACGTGTGCGCCGATTGACTAAGGGTTCCTGGGTCAAGCTGATCTGCCCAGGGTAAGTCGGGACCTAAGGCGAGGCCGACAGGCGTAGTCGATGGATAACCGGTTGATATTCCGGTACCCGCTGTGGAGCGTCAAACATCGAATCCAGTGATGCTAAGCCCGTGAAGCCGCCGGCTGAGTCTTCGGACGAGGTCGGAGTGGTGGAGCCGGTGACCCGAGCTGGTAGTAGGTGAGTGATGGGGTGACGCAGGAAGGTAGTCCATCCCGGGCGGTGGTTGTCCCGGGGTAAGGGTGTAGGACGTCAGGTAGGCAAATCCGCCTGGCATATAGTCTGAGACCTGATGCCGAGCCGATTGTGGTGAAGTGGATGATCCTATGCTGTCGAGAAAAGCCTCTAGCGAGTTTCATGGCGGCCCGTACCCTAAACCGACTCAGGTGGTCAGGTAGAGAATACCGAGGCGTTCGGGTGAACTATGGTTAAGGAACTCGGCAAAATGCCCCCGTAACTTCGGGAGAAGGGGGGCCACACCTGGTGAGGGGCTTTACGCTCTGAGCTGGGGGTGGCCGCAGAGACCAGCGAGAAGCGACTGTTTACTAAAAACACAGGTCCGTGCGAAGCCGTAAGGCGATGTATACGGACTGACGCCTGCCCGGTGCTGGAACGTTAAGGGGACCGGTTAGCTCACTTTCGGGTGGGCGAAGCTGAGAACTTAAGCGCCAGTAAACGGCGGTGGTAACTATAACCATCCTAAGGTAGCGAAATTCCTTGTCGGGTAAGTTCCGACCTGCACGAATGGCGTAACGACTTCTCGACTGTCTCAACCATAGGCCCGGTGAAATTGCACTACGAGTAAAGATGCTCGTTTCGCGCAGCAGGACGGAAAGACCCCGGGACCTTTACTACAGTTTGATATTGGTGTTCGGTTCGGCTTGTGTAGGATAGCTGGGAGACTGTGAAGCCTGGACGCCAGTTCGGGTGGAGTCGTCGTTGAAATACCAGTCTGGTCGTGCTGGATGTCTAACCTGGGTCCGTGATCCGGATCAGGGACAGTGTCTGATGGGTAGTTTAACTGGGGCGGTTGCCTCCTAAAGGGTAACGGAGGCGCCCAAAGGTTCCCTCAGCCTGGTTGGCAATCAGGTGTTGAGTGTAAGTGCACAAGGGAGCTTGACTGTGAGACCGACGGGTCGAGCAGGGACGAAAGTCGGGACTAGTGATCCGGCGGTGGCTTGTGGAAGCGCCGTCGCTCAACGGATAAAAGGTACCCCGGGGATAACAGGCTGATCTTCCCCAAGAGTCCATATCGACGGGATGGTTTGGCACCTCGATGTCGGCTCGTCGCATCCTGGGGCTGGAGTCGGTCCCAAGGGTTGGGCTGTTCGCCCATTAAAGCGGTACGCGAGCTGGGTTTAGAACGTCGTGAGACAGTTCGGTCCCTATCCGCTGTGCGCG
>NZ_JBIWGC010000048.1:0-4357 GCF_044763335.1 Streptomyces sp. NPDC096105
CCGGCGATGTACAGCTCCCCGGGCGCGCCGGGCGGCACCGGACGCAGCCGGCCGTCGAGCACATAGGCGCGCATGCCGTCGCGGGCGCGGCCGATGGGAACGCTGCCCGGCACCCGGGCCGCGTCGCGCAGGGTGTGCTGGGTGGCGAACAGGGTGATCTCGGTCGGGCCGTAGATGTCGGTGACGGCCGTGTCCGGGCACGCGGTCAGGACACGCCGCACGGACGCCGACGAGACCACGTCTCCGCCGGTCAGCACCTCGCGGACGCCGGCCAGGCAGCCGGGGTCCTCCTCCGCCACCACGCGGAAGAGCCCGGCGGTCAGCAGCAGCGAGGTCACACCGTGGGTGCGGAGGGTACGGGCGATGGTGGGGACGTCGAGGTCACCGGGTGGCGCGACGACGACCTCGCCGCCGCCGAGCAGGGGCATCCACAGCTCATAGGTGGACGGGTCGAAGCCGTACGGCGAGTGCAGCAGCACCCGGTGCGGGCGCGCGTCGGCACCGGACGCGGCACCAGTGCTCCAACGGCGGTCGGTGGCCAGGCTCACCACTCCGCGGTGGGTGATCTCCACGCCCTTCGGCTCGCCGGTGGAGCCGGAGGTGAACATCACGTAGGCGGCGCTGTCCGGCAGGACGCGCGGGGCGGGCACCTGGACGGCTGCCTCCTCCGGTCGGTCGTCGTCGCCGATCACGACCTCGTGCTCGACGCCGGGCAGTCTGCCGGCGGCCGTGCTGCCGTCCGTAATCACGACGCGGCATCCGGTCAGCCGTGTCATCGAGGCGAGCCGGGCCTCGGGCAGTTTCCCGTCGAGGGGCACGTAGACCGCTCCGGCCCTGAGCACTGCGAGGACCGCCGTCACGACCTCGGGCGAGCGCTCCATCAGCAGCGCGACCCGCTCCTCCGGGACGACGCCCAGGGACAGCAGCCGCGCCGCGAGCCGGTCCGCCCGCTCGTCCAGTTCGCGGTACGTGCGCACGCCGCCGTCCCAGCGGACGGCCACGGCCTCCGGCGTCCGCGCCACCTGTGCGGCGAACGCCTCGGCGACGCTCGTCGCGGGTCTCACCGAGTCCGCGTCGACGTCGTTCCAGTCGGTCAGGACGCGGTGCCGCTCCTCGGCCGTGAGGACCTCGACGGTGCCGGACGGGCGGGCGGGGTCGTCGGCGAGCGTCCGGAGCAGGGCGAGGAACCGTCCGGTGAGCGTGTGCGCGGCCTCCTCGGTGAGGAGGTGCGGCATGTAGTGGAGCCGCAGCCACAGTCGGTCGTCGTCGCGGAGTCCGGCGGCGAGGGTCACCGGGTAGTGGGTCGCGTCGTGGACCTTCGACCCGCTGACGGTGAGGCCGGAGGAGGGGACGGCCCCTTCGGCGACCGGGTAGTTCTCGAAGACGACGAGGCTGTCGAAGAGCCGCGGCAGGCCGGACAGCCTGTTGATGCGGCTCAGGCCGACGTGCTGGTGGGCCAGCAGCTTCGACTGGGCGTCCTGGACGCGCAGCAGGAGATCGGCCAGCCGTTCGGCCGGATTGAGGACGACCCGGACCGGGAGGGTGTTGATGAACAGGCCCGCCATGGTCTCGATGCCGGGTATCTCCGGCGGACGGCCGGAGACCGTCGTGCCGAAGACCACGTCGTCGCGGCCGGTCAGCCGGGACAGCAGCAGCGCCCAGGCGCCCTGCACCAGGGTGTTGACCGTCAGGCCGCGGTCGCGCGCCAGCCGGCGCAGCGCCGTCACGGTCGGCGCGGGAAGGTCCGCGCCGATCCTCGCGGGCACGCCGGGTGCGCCGGCGACATCGGTCGGGGCGTCCGGGACCAGCAGGGTCGGCTCCTCGACCCCGTCGAGCGCGTCCGCCCAGGCCCGCTCGGCCGCCTGCCCGTCCTGGGCGGCGAGCCAGGCGAGGTAATCGCTGTAGGGAGTCGG
Source organism: Streptomyces sp. NPDC096105 (assembly GCF_044763335.1). Lineage (NCBI taxonomy): Bacteria > Bacillati > Actinomycetota > Actinomycetes > Kitasatosporales > Streptomycetaceae > Streptomyces > Streptomyces sp. NPDC096105. The sequence goes on from NZ_JBIWGC010000048.1 coordinate 1,914, forward strand.
CGGCGGCAGTTCCGCGCCGACGCCACCGGCGTACAGGGTGAAGAGTTCCTTCGCCAGGACGGGCACCGACCAGCCGTCGAACAGGATGTGGTGGTTCGTCAGCACCAGGCGGTGGCGGGTGTCTCCCAGGCGGAGGAGGGTGAGGCGCATGAGCGGTGCCTGCGCCGGGTCGAGGCGCTGTGCGCGCTCCTCGGCGGCCGTCCGGCCGGCCTCCGCCTCCGCGTCCGCCTCGGGCAGGGCGCGCAGGTCGACGGTCCGCCAGGGCAGTTCGGGGTCGCGGACGATCACCTGGACGGGCACGCCGGCCGTGTCGGGTACGAACGCGGCCCGCAGGTTGGCGTGCCGGCGCAGCAGCGCCGTCCACGCCTCGCGCAGCGTCGCCCCGTCCAGCCGTCCTTCCAGATCGAGTTCGACCTGGGCGGTGTAGACGTCGGTCCCCTCGTGGTCGTAGACGGCGTGGAAGAGCAGGCCCTCCTGGAGCGGGGAGAGCGGCAGGACGTCCTCCAGGCCGGGGTAGGCGGCCTCCAGGGTCTCGACCTGCTCCTGGGTGAGCGCCGGTACGAGGGGGAAGTCGGACGGCGTGTGGCCGCCGTTCTCCGCGCCCGTGTCCGCGAGGATCTCCAGCGCCCGCAGCCACCGCTCGGCCAGGTCCCGCACCTCCGCCTCGTCCAGCAGCCCGCCCGCCCACGCGAACGTCGCCGACAGCACCGGCCCCTCGGGGCCGTCCTTCGCGATGGCGTTGATGTCGAGCGCGTGCGGCAGCGGCGTCGTCGGACCCTCGAGGCCGCCCGGCCGGTCGAGCGGCGTCCAGTCGGCCGCGGATCCGGGGGACGCCGACACGGAGACCGTACGGCCCAGGTAGTTGAAGCCGATCTGGGGCTCGGTGAGCGCGGCCAGGGCGTCCGCGGTGCCGGTGTTCAGGCGGCGCAGCAGGCCGTGGCCGAAGCCGTCGCCGGGGACCGCCCGCAGTTGCTCCTTGACCCGCTTCACCGCGTCCGCCGGGTCGTCCCCGGAGCCGGTGACGTCGAGCCGTACGGGGTGGACGCGGGTGAACCAGCCGACGGTACGGGAGAGATCCACGTCCGCGCCGACGCGGTCGCCGTCGCGGCCGTGGCCCTCCAGGTCGATCAGGACTCCGTCGGCGGCATCGGCGCCGCGCGCCTCGCGCCACTGGCGCACGGCGAGGGCCAGCGCGCCCAGCAGGACGTCGTTGACGCCGCCGTGGAAGGCGGCGGGGACGGACGACAGCAGCGGTGCCGTGCGGGTCTCCGGCAGCGTCACCGTCAGGTGGCGGGCGGTGGCGGTGGTGTCCTGCGACCGGTCCAGCGGGCGACGGCCGAGCGGAGGCTCGTCGGCGCCCGCCAGGTCCGTCCAGTACGGGAGTTCCGCCAGCAGCGCCGGGTCCTGCGCCCGCTCGGTGAGCAGCCGCGCCCAGCGCCGGAACGACGTGCCCACCGGATCGAGCCGGACCGGCTCACCCGCCGCCACCGACTCCCACGCCTGCCGCAGGTCCGGCAGCAGGATGCGCCACGACACGCCGTCCACCGCGAAGTGGTGCGCCACGATCAGCAGCCGGCCGGAGTCCTCCGGCCCCGCGTCGAACCACACCGCCTGCACCGTCACGCCCGACTCCGGCGCCAGCCGCGCCACCGCCGCCCGCGCCTCCTGTGCCATGTCGGCACCGGCCAGGGACACGCGGCGCACGCACCGGCTGGCGTCCACGGACCCGCGCTCACCCACCTCCAGCGCCCCGTCCGCGTCCGCGGGAATCCTCAGCCGCAGCGCGTCGTGGTGGTCGAGCAGCGCCTGCACGGCCGCCGTGAGCCGCTCCTCGCCCAGCCCCGCCGGGACCCGGAGCAGCACCGACTGCTGGAAGCCCTCCACGGTGCCCCGCCAGTCCCGCAGCCAGCGCATCACCGGAGTCGGCTCCACCGGGCCCGTGCCGTCGTCCTGCGCCGTGTCCCCGGCCGTGGTGCGGGGACCGTCGGCGTCGCGGCACACGTGTGCCAGGGCGGCGGGTGTCTGCCGCTCGAAGACGTCGCGCGGGGCGAGCACCAGACCGGCCCGCCGTGCCCGGCTGACCAGCTGGATCGACATGATGCTGTCCCCGCCCAGGGCGAAGAAGCCGTCGTCCGCGCCGACCCGTTCGACGCCCAGCACGTCCGCGAACAGGTCGCACAGCAGTGCCTCCCGCTCCGTGCGGGGCTCCCTGCCCCGGCCCGCCTCCTCCGGGCGCGGCACCGGCAGGGCGGCCCGGTCCAGCTTCCCGTGCCGGGTCAGGGGGAGTTCGTCCAGGACGAGCAGGGTGCCCGGGAGCGCGTACTCCGGGAGTCGTTCGGCGAGGGCCGCCCGGAGTGTGCCGGTGTCGGGGACGCGGCCTGGTTCGGGCACGACGTAGCCGGTGAGGTGTTTGGCGCCGGAGGGTGCCTGGTGCACCAGGACGA
>NZ_JBIWGC010000049.1:0-3848 GCF_044763335.1 Streptomyces sp. NPDC096105
GGACGGGCGGCCGATCCCTTGGAGTGCAGCGTCTGCCGGCCGCCTTCCTGCCAGGAACGGCGCCAGCGCTGAACCGAGCGCACACTGACCCGCAGTCCCTCCTCCTCGAGGACGTGAGCGTACGCCGCCACACGACGGACCAGCTGATCCTCGACGGGATCGACTGGACAGTCCGGCAGGGAGAGCACTGGGCGCGGCTGGTGGCCAACGGGGCAGGGAAGACCACCCTGCTGCGGCTGCTCGGCTCCCTGATGCACCCCACGACCGGAAGCGTGGAGGTGCTGGGCAGCCGGCTCGGCCGGGTGGACGTGCGGGAGCTGAGGGCCCGCATCGGCCACGTCACCTCGGCCCAGCGGGTGCCGCAGGGGCTCACCGCGCACACGGTCGTGCTCACCGGGCACAGCGGCACGGTGCAGCCGCTGTGGCGGACGTACGACGACGAGGTCCGGCTCCGAGCCCACGACCTGCTGACGGAGCTGGGCATCAAGGAACTGGCGAACCGGCCGTACAGCGTCTGCTCCGGCGGGCAGCGGGCGCGCATCCTGATCGCCCGGGCGCTGATGGCCGATCCGGCGCTGCTGCTCCTAGACGAGCCGTTCAACGCCCTGGACCTGCCCTCCCGCGAGGACCTCGTGGAGGGGCATTGTCAACTTTGACAGAGCGTCAGGGAAACGGCCGGAAAGTTTGCGGTCTCCCACCCCGAACTGACACTTCTAAATGACGCAAAGCAGGCATTGATGGTGGCCGAGGAGGGTGCTGCGGGAAAATTTCCTGTTAATCATCTGACGCCCTGTCAAAGTTGACAGTGCCCTCTAGAGCGTGTCGGCACGCTTTCTCCTGGACGCGCGCGAACGGCGTCTGATCTTCTTACCGGCATGACACGGTTTCTCCGACTGCGATTAGCCATCACGGCCGTGACCGCTTCCGCACTGCTGGGCGGCCTCGCCTATGCGGCCGGTGCCGTTACCGGCGAAGAGGGCTCCACGAGCGTTGCTGCCGCCCGGACGGGCAGCACCTCCTCATCCGGTTCCGGGCCGGAACTGCGCAGGGCGCTGCGGGAACTCGAGGCATCTTATGCAGGGCGGATCGGTGCGGTGGGCATCGACCTGGGGACCGGCCGCACGGTCGGCTACCGGGCCGACGAGCGTTTTCCCTTCAACTCCATGTTCAAGGTGTTCGCCTGCGCGGCAGTGCTGCACGAAGCACGCACCAGCAGGCCGGGGCTGATGGACGAAGTCGTGCGCTGGAAGCCCTCCGACATGACCGGCCTGACCGGGAACTCCCCCGAGACCACCGAGTACACCGACACGGGCATGACCCCGGCCCAGCTGTGCCGTGCCGGGATCACCAAGTCCGACGGTTTCGCGGGCAACATGCTGCTGGAGCAGATCGGCGGGCCGCGCGGGCTGACCGACTTCTTTCGCGCCATCGGCGACCGGGTGAGTCGCCTGGACCGGCCGGAACCCTGGCTGACCGAGTGGCAGCCCGGGCAGAAGCGCGACACCACTACTCCCGCGGCCGCCGCACGGACTTTCGCCGAGCTCACCACCGGCTCGATCCTCCACACCCGAGACCGGGCCCGGCTGGTCGGATGGCTGAAGGCGAGCCTCACCGGCGCCGACCGGATCAAGGCAGGCATTCCCCCGGACTGGACGGTCGGCAACAAGACCGGCACCGGCGGCGCGAGCAACCACGGCACCGCCAACGACCTGGCGATCGTCTGGCCGCCCGGATCGAACGCGCCGATCGTGCTGGCAGTGTTCACCAACCGTACCCTCGATGACACCCCGCACGACGACAAAGTGATCGCGGCCACCGCGACCGCGCTGGCCGAGGCCCTCGGCAGGTTGTGACCTGCCGAGGGCCTCGGCTGACGGCACTTCCACCGTGACGACGCGACGACAGGCGAGGACGGCAACAGCCACCGTCGTCACCGGGCGCTGTCACGTTGGCTGAGCTGGTGGGATGATCTTCTGGTTGATCATGCGGAGGGGTTGTCCGTGGACAGCGCGTCGCCGTCGTACGGGGGGTACCGGTACCCGGTCGAGGTCATCTCCCACTGCGTGTGGCTGTACTTCCGCTTCCCGCTGTCGTTCCGGGAGGTCGAGGAGCTGATGCTTGGACGCGGTGTGGTCGTCTCCTACGAGACGGTCCGGCGGTGGTGCGCCAAGTCCGGGCAGGCCCATGCGAACGGACTGCGCCGCCGCCGGCTGAGGCCCGGGGACAAATGGCATCTGGACGAGGTGTTCGTAAAGATCAACGGAGAGCGGAAGTACCTGTGGCGGGCCGTCGACCAGGACGGCACCGTGCTGGACATCCTCGTGCAGGACCGCGGAACACGGCCGCCGCCAGGCGCTTCTTCCGCAGGCTGCTGAAGAGGGCCGGTGCGGTGCCGCGGGTGGTCGTCACCGGCAAACTGCATTCCTACGGCGCCGCCCACCGCGAGGTCATGCCCTCGGTCGAGCACCGTTCCCACAAGGGCCTGAACAACCGGGCCGAGAACAGCCACCAGCCCACCCGGCAACGCGAACGCGCCATGAAAGGCTTCCGCAGCACCGGTGGGGCGCAGCGGTTCCTGGCCGCGTTCAGCGGCATCTCACCCCACTTCAGACCCCGCCACCACCTGATGACCGCACACGACTACCGCGCCGAGATGACCGTCCGCTTCGCCATCTGGGACCAGGTCACCGGCGTCGTCGGCAGGCCCGCCGAGGCCTGAGCCCGAAACCGGAACCCGGCTCCACCACACACAACACCCCGACAGGCACTCGCACACCCAACAACGTGACAGTGCCGGCTCGCAATACCACGCAACGTAGTCATATCATCCCGGTTTACTCACCGTGAAGGCTGGGGTTCACCAGTAGCAGCGAGTGGGACCCGGTTCCTGGGCGCGGGCAGCAGCGCGTTTCTCGTCCGCGATTCGCTGCTGGTCTCGTCGCAAAGCGTCTGCTCGGGCCTCCGGAGTGGCGGGTGGACCGAGGGTGATCGCCTCGGTGCCAGGCACCGGGGCCAGCGAGCATCGGAGGGGCGATTTGCTGGACCGCGTAGGAAGGTGGAGACGGGCCACACCTGCCGGGAGCTCGGCACGCAGCGCTCCGTGCCAGCGGATCCACAGCGCGGGGCGCCCGCGGAGTGCTTCGTCTCGGAGCTTGTCCACGGCGGTGCTCTCGTCCGCGCGGTCGATCTCCACGGCGATCGGTGGGCCGTCTTTGCGGATCACGCGCAGGTCAAGATAGGCGGACCAGGACGGTGACCAGTAGGCGATGCAGCCGCCGTTCTTCAGGCGAGGCGGGACGATGTAGCGCATCTGCGCCTCTGCTCTGCACCTCCACCCCGATGCTCCCACCCACTGCGCCACCGCCCGGGTGATGGACCGGGTCACCTCCTTGCCGGTCAGGCCGGTGAAGGAGAAGCCAGTCTCGGACAGGTACGTGCGTAAGGAGACAGCGAGGATTTCGGACTCGCCGACCTCCGTCGGTTCATGAGCCATCCGGTGATTCTCCGCTTGCCCACTGACAACGACCGGAGAGTGATGGGCGATTATCGTCAGGGCGCATGACCGGACTGGCCGACCGGTCACCGTGCCCGCTACTGGACCGACGTCCCGGGGCGGTAGTTGCTCGGGGTATCGTGTTGTCTCGCCACAGCGAGAGGCTGCCTTCTCGCTGTGGGTTAGCGCCAGAAACCGGGCAGGTGTGCGCCGCTGTTGTCCGTGGCGGCGCACACCTGTGCCGACTGTTCCTGCTAGGTCTAGGGTCTGTTGCGAAAGTGGATCTTGTTCGGTGATGATCACGTCCTGTGGGACGTGGGGATCTGACGAACGGCCAGTGGGCCCGGCTTGAGCC
>NZ_JBIWGC010000050.1:0-3332 GCF_044763335.1 Streptomyces sp. NPDC096105
TCGGCGTCAAGCTCACCACGCTCCGCCCGGACCAGGCCGAGTACATCGGCGTGAAGGTCGAGGGCCCGTTCAAGCCCGACCACTACCGCTACTGAGCCGACCGCTCCTCACCGAGCACCGAGGCAGGCCCCCGCACCCCCGTGCCGGGGGCCTGCCCCGTTGGCGGACCGGCGACCGGCCCAGCCCCTCACGACCCAGGACCCCCATGCCCCGCGGCCGCTATGCGCTCCACGATCCGCACGATCGCACCCCCCTCGCCGAAGAACACTTCCACTGCGCCCCCGGACCCTCCGGCTGGCGCTACGTCTCCCAGCTGACCGCCCCCGCCGGCGATCACCTGGGCTCGGTCGACCTCACCCTCGACGCCCTCGGCCGCCCGCTCCGCCTCGAACTGCACGCCGCGAGCTGGCAGGTCCGCGGCGCCGCCCTCGACGGCGTCACCTGGGTGCGCACCGACCCCACCGGGGCCCACGCCACCGAAGGCAATGTGCGCGCCCACGCCTTCACCGGCTCGTCCCCCGCCTTCCTCGTCGCCACCGCCCGCCTCCTGCGCCTCACCCCCTCCGCCGCGGCCACCCGCGTACGCCTCGTCGCCTTCACCGACCCGGTCCTCGCCCCCCGCACCGTGGACCAGTCCTGGGCGTTGGTCGACAGAGAAACACACGCCACTGACAACGGCCCCCTGATCGTGGACGCGTACCAGGTCACGGCCCTGGACACGGGCGAACAACACACCGTGCACCTGGCCGGCGACGTCGTCCTGTCGGCGCCCGGGGTCGAGCTCGAGGACCTGGACTCACCGCCGTCGGACCTCGGCTGAGGCAGCGCCGACGACGGCGGTCACGCGGGCGGCACGAACCCCGTGGAGGGCCGCTCGGCCGACGCGCCCGCACCGCCGCCCGCTCCGGTCGGCCGGGGAACCTCGGTGCTCGCGGGCGGCGCGACCGGCGGAACCGCCGGAGGCACGGCGGCGGGCGCCCCGACGGGCGGCGGCACCGGCCCGCCCGCACCGGTGGGAGCGGGAGCAGCCGGAACGCCCCCACTGCCGAACGTCCGCTGCGCCTCCCGCGCCTGCCGCTCCTGCAGCACCGCCGCCAGGTACATCGCGGGCGGCACCCCCGGAGGCACCGGCGCCCCGGTGCGCCCCGCCACGTCCGACGCCAGCCGCTCCGCCATCGACCCGCCGACCTGCGGATCGAGCTGCCGCATCCGCGTCAGGTACTGACGGACGGCGAGCCACAGCGCGTCGGGCACCGCCGACAGATCGAGCCCGGAGAAACGCCCCGCCAGCCAGGGGGGAGGCGGCGGCACGAGACCGCCCTGCCCGGCCGGCACCCGCTCCCGCACGACCAGCGTCCCCGCGAACACGTCCCCCAGCCGCCGGCCGCGCGCCGACACCAGCGAGGCGACGCAGGCCACCACCCCGAACGTCATCAGGATCTCGATCACCCCGAGCAGCCCCCGCACCAGCGCGTGCCGGAACCGGATCGGCCCCCCGTCGTCCCGCACCACCCGCAGCCCGCACGCCAGCTTCCCGAGCGACCGCCCGTGCGTCAGCGTCTCGACCAGGATCGGCCCGCCCGCCAGCACCAGGACGAACGTCGCGATCGACACCGCCGTCTGCGCCGCCTCGTCCAGCGAGGCCGTCGCCGCCACCAGCCCGAGGGTCACCAGGATGTACACGGTCACGGCCGCCACCAGATCCAGCAGCACCGCCAGACCCCTGCTGGGCAGCTTCGCGGGGCGCAGCTCCAACGCCACCGCCTCGCCCGTCACCAGCTCACTCACGCCCGCCGCCCTTCCCTGGTCTGCCCCGGACACCGCCAGTCTGCCAAGCTGAGGGCACATCGCACCGCAGTACGAGCAGCCGGACAGCGCACTCGCCCATCCACCGGTCCGCGCGACCGCCGACGACAGCCGAGGAGCAGGCACACCGATGGACCTCGACGTCTTCGTCTCCGCCCACCGCGCGGAGTGGGACCGCCTCGACGCCCTGCTCAGGCGACGCCGCCGGCTCACCGGAGCGGAGGCCGACGAACTCGTCGCCCTCTACCAGCGCGCCGCCACCCACCTCTCGGTGATCCAGTCGGCCGCTCCCGACCCCCAGCTCACCGGCCGGCTCAGCCAGCTGGTCGCCCGCGCGCGCAGCGCGGTGACGGGCACCCGCCGGGCGTCCTGGCGCGACGCCACGCACTTCCTGACCCACGGCTTCCCCGCCGCCGTCTACCGCGCGCGTCACTGGTGGGTGCCGACGGCGCTGATCTCCACCGCCGTGGCCGCCCTGTTCGGCTGGTGGATAGGCACCAGCCCCGAGGTCCAGGCCTCCATAGCGGCGCCCGCCGAACTCCGCGAGATGACCCGCCCCGGCGGCCAGTACGAGACGTACTACTCCAGCAACCCGGCGGCCTCCTTCGCCGCCCAGGTGTGGACGAACAACGCGTGGGCCGCGGCCCTGTGCCTGATCCTCGGCGTCTTCCTCGGCCTGCCGGTGCTGTGGATCCTCTTCCAGAACATGCTCAACCTGGGCGTCGGCTTCGGCCTGATGTCCTCCGCCGGACGCCTCGACACCTTCCTCGGCCTGGTCGTCCCGCACGGCCTGCTGGAACTCACCGCGGTCTTCGTCGCCGCGGGCACGGGGCTCCGACTCGGCTGGACCGTCATCGACCCCGGCCCGCGCACCCGGCGCACCGCGCTCGCCGAGGAGGGCCGGGCCGCCCTCGCCATGGCGATCGGCCTCGCCCTGGTGCTCTTCGTCTCCGGCGCCATCGAAGGCTTCGTCACCCCCTCCGGCCTGCCCACCTGGGCCCGCATCACCATCGGCGTCGCCGCGGAGCTGGCCTTCCTGGCGTACGTCTACGTCCTGGGCGGACGGGCCGCCCGCGCCGGCGCCACCGGAGACCTCGAGGCGTCCGAACGCAGCGCTGACGTGCCCACGGCCGCCTGATGTGCGACCGGCCCCGGTGAGCTGCTAGTCTCCTCTTCGCCCCGCGGGAGCCGTTGACACGGTGCCGGTGGGGAGGTAGATTGGAGCAGTTGCCTGAGGATGGGTTCTGACCCGGAAGGCGACGGTGAACATCTACTGGCTTCCCGCCGGGACGCAGATTCCGCGGAAGCACCCCCCGACAAGTCGGAAATTCAAGGCCGGTAAATCCGCCCCGAAAGTTCTGATAAAGTCGGATCCGCCGGAAAGGAAAGCGCGAAAGCGTCGACCTGGAAAGCGCCGAGGAAATCGGATCGAAAAGATCTGATAGAGTCGGAAACACCGAAGGGAAGCGCCCGGAGGAAAGCCCGAGAGGGTGAGTACGAAGGAAGCGTCCGTTCCTTGAGAACTC
>NZ_JBIWGC010000051.1:0-3148 GCF_044763335.1 Streptomyces sp. NPDC096105
ACTGATGATCGCTGCACGAGATGCGTTTCCCACCACACGACCATGATCGACGATCAGAAGCTCGACACCTCCCTGCCTACTATGCACGAGCTCGTTAGGCCGTTACGTCGCGGACGCGCTGGCCACAGGGGCAGCGGCGACCGTCTCCGTAGCCGTGCTCACCCTGGTAGGACGGGTGAGGGAGCACCGTCATGCCGCCGCGCGATGACCCGCTCCTGGGCCACCGCCTGAGCCTGCCTCCGGAGCCGGGAACCGTCCGGGGACGTACAGTCTGGCGTCGCGTGTGGGGGCTGTGCGCGGCGCTGCTCGGAGTCGTGATGCTCCTTGTCGGTGCTACGGGGCTGGCCACCGTGCCGAGCCTGATCGAGGACGAGAAGGCGTTCGGAACCGCGACCTCCTGCACCGCCCTGTCCTCTCCCCATGACGACTGCCTGCGCTCGTTCGAGGCGACCGTGACCCGTACGGTGATCAAGGAACAGAACAAGTCATCGGAGTACACGCTGTACCTGAACGGTCCGCGCAGGTGCCCCGCAGCATCGATATGGGCGCCTCCGAGCCGCTGTTCAAACGCCTGCGTCCAGGTGACCACGTGACGGTCACGCTGCGGCGGGACTACGTGACCGCGGTACGGCAGGGCAAAGTCTTCCAGGAGACCGCCGATACCCCGGAGGGCGAGCCGGTCTTCATGTGCGCGCTCGCCCTGGCGGTGATCAGCGGCGGCGCGTACGGCCTGTACGCGGGTGTCACGGCCTTGGACCGGGCCCGGCGCCACGTTGTGTGGGACCTGCCCGCCACACTCGTGACCAGGGGCAACGAAGCGGCCGGAGCAGCCCTGTGCGCGCTCCCGACCGCGGCTGTGGGCCTCTTCACGGGCGTGCCGGTCATGCTGGTGCTATGGCTGGGCCTGCTGCCCCTCGTCCGATGGATCGTGCAACGGCAACAGCAGCGCAGTACCGGACGGCACGCCCGGCCGCCGGTGCACCCGGTCTGACGTGCCCAGGCCGTGAAAGCACCTGCTCCGAGCCCGGGCCCGGCATCACCGCGGCTGTGCGGCGTCGGCCGGGGCACCCGTCGGCGGCCGTGCCGCTGGTGCGTGATCATCTCGGTCAGGTTCACGCTGTCGCAGCCCAGCAGCTCCATCAGCCCGCTCGTCAGTGCCCTCCCCGGTCAGCACCACCCGGAAGCAGGCTCATGGACGGGCACCCCAAGAGATGCCATGATCACGCAGATGTCCGGCATGGATCCGGCTTGTAAGGAGGGAACATGAGGCTCTACCTCGGCATACCCGTCATTCTGCTGGCGCTGCTCATCGCCGCTTCGGGTATCGCGGCGCTCACCCGCGGATGGGTGCTTCCCACGAGCCGGAAACACGTCACCCGCCCGCAGCTCTACGGCTGGGGGCAGTTGGTCATTGCCATCGCGCTCTGCTGTCAAGCGGCCTTCGGGCTGATGACCAACGACCTCGACACCCGGCAGTGGGGCACCCTGACCGGCAGCGTACTCATGGTGACCGGCATCCTCGTGATCGCGGTAGGCCAGCGCACGGCCGGTCACCGGCAACGTCGTAGCGCGCAGTGATCAGGACAGCAAACCCTCGGTAGGTGTTTGTCTACTCGCTTCCTTGAACTGCGTCCGGCGGTCCGGAAGCGAGTGATCTTTGTTCCGGAACAGGGTGTGTATGCCGCAGGGACTTGATGGACCGAGGCGAACACACAGCAGCGCCAGGACTCCGGCGGCCTTCCCGTCGCGCAGGTACGCCCTGCACGGCGCCGCGGGTCACAAGGGTCGCGGCGCACTCGATCAGGCCGGTCGACTCCAGTCCGGCGCGACAGCGGAGTGGACGCGGCGGATCGATCATGGTTTTCTGCCGCGAGTGCCTGAACAGTACGGACGCGGAAGCCGAGGCGACGAGTTGGGGGGTCGGGGTGTTCGAGCGAGCCGTGGATGTGCTTGTCCTGGCCGTGGGGGTGGGGTGTGCCTGGCAGGGGTGGCGGCCGATGCTGTTGCCGCGCCGGTCCCCGACGCCCACGCACAGGTCTGCCGGGTCCGCGTGGATGGCCCGCGCCTGGGGGCTGGGCATGGTGCTGACGGGGTTGTCCCTGACCGCCATGAAGATCTTCGAGGTGGTCGGCGGGCGCCCCGACTGGCCGGTGACCTTGATGGTCTGGGTGGCCGGACCGCTCGTGCTCGCCACGACGCTGGCGGGCGTCGTGACCCGGTGGGGAGAGCGCGGCCGGGGCCGGGCCGGGGACGAGAGACGGCAGACGTGAGGCGGTCGGTGCGGCCTTTTGGCGCGGAAGTCCTGGCGGACCGTCGCCCGAGTGCGATCGGCCCGCCCCGCAGCCCGGGATCAGCGTTCGGGTGAGCCGCGAGGGCGCGCTCGCCCGGGTGTCGCCCCGGCCGCACAGCGTGCCGGACGCGTACGCCGTCGCACCCCTCAACGTGATCCCGCGTATGGCCGGAGCCTCACCGGCAATCACCTTCGCTGCCACCGCGGTCGCGGGCATCGTGGCCGTGACCGGGTGCGCCGTCGCGGCCATCGCGGCAATCCGTACGGCGAACACCGCCTGATGACGAGGCCACCGCGCTGGCGGCGCGAGATCGGATCAGTCAGCCTCTGGTGGGCCGCGTTCACGCTCATCCTCTGGCTGCTCAGCCACACCACCGGCCAGCCCACCACCCTCCCACGCTGCGCCGCCTCAGCTGCACTGCTGGTCGCGGTCGGAGAATCCGGAGACTGGCTACGACGGCGCTGGCACGAACGCCGAGCCGCCAACCAATCCTGACCTCACGCCACCCGCGCTACGGCGACCCACTCGTACGTCAGATTGTCGGCTTGACTACAGGGATGAGGATTGCTGCTGCGGGCGGACCTACGGCGAGGACCACCAACACCCCCGCCCGGCCGGGGACACGAGGGCATCGAAGGCTTCGGGAAACTGCCTGGTCGCTCGAATGCGGGCCGCTTACGCTGGGTAATGAGCCTTTTCCATCTTGATCAGGTGGCGAGTTCGAGGGCGACGGCGGCTCGGACGACGGTTGTGATCCGGATGGTGCTGCAGCGGAGCTTCCGCAGGAGCCGCCAGGACTTGAGGATCGCCATGGCGCGTTCGCCGAGGCTGCGGATCTTCGTGTGGTCCCGGTTGTG
>NZ_JBIWGC010000052.1:0-3089 GCF_044763335.1 Streptomyces sp. NPDC096105
GAACCGGGGCTTCCGGATCGACGTGGCGCCGATCGGCGAGGTCCCGTGGGTCGAGATCGACAACCACGACGACCTCGCCCGCGGACGGGAGATCGCGTGCCAGTACTGACCCGGCTCATCCCCTCGCCGGTCGTCGTCGACATCCGCCCCGGCGCCCTCGACGACCTGGCCTGCGTCCTGGCGGACGAGCGCATCTCGCAGTCCGGCCGGCTCGCCATCGCCGTCAGCGGCGGCTCCGGCGCCCGGCTGCGCGACCGCGTCGCGCCCTCGCTGCCCGGCGCCGACTGGTTCGAGGTCGGCGGCGGCACCATCGACGACGCGGTCCGGCTGGCCGGCGCCATCCAGGGCGGCCGCTACGACGCGGTGGTCGGCCTCGGCGGCGGGAAGATCATCGACTGCGCCAAGTTCGCGTCGGCGCGCGTCGGCCTGCCCCTGGTCGCGGTCGCCACCAACCTGGCGCACGACGGCCTGTGCTCGCCGGTCGCGACCCTCGACAACGACGCGGGACGCGGCTCCTACGGCGTGCCGAACCCGATCGCGGTCGTGATCGACCTCAACGTCATCCGCGAGGCCCCGGTCCGGTTCGTCCGCTCGGGCATCGGCGACGTCGTCTCCAACATCTCCGCCGTCGCGGACTGGGAGCTGTCCCACCGCGTCAACGGCGAGAAGGTCGACGGACTCGCCGCGGCCATGGCCCGGCAGGCCGGCGAGGCCGTGCTCCGGCACCCGGGCGGCATCGACGACGACGCCTTCCTCCAGGTGCTGGCCGAAGCCCTGGTCCTCACCGGCATCTCCATGTCCGTGTCCGGCGACTCCCGGCCCTCCTCCGGCGCCTGCCACGAGATCAACCACGCCTTCGACCTGCTCTACCCGCAGCGCGCCGCCGCCCACGGCGAGCAGTGCGGACTCGGCGCCGCCTTCGCGATGTACCTGCGCGGCGCGCACGAGGAGTCGGCGGCCATGGCCGAGGTGCTGCGCCGGCACGGGCTGCCGGTGCTGCCCGAGGAGATCGGGTTCACCGTCGACGAGTTCGTCCGCGTCGTCGAGTACGCCCCCGAGACCCGCCCCGGCCGCTTCACCATCCTCGAACACCTCGCCCTGACCACCGAACAGATCAAGGACGTCTACGCCGACTATGTCAAGGCCATCGGTAGCTGAACTCCGTCCGGTCGTGCACCCCGCGGGGGTCAAGGACCGGCGCAGCGGTGAGCACTGGATGGGGCGCCTCTACATGCGCGAGGTGTCCCTGCGGGTCGACCGCTACCTGGTGAACACCCGGGTCACCCCCAACCAGCTCACGTATCTGATGACCGTCTGCGGTGTCCTCGCGGCCCCCGCCCTCCTGGTGCCGGGCATCACGGGCGCGGTCCTCGGGGTGGTCGCCGTCCAGCTGTACCTGCTGCTCGACTGCGTCGACGGCGAGATCGCGCGCTGGAGGAAGCAGTACTCGCTCGGCGGCGTCTACATGGACCGGGTCGGCGCCTACCTGACCGACGCCGCCGTGCTGGTCGGCCTCGGCCTGCGCGCCGCCGACCTGTGGGGCACCGGCCGCATCGACTGGCTGTGGGCCTTCCTCGGCACCCTCGCCGCGCTGGGCGCGATACTCATCAAGGCGGAGACCGACCTGGTCGGTGTGGCCCGCCACCAGAACGGCCTGCCCCCGGTGAAGGAGTCCGCCTCCGAGCCGCGCTCCTCCGGCATGGCGCTGGCCCGCCGGGCCGCCTCCGCCCTGAAGTTCCACCGGCTGATCCTGGGCATAGAGGCGTCCCTGCTGATCCTGCTCCTCGCGATCCTCGACGCCGCCCGGGGCGACCTGTTCTTCACCCGCCTCGGCACCGCCGTCCTGGCCGGGATCGCCCTGCTGCAGACCCTGCTGCACCTCGTGTCCGTCCTCGTCTCCAGCAGGCTGAAGTGAGCGCCGGCATGAAGGTCGGCGCGGTCGTCATCACCATGGGCAACCGCCCCGACGAACTGCGTGCCCTGCTCGACTCGGTCGCCAAGCAGGACGGCGACCCCGTCCAGGTCGTGGTCGTCGGCAACGGCTCGCCCGTGCCCGACGTCCCCGAGGGCGTGCGGACCGTCGAGCTGCCCGAGAACCTCGGCATCCCCGGCGGGCGCAACGTCGGCATCGAGGCGTTCGGGCCCGGCGGACGGGACGTCGACATCCTCCTCTTCCTCGACGACGACGGCCTGCTCGCGCACACCGACACCGCCGAGCTGTGCCGGAAGGCGTTCGCCGAGGACCCCTCGCTCGGCATCATCAGCTTCCGCATCGCCGACCCGGACACCGGCGTCACCCAGCGCCGGCACGTGCCCCGGCTGCGCGCCTCCGACCCGATGCGCTCCTCCCGGGTGACCACCTTCCTCGGCGGCGCCAACGCCGTGCGCACCCAGGTCTTCGCGGAGGTCGGCGGCCTGCCGGACGAGTTCTTCTACGCCCACGAGGAGACCGACCTGGCCTGGCGTGCGCTCGACGCCGGCTGGATGATCGACTACCGGTCCGACATGGTGCTGTACCACCCGACGACCGCCCCCTCACGGCACGCGGTGTACCACCGCATGGTGGCCCGCAACCGCGTCTGGCTCGCCCGGCGCAACCTGCCCGTCCCGCTCGTCCCGGTGTACCTGGGCGTCTGGCTGCTCCTCACCCTTCTGCGCCGGCCCTCGGGGCCCGCGCTCAAGGCGTGGTTCGGGGGCTTCCGGGAGGGCTGGACCTCGCCCTGCGGCCCCCGCAGGCCCATGAAGTGGCGTACGGTGTGGCGGCTGACCCGGCTGGGCCGGCCCCCGGTGATCTGACAAGCTTCGGGTCCGGGGGTCCGGTTCACCCGGTCCCCGGCTCCTGGCAGGCCCGCGCGGGCCACGCACATCGAGGACGAAAGTTATCCACCCGTGAGTGAGACAACGCACGACGGCACGGTCGCGGTCAGCGCGTCCGCGCCGCCCGACGAGGGCCTCCCGGCGGCCGAGCTGGCCGCCAAGTACGGGCTGTCCGTGAGCGGCGCCCGTCCGTCCCTCGGCGCGTACGTCCGTCAGCTGTGGGGACGGCGGCACTTCATCCTGGCCTTCTCGCAGGCCAAGCTGACCGCCCA
>NZ_JBIWGC010000053.1:0-1944 GCF_044763335.1 Streptomyces sp. NPDC096105
ACCATCTCCAGGGTCAGCTCGTCGTGGTTGCGCAGGAAGATGCCCCACTGGCAGCCGGAGGGGATGGCGGGGGTCTTGGCGAGGATCTCGGAGACCGGGTAGCGCGACTCGCGGCGGACGGCCATGAAGATGCGGGGCATGACCGGGAAGTGGAAGGCCATGTGGCATTCGTCGCCGCCGGCGGCGTAGTCGCCGAAGTAGTCGACGACGTCCTCGGGCCACTGGTTGGCCTCGGCGAGCAGGACGGTGTCGGGGTACTGGGTGTCGATCTCCTTGCGGACCCGCTTCAGGAACGCGTGCGTCGCCGGCAGGTTCTCGCAGTTCGTCCCCTCCTCCTGGTACAGGTACGGCACCGCGTCCAGCCGGAACCCGTCGATCCCGAGGTCCAGCCAGAACTTCAGCGCGGAGATCATCTCCTCCTGCACGGCCGGGTTCTCGTAGTTCAGATCCGGCTGGTGCGAGAAGAAGCGGTGCCAGTAGTACTGCTTGCGCACCGGGTCGTACGTCCAGTTCGACGCCTCGGTGTCGACGAAGATGATCCGGGCGTCCTGGAACTGCTTGTCGTCGTCGGCCCACACGTAGTAGTCGCCGTACGGCCCGTCGGGGTCGCGCCTCGACTCCTGGAACCACGGGTGCTGGTCGCTGGTGTGGTTCATGACGAAGTCGATGATCACGCGCATGCCCCGCTGGTGGGCGGAGTCGACGAACTCCACGAAGTCGGCGAGGTCGCCGAACTCCGGCAGGACCGAGGTGTAGTCGGCGACGTCGTACCCGCCGTCGCGCAGCGGCGACTTGAAGAAGGGCGGCAGCCACAGGCAGTCGACGCCCAGCCACTGCAGGTAGTCCAGCTTGGCGGTCAGGCCCTTCAGGTCGCCGACGCCGTCGCCGTCGCTGTCCTGGAAGGAACGGACGAGGACCTCGTAGAAGACGGCGCGTTTGAACCAGTCGGGGTCACGGTCCTTGGCGGGGGTGTCCTCGAAGGTGTCCGGGACGGGTTCGTTGACGCTCATGTGGCGGAAGACCCTCCGATCTGCGGGGTGGACGGTCGCAGAGCCGTGCTGTGCGTCCCGGGAGGTCCGTCCCCGGACTCCCCGCCGACGACGAGTACATGTGCCCCGCCCGGACCGAGACGCACATAGTTGGCACTGCCCCAGTGATAGGTCTCGCCGGTGAGCTCGTCGCGCACCGGCACGGACTCGTGCCAGTCCAGGCCGAGTTGCGGCATGTCCAACGAGACCGTCGCCTCCTGGGTGTGCCGGGTGTCGAGATTGGCGACCACGAGCACCGTGTTGCCGTCCCGCCGCTTCGAGTACGCGATGACCTCCTCCTTGTCCGCCTGGTGGAAGTGGAGGTCGCGCAGCTGCCGCAGGGCCGGGTTCTCGCGCCGGATGGTGTTGAGGCGGGTGATGAGGGGGGCGATGGTGCGTCCCTCGCGTGCGGCGGCTTCCCAGTCGCGGGGTTTGAGCTGGTACTTCTCGCTGTCGAGGTACTCCTCGCCGCCCTCGCGCAGCGGGGTGTTCTCGCACAGTTCGTAGCCGCTGTAGATGCCCCAGGCGGGGGAGAGGGTGGCGGCGAGGACGGCGCGGACCTCGAAGGCGGGCCGGCCGCCGTGCTGGAGGTAGGCGTGCAGGATGTCGGGGGTGTTGGCGAAGAAGTTGGGCCGCATGTAGGAGGCGGCCTCCCCCGTCAGTTCGGTCAGGTACTCCGTCAGCTCCTGCTTGGTGGTGCGCCAGGTGAAGTACGTGTACGACTGCTGGAAGCCGATCTGGGCCAGGGTGTGCATCATCGCCGGGCGGGTGAAGGCCTCCGCCAGGAAGACGACGTCGGGGTCGGTGCGGTTGATCTCGGAGATCACCCGCTCCCAGAACACCACCGGCTTGGTGTGCGGGTTGTCCACGCGGAAGATCCGCACCCCGGCGTCCATCCAGTGCCGCAGGACCCGGC
>NZ_JBIWGC010000054.1:0-1425 GCF_044763335.1 Streptomyces sp. NPDC096105
ATCCCCGCACGCTCCAGAGCGTCCGCCACCAGCCCCAGATTGTCCGCCGCCGCACCCGCCGCCGTGAACGAGTCGACCACCCGCCCCCACAACGGCTGATCGTGGAACGACGCCTGGCACACACCCGCGTCCGGGCCGAGCACGGCCTGCCGCTGCCGGTCCAGGCGCGCGGCCGACGCCCGGTCGCGCACCTTCCGTCCGACGCCGAGTCCCCTGCGCGCGAGCTTCCGGATCGGCCGCGACCCCGGTGCCATCAACGCGTCCCGGAAGACGTGCTTTCAGGTGCCTTCTCGAAGGAGCTCGGGAAGGGGAAGTACTCCTCCAGGAAGGAGAACATGCGGGCCGTGACCTCGGCGCGCTGCTCCGGCGGCACGTCGACGTCGTTGAGGCAGAAGAAGTCGAAGTTGCGCTTCGTCCGGATGCCCTCGAGACGGCGGTCCGCGTCCTCACGGCTGATGTTGACGTACCGGAAGCGGAACTTGCCCGGGACGCCCTTGCCGGTGATGTACGCGTGGTTGTAGTGCATCGAGGCGGTCATGGCGATGTCGTCGGGCGACCGGAAGCGCGAGCGCATGGTCTGGCCGACCTCCTCGGGGAACATCTCCTCGAGCTCCTGCAGCACGGACCGCACCTGCGGCAGCGGGGTGTGCATGAAGTTGTGCGTGATGAAGCGGTCGTGGGCCTTCATCAGCAGCTGGCGCACGTTCTTGCCGGCCGAGTTGGTGGCGGTCTCGCCGCCGTGCGGCTGGCCGACGCCGACCTTGAGCGGCGAGAACGGGATGCGGGCGATGCCGTTGGCGTAGAAGAAGTGCTGCGGGGTGACGCTGCGGCCGACGAACACGTCGTCGTTGAAGTACAGGTAGTGGTCCGACAGGCCCGGGATGTGGTGCAGCCGCGTCTCGATCGCGTGCGAGTTGAACACCGGCAGGACGCCCTCGGGGAAGATGTCCTTGTGGTCCACGACCGTCACGCCGGGCGCGTCGGCGTTCAGCCACTCGGGGGTCTGGCCGTCGGTGACGATGTACACGTGTCGCACGAAGCCGGCGTACATCTCCAGCGACCGCAGCGAGTACTTCAGCTCGTCGTGGCTGGTGTACCGGGACTCGTTGGTCTCCTTGTCGAGGATCGCCGGGACGCCCTCGCTCTTGTACTTCTGGCGCTTGGCGCGCAGCTCGGGGTCCTCGCCGTCGACCCAGGTGTAGACGACGTCGATGGGGAACGTCACGTCCTCCACCGTGGTCACCGTGAACGGCGCGAACGTCGGGAAGTCGCGGCCCTGGACAGTGATCTTGGCGGACTTCTGCTCGCTGGTGGGCATGACGTCCGATATGCGGTTGCGGCGGGGGGCGACGAGGGAGTCGGCCAGCACATCGGCCGAGGCCTGCGGCGACACACGCGCCAGCTCCGCCTCCGCCTGCGGACCCG
>NZ_JBIWGC010000055.1:0-1206 GCF_044763335.1 Streptomyces sp. NPDC096105
CACCGCGTCCGCCCCCGACACCACCAGATCCCACAGACCCTCCGGCGACCCCACCCCACCCGGGAACCGGCACGCCATCCCCACGATCGCGATGGCATCGTCGTCCGGGTGGGCGGGGTGGTTCCGCTGCTCGCGGGGCGCGGGGGCCGTCGGCAGGCTCGGGGCCTCCTCGTCGGCGGCGACGTCCCGGATCAGTCGGGCGACCTCCGCCGGCGTCGGGTGGTCGTAAACGAGGGTGGTGGGCAGGGGCAGGCCGGTCGCGGCGCGCAGCCGGTTGCGCAACTCGATGCCCTGGATCGACTCGAAGCCCTGCTCCTTGAAGGTCAGGTCGGGGCTGACCGTGTCGGCGGCGGCTCGGCCGAGCACGGTTGCGGCGTGGACCCGGACGAGTTCGAGGACGTAGTCCAGTCGCTCGGCCTCGGAGCGGCCCCGCAGCTCACGACTGAGCAGCGTCTCCTCGATGTCCGGGACTCCGTGGGCCGGCTCCGCCTCGGGCACGGAATCGAACCAGTACCGGGTGCGCTGGAAGGGGTAGGTGGGCAGCTCGACACGCCGGGCGTCGGTGCCCTCGAAGAGGGCGGCCCAGTCGACGGGCACGCCTTGGACGAACAGTTCGGCGGCGGCGGCGAGGAAGCGCTCCAGTCCGCCTTCGTCCCGGCGCAGCGATCCCACGGCCGTCACGTCGGCCGTCTCCTGGATGCCCATGATCAGCACCGGGTGCGCGCTGGACTCCACGAACGTCCCGAAACCCCGGCCGGCCAGGAGCCGGACGGTCTCCTCGAAGCGGACGGTGTGGCGCAGATTGCGGTACCAGTAACCCGCGTCCAACGACGCGGTGTCCACGGGGGCCGCATCAACGGTCGAGTAGAACGGCACCCGGGCGGCACGCGGGGTGATCGGGGCGAGGACGTCGAGAAGCTCGGCCTCGATCCGCTCCACGTGCGCGGAGTGCGAGGCGTAGTCCACGGGAACCTGACGGGCCCGGACCTCCTCGGCCCGGCAGGCCTCCACGAACTCCACGACCGCGTCCGCATCCCCCGCGACGACGGTGCTGGAAGGGCCGTTCACCGCAGCGATGTCGAGGCGGCCTTCCCAGACCGAGGCCAGGCGCGCCTCGACCTCCGCACGCGGCAGCGACACCGACGCCATCCCGCCCAGACCGGCCAGCTCCCGGCCGATCACCCGCGCCCGCAACGCCACCACACG
>NZ_JBIWGC010000056.1:0-1127 GCF_044763335.1 Streptomyces sp. NPDC096105
GCGGCGGTCCTGACGCCGATGCCGGGCATCGACGTCAGGACCGGGAAAAGAGGGTGGGCCTCCAGCAGGGTGTTGATTTGGGCTTCCAGAGCGCGGCGCTGGGTGTGGACGGCGGCGAGCGAGGCTGCCAGGGAGGGCACGACGATGTCGAGGGTGCCGGTGCCGGGGACGACGACGGTCTGTTCGTCGAGTGCGTCGAAGACGTCGTCGATCAGCCGGGCGGCCATGCGGGGGGCTTTCGGGCGGATCAGTTCCACGAGTCTGCGGCGGCCGGCTTTGCGCAGGGCGGACGGGGAGCCGTAGCGTTCCAGGAGCCAGGTGACGGCCTGGTGGTCCAGGCGGGGGCCGAGGACGCGTTCCAGGCTGGGGTGGAACTGGGTGAGCAGGCCGCGTATCCGGTTGCTGGTGCGGGTGGCCTCGGCCGCGAGGTCTTGGTCGAAGCCGACCAGGACCGTGAGCTCGGCGGTGATCTCGTCGGTCAGCTCCAGCGAGCGCAGGGTGTGCGGCATCGTGCGGGCCGCGTCCGCGATCACGGCCGCGTCCTTCGCATCGGTCTTCGCCTCGCCCGGGTAGAGGTCGGCGATCCGGCGCATCGCCAGTCCGGGCAGGTAGGCGACCTGGCAGCCCGCGTCCCGGGCGACGGTCAGGGGGAGGGCACCGATCGAGGCGGGCTGGTCCACGATCACCAGTACCGTGCCGAACTTCGCGGCCAGCTTGTCGAAGACGGCCCGCAGTTTCGGCTCGCTGTTGGGCAGGGGCTTGTCGAAGACCTTCTTCCCGGCCGGGGTCAGCCCGTGGCCGTGATGGGCCGTCTTGCCGACGTCCAGGCCCAGGAACACGCCCACGTTTTCGGTGTCGAACATCGCACCCTCTCCAGGGAGTCGGACGAGCCGGCCTCGGGCGGTGGTGTCGTACGCGCGCATCCACGTTATGCAGACCTGCCGCCCGCGAACTGCCCGGCGTTGCGCCGGACCGGGCGGTGGCCGGACCTCTCATCAGCGTCTCCGACGGCACCTCCCGGACCCGGTGACACCACCCCCCAGGTCATCCGTTCGACAGGGGGCAAAAGTCATGCCGGGCCCGGAGGCCAGCGGCCCTCTTGCAGGACCGCGAAGAAGATAACGGGG
>NZ_JBIWGC010000057.1:0-1054 GCF_044763335.1 Streptomyces sp. NPDC096105
ACGAGCTCGTGCATAGTAGGCAGGGAGGTGTCGAGCTTCTGATCGTCGATCATGGTCGTGTGGTGGGAAACGCATCTCGTGCAGCGATCATCAGTGACCGGAGGATCACGGGCCTGTCAGCCGACGTGATCGCTGAACTCGTGGCTGAACTTGGCCCGTTGTGGCACGAACGGCACCAGGCCAAGCTTGCGTCCCGGCCACGGAAGCGTGCTGTGGGCGCGGGTGCGAAGCACCGGCTGGTGTTTGTCGACCGGCTCCTGGCCACGCTCGTGCACCTCCGGCACGCGGTCACGCACGACGTGCTCGCCTGCTGGTTCGGTGTCGACCGCTCCACCATCACCCGCGCCATCGCAGAGGTGCGGCCCTTGCTCGCCGGGCGAGGGTGCACCGTCGGCCCGGGTGTGCGGCTGCGGACCCTGTCCGAGGTCATCGACCACCTCGGTGCCGACGGGAAGACCGGGATCATCGACGGCACCGAGATCCGGGTCCGCCGGCCGGCCGCCGGGCGCAAGGACCGGGACGCGTTCATCTCCGGCAAGAACAAGCAGAACGCCGTCAAGACCATGGTCGTCACCGACGAGGACGGGCGGGTGCTGTTCTGCAGCCCGACCAGGCCCGGCAACTGCGCGGACATCACCCACGCCCGCCAGTTGGGGCTGGTCCAGCTCCTGGCCGACGGGCCCACGGTGGAGATCCTTGCCGATGCCGGCTATCAGGGCCTGGGTGCCCAGACCGGCGGACGGGTGATCACACCACCACACCGCAAGTTCAAGAGGAATGCTCCGGACTGGTACGAGGAGATGTACGAGAGACAGCGCAAGGCGCACTCCTCGCGACGCATCCGAGTCGAACACGGCATCGCCCACCTGAAGAACTGGCGAGCACTGGCCCGCCACCTCGGCCGCCGCGAGCACATGAGCGACACCGTCCAGGCCATCGCCGCCCTGCTGTCCCACCAGCAGACCGTCGACCTCACCTCGGCACGGCCGAGGTGAACACCGAGCCCCGCCAAAGTCCTCGACGCCCCACCGCCTACTGTGCACGAGCTCGTTAG
>NZ_JBIWGC010000058.1:0-1038 GCF_044763335.1 Streptomyces sp. NPDC096105
TCGGTGGCGGTGGGCGGGAACGCGCCGGTGTCGGTGCAGTCGATGACCACGACGCGGACGTCGGACATCGGCGCCACGCTGCAGCAGATCGCGGAGCTGACCGCGTCGGGCTGCCAGATCGTGCGGGTGGCCTGCCCCACGCAGGACGACGCGGACGCGTTGCCGGTGATCGCGAGGAAGTCGCAGATCCCGGTGATCGCCGACATCCACTTCCAGCCGAAGTACGTGTTCGCCGCGATCGAGGCGGGCTGCGCGGCGGTGCGGGTGAACCCGGGCAACATCAAGAAGTTCGACGACCAGGTCAAGGAGATCGCGAGGGCGGCGAAGGACCACGGCACGCCGATCCGGATCGGGGTGAACGCGGGGTCGCTGGACCGGCGGCTGCTGCAGAAGTACGGCAGGGCCACTCCGGAGGCGCTGGTGGAGTCGGCGCTGTGGGAGGCGTCGCTGTTCGAGGAGCACGATTTCCGCGACATCAAGATCTCGGTGAAGCACAACGACCCGGTGGTGATGGTCGAGGCGTACCGGCAGCTCGCCGAGCGGTGCGACTACCCGTTGCACCTGGGGGTGACCGAGGCCGGTCCGGCTTTCCAGGGCACGGTCAAGTCGGCCGTGGCGTTCGGTGCGCTGCTGTCGCAGGGCATCGGTGACACGATCCGGGTGTCGTTGTCGGCGCCGCCGGTGGAGGAGATCAAGGTCGGCATCCAGATCCTGGAGTCGCTGAACCTGCGGCAGCGCGGGCTGGAGATCGTGTCGTGTCCGTCGTGCGGGCGGGCGCAGGTGGACGTCTACAAGCTGGCGGAGGAGGTCACCGCGGGTCTGACGGGCATGGAGGTGCCGTTGCGGGTCGCGGTGATGGGCTGTGTGGTGAACGGTCCGGGTGAGGCGCGTGAGGCGGACCTGGGGGTGGCCTCGGGCAACGGCAAGGGGCAGATCTTCGTGAAGGGCGAGGTCATCAAGACCGTGCCGGAGTCGAAGATCGTGGAGACGCTGATCGAGGAGGCGATGAAGATCGCCGAGCAGATGGAGAAGGACGGC